>JAKOVA010000060.1 GCA_029782335.1 Actinomycetes bacterium | reverse complement strand
GTGGACCGGCAGACGGATCGTGCGACCGGTGTTCGCGATGCCACGGGTGATCGCCTGACGAATCCACCACGTCGCATACGTCGAGAACTTGAAGCCCTTCCGCCAATCGAACTTCTCCACCGCGTGGATCAGACCGAGGTTCCCCTCCTGCACGAGATCCAACAGCGGCAGACCCGACGCCTGATACTTCTTCGCGATCGATACGACGAGACGGAGATTCGACTGCACGAAGGTCAGTTCGGCCTCGCGACCGATGCGGGCGAGCCGTCGCAGCTCCCGCTTTCGCGCCGGCGACACGCCGCCGGCTTCCAACTCGGCGGTCGCCGCGGCACCCGCCTCGATCTGCTGTGCGAGACGGACCTCATCGTCTTTGGTGAGCAACTGGTGACGTCCGATGTCGCTCAGGTACAAGCGCACCAGATCCTCGTCATCGCGTTCGACTCGCCTGCTCGCCACACTCGCCCCTCTCGTCAGTCGCCGCTCCGCATCAGGCGGCGGAGCCCACCTGCGACGATACGAATCCGGTCAAGAGCCGCAAGGGGTTCGGGCAGGACTGCCCAGCGTGATCAGGAAGGTCGACCCGTCAGCGGACGATGCGCTCGATCTCCGCGGCGTCGGCGTCGAGATCAGCCCGGAGGATCCGCAGCGTCCGCATGAGGGATCCATCCGCGACGGGGCTGCACTGCTCGCCGAGTTCCCGGTAGCGCTCGGCGAGCGGACGCATCACACCGTTGAGCACGATCGCTGCCGCATCGAGCGCGGATGGCGAATGCTCGGCACGCTGCAGCTCCGCGGCGACGTCGGGCGGGACGTTCAGGAAGTCGTCAACGGTCTTGGTCCCGAAGGCGAAGAGGTGCCGCCGAAGCTCCTCCGCTCGCCAGGCGTGGTGCATGCTCTGGGAGGACAACGCGACCGCCGCGCCTGGTCCTGCGTCGGCGACGTGCGCCCCGCACACGACGTAGGCGGCCGCTTCGATCGCCACGATCGACCCGACGGCTTCGGAGATCTCCACCAGGGTGGCGCTCACCGCTTCTCCTCGTAGTGCACGACCTCGAAGCGCTTCTTGAGCCGAAGCGCCGGAACCTCGACGTATCGCCGGGAGAGGGCGGAGATGGCGATCGCCGCGAGGCCGACCGCGATGCAGACGCCGAACTTCGCCGCGAGGGGCAGCGAACGCGACCCTTCGATCAGCGGATCGGCGTTGAGATTGCGGCGGTTGTTGACGAGCAGGAACAGCGGCTGGTGCCAGAGGTACAGGGCATAGGACAGGACACCCAGGTACACGAGCGGTCGCAGCGAGAACACCTTGGTGAGCCATCCGTCGGGAACGACCAACAGGTGGAGGATCACGAACACGCTGCACAGCAGTCCGAAGCGATAGTTCCAGCTCTGGAACGCCAACTCGTGGTAGCGGGCGTAGTGGTCTTCGTAGCTGACCCCGCTGGGCTGGGGTGCCATCGGGTACTTCGCCAGAATCGAGAAGTAGGCGTAGCCAACCAGCCCGAGACGCGAGAGCCACCGCAGCGCTGCGTCCACTCGAGGATTGGGGAACTCCCTGGTCCAGCGAAGCCCGAACGCCATCAACGATCCGGCGACCAATGAGTCCGGCCGCAGCGCCGCCACCATCAGCGAGATGACATCACGTCCACCGGCGGCTCGGAGCGCGAAGCAGGCCACGTAGAAGCCGACCATCAACGCCAGCAGTCCGCGGAGGCCGGGCCGGCGGCGGCGCATCCCGAGCGCCGTCAGGGTGACCGGCCAGAGGAAGTAGAACCATTCCTCGATCGACAGCGTCCAGAGGTGGAAGAGGAACGTCTGGCCACCCTGCGCCACGATCAGGACCGGATAGACGTAGAGCGCCGCGGCGGCGACTTCGGCGAGGGTGAGCTTCAGCGGCAACCAGGGCACACCGAGCAGCTTGGTCACCACGGCGACCACCACGACGAACGCCAACAGCACGGCGAGCGCCGGCAGGAGTCGCAGCCCGCGGCGGACATAGAAGTTCCGCATGCTCACGGTGCCGGTTTTCGACCATTCCTCCAACAGGAGGGTGGTGATCAGAAAGCCGCTCAGGATGAAGAACAGGTCGATCGTGAGCGACAGCCCGAAGAGGCGGACCCCGGCCCACTTCGACAGCCCGGTGGCGTAGTGGCCGAACATCACAACGAGGATGCCGACGCCGCGGATGCCGTCGAGCGACCGGACGTAGCGGAACGGCACGCTGGGTGGTCGGTCCAGCCGCCCTCGTAGGTCCTCCCCCATCGGGCGCAGTGTCGAGGGGGGGCGAGAGCCTGTCAAGTCGGACCCGGTCCCGCCGACCGGGCCCGACTCGGAGCAGCTCAGGCGAGGGCCGAGCAGACCGTTTCGGTAATCAGCCGCGCCACCACGTAGGGGTCGATGTTCGCGTTGGGCCGCCGGTCTTCGACATAGCCCTTCTTGTCGCGAGCGACCTGCCACGGAATCCGGATCGACGCACCACGGTCGCTCACGCCGTAGCGGAACTGGCTGTAGTGGGCCGTCTCGTGGAGACCGGTGAGGCGTTCCTCGTAGCCGTGGCCGTACCCGGCGAGGTGCTCCTCGGGCTTGCCCGGCGCCCCCATCGCCTCACAGGCGGCGATGATCGCGTCGTAGCTCTCACGCATCGCCTTGGTCGAGAAGTTGGTGTGGCAGCCGGCGCCGTTCCAGTCGCCCTTGATGGGCTTCGCCGAGATCGACGCATCCACCCCGTATCCCTCGGCGATCCGGTAGAGGAGGTAGCGGCCCATCCACATGTGGTCGCCCACCTCGACGGGGCCGGCCGGGCCGATCTGGAACTCCCACTGGCCCAGCATCACCTCGGCGTTGGTACCCGAGATCAGGAGCCCCGCCTGCATGCAGGCCGTCGTGTGCGCCTCGACGATCTCGCGCCCGGCAATCTCGGTCGCTCCCACACCGCAGTAGTAGGGGCCCTGGGGTGCCGGGTAGAACACGCCCTGTTCGGGCCACCCGAGCGGACGACCGGACTTGAAGAACGTGTACTCCTGCTCCATCCCGAACCACATCTCCTGGTCGGCATAGCGCTCGGCGACGGCCTGACAGTTCGCTCGATGGTTCGTCGGGTGCGGCTCCATCGTGTCGGGGAGGAGCACCTCGCAGAGCACCAACACGTCGTCGCCGCCTCGGATCGGGTCCATCACCTGGAAGACCGGGCGAAGCACGCAGTCGGAGTTCGCCCCGGGCGCCTGGTTGGTCGAGGAGCCGTCGAAGCCCCACAGATCGGGCTTCTCGCCGTCGGGGAGGATCCGGGTCTTGGAACGGATCAACGCCGACGGTTCGGTTCCGTCGATCCAGATGTATTCGGCACGGTACGCCACGGGTCACCTTCTTCGGTTCTGCGTCAGGGGGGGGTATACCGACGGGTCGCCATTGACGGTCGGCTTCGGGCGATACTTTGCACCGCGCCGATTTCTCCATCGTTGCCGATATGTGAACGGTGTGTGAACTACGCCGAGAACCAACGCCGAGGAGCGGTTCGTGAGCGATCCTCAAGAGATGGAACAGCACCGCGCGTACGTCCTGCGCACGATCGAGGAGCGCCGGGTCCGGCTGATTCGCCTGTGGTTCACCGACGTCCTCGGCCAACTCAAGAGCGTCGCCATCTCACCGGTTGAACTCGAAACTGCGTTCAACGAAGGAGTCCAGTTCGACGGCTCCGCCATCGACGGGTTCTCCCGGATCCAAGAGGCCGACGTCCTCGCGGTGCCGGACGCCGCAAGCTTTCAACTCATGGCGTGGGGCGAGGGCGGAGATCTGTCGGCCCGGATGTTCTGCGATCTGCTCAACGTCGACGGCACACCCTTCGCCGGTGATCCGCGCCAGGTCCTGCGACGGAACCTCGCCCGGGCGAACGAGGCGGGCTTCCAGTTCATGGCGTCACCGGAGGTCGAGTTCTTCTATCTCGGAAGCGACGACGCGAGCCGGCCACCTCAGCCGCTCGACCACGCCAGCTACTTCGACCTCACGACCTTCGACGCCTCGAGCGACATCCGCCGGGCGACGATCTCCCGTCTCGAGGCCACCGGCATCCCCGTCGAGTACTCGTTCCACGAGGACGCTCCGTCCCAGCACGAGATCGACCTTCGATACAGCGACGGGCTGTCGATGGCCGACAACATCATGACGCTGCGTCTCATCGTCCGTGAGGTGGCCTTCGAACACAAGGTCCACGCCACGTTCATGCCCAAGCCCATCGAAGGGGTGCAGGGGTCGGGGATGCACACGCACCTGTCGCTGTTCCGTGGCGACGACAACGCGTTCTGGGATCCCGATGCCCGCTACGGGCTCTCCGAGACCGCCCGGCGTTTCATCGCCGGCCTGTTGACCCACGCCCCCGAGATCACCGCGGTTACGAACCAGCTCGTGAACTCCTACAAGCGGTTGATCCCCGGTTTCGAGGCCCCCGTGCACGTGAGCTGGGCGCGAACCAACCGGTCGGCGTTGGTGCGGGTGCCCGTGACCAAGGCTCAGAAGGGCCCGACCGGCACCCGCGTCGAGTACCGCTCGATCGACCCGGCCTGCAATCCCTACCTCGCCTTCTCGGTGATCCTCGCCGCAGGCCTCGCCGGAATCGAGGGCGGCTACGAGCTCGAGGACGAGGCCGACGCGAACATCTTCGAGCTCAGCGAGTCGGAGCGTCGCTCCCGCGGGATCCGGCTCCTGCCGTCGTCACTCGCCGAGGCGCTCGACCGGATGGAGCAATCCGAGCTGGTCCGCGACGCCCTCGGCGACCATATCCACGAGTGGTTCCTCCGCAACAAGCGCTCCGAGTGGAACGACTACAAGTCGGCGATCACCCAGTTCGAACTCGACCGATACCTTCGGGCCTGGTGAGGCGCGGTGGGCCCGATCGTCGTCTCCCCGGACCCACCGCCCGATGATGTGGTCCGGTGCCTCGACATGGCGGGCTGCCGATGGGTCGCGTCGACGGCGCCGCGGGTCGCGGACGAGCCGTGGGTCGGTGCCGTCGTCTCGACCGAAGGCGGGATCGACGCGGCGTTCGACATCGGTCGATCACTCCGCCACGACGAACAGCACGCGGTGCCCGTGTTGTTGGTGGTCCGTGGGTCGGAGCTCGCGCTGCTCGCGGATCATCCCGACGCGTTCGATGACTTCTGCGTCGCCCCGTTTCACCCCGTCGAGTTCGAGGCCAGGCTGCGGCACCTCCTCGTGCACACCGTCTCGGCACCGAGCGGCGACGAGCTGATCACCTCGGGGCCACTCGTGCTGAACGTCGAGACGTATCAGGCCCAAATCGACGGACGGCTCCTCGACCTCACCTACATGGAGTACGCCCTGTTGAAGTTCCTCGCCTCCAGCCCCGGCCGCGTCTTCACCCGGGAGGCGCTGCTCTCGCAGGTCTGGGGCTACGAGTACTACGGCGGCGCCCGGACCGTCGACGTCCACATTCGGCGACTGCGAGCGAAGCTCGGCGAGGAACACGCGGCGCTGATCCAGACCGTTCGCTCCGTCGGCTACCGCTTCGGTGAATCGCGCTGGTAACCGCGACGCCGCGCTGGTGATCGCTCAGTAGTTGGTGTCGATGAGCTCGGAGCCCTCGTGGGTCTCCTCGCCGTTGCGTCGCAGCGCCCATCCGATCGCGCCGGCGACGACACCACCAGAGACCATCACTCCGACGGGGACCACGACGAGGAGGGCGAGGATCACCAGGATCACACCGATCATGCCGACCATCTTGGCCTGCGGCGCGGCTGACGCGCCACCATCACCAGTGGCTCAACCGGTGAACACCCACGCCTCAACCTCCACCACCGCGCCGATCGGCAACGCTGCGACCCCGACCGCGCTTCGCGCCGGACGATGCCCCCCGGCACGCTCGTCGAAGAAGCTGGTGTAGATCTCGTTGAGCGCCGGGTAGTCGTCCATCGAGGTGAGAAACACCGTGGTCTTGACGATCTGGTCGAGTCGCGCCCCCGCGCCGGTCACGAGGCCGGCGAGGTTGTCGAGCGCCTGGCGAAGCTGCGCTTCGAACCCGGTGGCAAGGCCGTCGGCGCCGAGGCCGACCTGGCCGGAAACGACCAACCAGTCTCCGGCGCGGACGATGGGTGTGTAGGGGCCGACCGGGGTGCTCATGGCCGCAACGCTATGCCGGTCGGCCACGCTGTCGGAAGCCCCTGTGCACGCCACACGGCAAGCGCCACCGCGGCGAACACGGCGTCGGAACCGTTGCGGGGTGGACCGTCGTCGGCCTCGATCCGAACGTCGATCCGGGGGGTGTCCGACGCCTTCAGGATGCCGAACGACCGGATGGTGAGGTCGTGGACTTCACCCGCCTCGTCGACCGCGATCGCCTCACTGGTCACCCAGCCAAGGGCCATGTGGGCAGCGCCGATGCAGTAGCTCCGCAACACAACCGCGTCGAGCGGATCTCCGCAACAAACCGTCACCGAGAGCGACCCGTCGTCCGCCACCGTCGCGGACGCCGAAGAACCGTCGGGCGACACGATGCGCTCCGCGCCGGTCGCGGCCGCGATGAGCACCGCCGCCTCGACCCATCCCGCGCCGCGGACGTGTACCGATCGAGGCGGGCCGGCGACGTCGAGTTCGACGACCTCGAGTTGCGGCGCCACCGAATGGATCGCGTCGACGATCCCGTCGCATCGGGCGACGAGGATGCGGCCGGTTCCGTCGGCGGCGACGCCACCTGCGAGGGGCGGCCGCTTCGGCCCGAACCGCACGACGTCTTCGCGGCTCCACGAGGCGACGACCGTTCGTGCGTGCTCGTCGGCGAGTTGCTGCGCGATTGCCGGCACGGGCGACCGAACCTTGCCGCCGAAGGCGCCGCCGTTGGCCAACGGATCCGCCGGGTCGCCTCCCGGCGCGCACCACGACGTGTCGACCTCGAGGTAGGCGGGCTCGACCCAACCCGTCTGCAGCGTGGCTACCCAGTCACCGTCCGGAACCTCGATGGGGTGCGTTGCCGTGGCGGTGCTGTGTCGTCCTTGCACCTTGCCCGTCCGCTGGCGGAGGGCAGCGATTCCGTCATCGACCAGCCACTCGCCCTCCGCGCCACGGAGCGCGACCCGAGCGCCGGGTGGTGCGGTGTCCGCCGCGAATCCGCCGCGACCTCCCACGACGTGCGCGCCGACGGCCTGGGCGCTGCGCCCTTCGATCGTGGCCCTGCGAGCTGCTGCGTCGAGGTCGCGTTCGGCGGTGTCGCGTTCGGCGGCGTCGGGTTCGCGGCCCTCGGCGACGAGTTCCGCCGCCTCGGTGATCGACTGCCAGCCGGTGCAGCGGCAGAGGTGCGCCGCCAGTGACCGCTCGACCGCAGCCGCGTCGCCCAACGAACCCCGGCGCCGCAGCCACTCGAGGCGCACCACGATCCCCGGGGTGCAGAACCCGCACTGGCTCGCACCGGTTCCGACGAACGCGTCGCACCAGGTGGTGGCCACCGCCGTGTCGAGCCCGTCGAAGCTCGTCACCTCGCGGCCGGCGACACGCCGGAGGGGCGTGACACACGCAACCCGTGGCTCGCCGTCCACCAACACGGTGCAGCAGCCGCACTGGCCCTGGGGGCTACACCCGTCTTTCACGCTCGTCACCCCGAGCGGCCCACGCAGGGCGTCGAGCAACGACATCGGCGCAGTCGCCTCCACGGCGACGTCACGGCCGTCGAGACGGAAGCTGACGGTCTCCATTCGGCGCCCGACGATAGCTTCGGGGCCGATGGGCCCTTCCACTCACGACCCCCGCGGGAGCGGTGCCGACGGCTCCCTACCACGCCGGGGATTTCTCATCGGCTCGGCGATCGGACTCGCAACGGCGGCAGGGGTGACCCTCACGTCCTGCGGCGGCGACGACACGACGAGCGCCACGCCAACCACGACGGGCAACGGCTATCAGCTGATCGCGAGCTTTCCCCGCTCGGACCCCTACGCCGCCGCCGGTGCACCCCAACGCCTGCCACTGCTGATCGCCGGGCCGGACGGAGCTCCCCTCGACCAGATCCGCGGCGACGTGGTGTTCGAGGTGCACCGCGATGCCAAGCGCGTCGGCACCCCGATCACCGTGTCACCACATTCGGAGGGCCTCGAACGCGCCTACCTCCCCCTCGAGGTCACCTTCCCCGACGTGGGGACCTACGACATCTCCGCCCGCTATCGCGGCTCGACGATGACCACGACGCTGAGCGCGGTCGACCCGGCGACGGTGACCGTTCCCCAGGTCGGAGCGGCGCTCCCGGCCGTCGCGACGCCGACCACCGACGACCACCGCGGTGTCGACCCGATCTGCACCCGCGACCCCCAGTGCCCGTTCCATTCGGTGAACCTGACCGACGCCCTCGCCTCTGGTCGACCGACGCTGCTGCTCGTCTCGACTCCGCAGTTCTGCCAGATCGCGATCTGCGGGCCCGTGCTCGACCTGCTCATCGAAGCCGCCAAGAAACACGACGACGTCACGGTCATCCACCAGGAGGTCTACGCGAACCCGCGCGCGGTCGCGTCGATCAGCGAAGCGACGCCTGCGCCCTTGCTGAGCGCCTACGGGATGACCTTCGAACCGTCGCTCTTCGTCGTTGACCGCAACGGCACCCTCGCTCGACGACTCGACACGATCTACGACCGCGCGGAACTCGCCGACGCGATCCGCTCCGTCACGGCCTGAGCGCTCGGGCCCGCCGGCGGGTCAGCCGTGCGTTTGTCGAGCGCGCTCGAACGCCGCCTCGATCTCCCGGTGCGCCGCGTCGCGCCCCTGCCACTCACGGACCTCGGAGAACTTGCCGGGCTCGAGATCCTTGTAGGCCTCGAAGAAGTGGCGGATCTCTTTCAGCAGATGCTCGGGAAGGTCGGCGAGGTCGGTGATCGACGCGGAACGCGGATCGGTTGACGGCACCGCGAGCACCTTGGCGTCGGGGCCCGCATCGTCACGCATCCAGAAAACCCCGACGGGCCGGGCGAGGATATGACAACCCGGAAACGTCGGCTCATCGAGCAACACCATGACGTCGAGCGGGTCACCGTCCTCGCCGAGCGTCCCGGCGATGTAGCCGTAGTCGGCCGGATAGGCCATCGCGGTGAAGAGCCGACGATCGAGCCAGATGTGGCCGGTCTCGTGGTCGATCTCGTACTTGTTGCGAGATCCGCGTGGGATCTCGATGACGACCTCGAAGGCGTCTGCGTTCTGTTCGGCCAAGGTCAGCTGAAGGACTGACCGCAGCCGCACGAGCGCTGCGCGTTGGGGTTCGTGATCGCGAAGCCCGACTGGTCGAGGCCGTCCTTGTAGTCGAGTTCCGCACCGGCGAGCAGCTGCGCCGAGGACGGATCGACGATCACGCGGACATCGCCCTGCTCGAAGGTGACGTCTTCGGGTGAGACATCGGTGTCGAAGAACATCTCGTAAGAGAAGCCCGAGCATCCACCCGGACGGACGGCGACACGAAGGGCCAGCCCTTCTTCGCCCTCCTGATCGATGAGCTGCTTGACCTTGGTCTTGGCGGTGTCGGTGAGCGTGATCATGAGTCTCCTCGGTGTGCGGCGCTCAGTGTACGTCGTCGCCGGTGACGACGGCCGTGGTGGACAACATCGCGAGACACGGCTCGCGGTGTGCACGGTCGTGGAAGTCGGTGACCTCGACGACGGTGTCCATCTCTTCGACGAAGCCCTCGATCAGGCCTCGGTGCAACGAGCAGACCAGATCGGGGTTCGACGCTGCGAGCTCCGCGAAGGGGCAGTGCGCAAAGAACACCGTCGCCGTGTCGTCCTCACGAATCGACTCGGGGTCGAAGCCCATCTGCTCGTGCATCGCGTGCAGCGAAACGAACGGATCACGGTGGGCGTCGAAGCCGGCGGCGAGACGACGGCCCTGCTGACGGCCCGCCTCGGTCGCGGCGTCGCCGCGGATGCCCGCGTCCACCGCTACCTGCAACAACATGGCGGCGAGGACCGGGTACGCCGGAGGCTCGAGGCCGAGAGCCGGAGCGTCGGGCGCCAATGAGTAGAGGTGCTGGGGGCGTCCCACGCCGCCGCCGGCGGCGGGACGCACTTCCAGCAACCCGACTTCGCGCATCCGCTCGAGGTGTGGGCGGACGGTGTTCGCGTGCAACCCGAGTGCCTCCGCCACATCGGCGGTCGCGAGCGGCGTCGAGGAGCGGGCGAGTTCGAGGTAGATGGCGAAACGGGTGTTGTCCCCGAGCGCCTTGAGGAGGTCCAACCGTCCCGGGACGCTGCCGATCGAGGGCGGTTCCGCCGATGTTCCTCGAACCATGTGTTGGAGATTACACGGTCGACGCCGGTAATATGCTGCCATGGCCGCGACCGCCACACCGCTCTCGCCACCCACCGGCGACGACGTCATGGGGCTCCTGCGGGGCGTCGTCGATCCCGAACTGGGCTCCGACATCGTCGAGCTGGGAATGGCGAAGGGTGCGTCGGTCGACCCGGACGGCAACGTGGTCGTCCACTTGGCGCTCACCACCGTCGGGTGTCCCCTCCGGGCCCAGATCAAGAAGGACGTCGAGGCTCGGGTCGGCTCGCTGCCGGGCGTCGCCTCCGTCCGTATCGAGTGGGGCCAGCTCTCCCAGGAGGAGAAGGCCGCCGTCATGGCCCGAGCCCGGAAGAACATCGCGGAGCGCGCGGGGAGCACCGCCATTCCGACCAGCACCCGGGTGCTCATGATCGCCTCCGGCAAGGGTGGCGTTGGCAAGAGCTCGGTCACCGTCAACCTCGCGACCGCCCTGGCCGACGCCGGCTACAAGGTCGGCCTGATCGACGCAGACATCTGGGGATGGTCAGTTCCCCGGATGCTCGGCCTCGACGGCCGCTTGGAGGGCGACGAGGCAACCAAGCGCATCCGCCCGAAGTCCCTTCCCGTCGGCGCCGGGCGGATCGATGTCGTCTCCATGGGCTTTCTCGTCGACCAAGAGGACACCGCCCTCATGTGGCGGGGGCTCATCCTCCAGCGGGCGGTCCAACACTTCCTCGAAGACGTCGTGTGGGCGAGTGACCTCGACTACGTGGTCATCGACATGCCGCCAGGCACCGGTGACGTGCAGATGGGGTTGGCGAAGCTGCTCCCGCGGGCAGAGACGATCGTCGTCACCACGCCGTCGCGCAGCGCCCAGAAGGTCGCCGCCCGGGCGGTCGCGATGGCCCGTCAGAACTATCTCCGGGTCCTCGGGGTCGTCGAGAACATGACCGAGTTCGTGAGTCCCGCCGGCGAGCGGTTCGCGATTTTCGGTCAGGGCGGCGGCGATGAACTTGCCGCGAGCTGCGGGATCGCGGTGCTCGGCCGGATCCCGATCGAGGCGACGGTGGCCGACGGCGGCGATCAGGGTCGGCCGGCAGTGCTCGGCACCGGTGCTGCAGCCGATGCGTTCCGCGAACTGGCGCGCCTGTTGTCGACCGAGGTTGCCCCGCCGGTCGACATGCGGGGTTGCTCGGCACGGATCATCGACGCCATCAAGGAGGCTCAAGCCGCCGCCGCATCCGCCTGAGCGCACCAGCGCGTGCCACCCGCCTGCGCACCCCTCCACACGTCGGCGTCTCAGTCGGAGATCGGAAGATTGCTCAGCGCGTCGTAGCGGGCACCGTCGGGCATCGTGATGATCGCCGCATCACCCTCGACCTCCATCGTCGGAGCGATCACTTCGGGTTCGTCACGACCGGCCAGCGCGCCGAGGGCGTCGTCAACCGAGCGGAATCCGGCCAACTCCTCCAACGTCCTCCGCGTCGGAAGGATGAGCTCAAAGCGTCCCGCGTCGTGCCGCTCCAGGGCGTCGACCGGACGGATCCACACGTGATCGACCACCTCGCGGTCGTCGTGGAGCGCCACTTGGCGCTCCGGAGCGCGGGCAACGAAGAAGCGCGTGTCATAACGCCGAGGAGCTCCGAGGGGCGTCACCCAACGGCTGATGGAAACCAACACGTCGGTCGCCGGCGTCAGGTTCTCGAGCTCGAACAGTTCCGCCATCGTCATCTCACCGTGATCCACGGCAGATCGATGCGCTGCGAAACGGGCGACCACGTCGGGGGTTTCCAGCGCGATCATCGACCCGTCGTGGTGTCGCGCCAGGAGGAGGCCTGATTCCTCGAACGACTCACGGATCGCCGCGAGCCGGAACGCGTCGACCGGGCCGTCCGCAGCGTCGACACCGCCCCCGGGAAACACGTAAGCCCCACCGACGAAATCCGAACGGAGATTGCGAAGGAGCATCACCGCCTCGACGCCGTCGGGAGCGTCTCGGAGCAACACCACGGTCGCCGCGTCGCGAACCGGGACGGATTCTGGATCAGGAACTCCGAAGTTGATCGATCCCGGCGGGCGTTCAGTCACTCGAAACGGGCCCCAACTCGGCTGACGAATCGGACAGGTCGATCTCCTCGCCGTCGAGATCGATCACGTCGTCCGGCACGCTCTGTCCGGACGTGGATCGTCCCGATGCGCCCCGCGACGCGCCGGACCACGCCGCGCCCGGCTGATTGCGACGACCGTTCCAGACGGTTCGCGTCACGGTGAACCGCTTGGCAACGCGCACACGGATCATGTCCGCGGCCGCCGCGCCGACCAGCCGGCGGACCGGCGGAATGATCAGCAGGAGCCCAGCGACGCCGGTCACGAAACCGGGTGGGAGGAGCAGGGCTCCGGCGAGGAGGATCATCACGCCGTCCACGACCGCCTGGGTGGGGATGCGGCCGTCGCGAGTGCTGTCACGAAGACGATGCAGTGCCGAGACGCCCTCGCGCTTGACGATCCACGCACCCGCGGCACTGAAGAGGATCAGCAACAGGACCGTGTCGATCAGCCCGATGCGCGCCGCGACCACCATGATCACCTTGATCTCGACGATCGCGGTGAGGAGCGCGCCAAAGCCCAGCCAGACGATCACGCTGAAATCCTACCTGCCGACCACCCCGCCACAGCTTCGGGTCTCGGACCGCTACGCGGACCGTCGCTCCAAGAGCAGGCGGCGCTCATTCTCGTTGAGGCCGCCCCAGATTCCGTGCGGCTCGGAGATCGTGAGCGCGTACTCAAGACACTCGTCGATCACCGGGCACGACGCACAGATCTCCTTGGCACGCTGCTCGCGAGCGGCGCGCTCGACCTTGCGCTCGAAGTGGGCCGGCGGAAAGAAGACGGTGGCGTGCGGACCCCGGCAAGCTCCCCGATGCTGCCAAGCGTCCGGCGACGGTTGTGCACTCAAGTTGTGTCCCCCTTGGTGTCGTGGGCGCAACTTAGAACCGGCGTCCCGGTTCGCCAAGGGAGCAATTTGCAAGCAAACCGCTAACTCCAGGCGTTCACCGTTCCGGTTCGGTGCCGGCCGTCGTCACCGGGTCGGCATCCACCGGGGTGTCATCGGCGGCTTCGACCTCGAGCATCAGCCCGTCCACCGAAACCACCCGGATCGCGCTCCCTGCCTGAATCAACGTGGACGAGACGCTCCGCACCCGCCAGAGGGCGCCGTCGACGACGGCGAGACCCTCGCCATCGAGGGTCGCCCGCGTCGTTCCGAGCGCTCCGACCAGCCCGCCACGATCGATCGTCGGCGTGCCGAAACGCGATCGAACCATCGCCGGCATCCCAGAGAGCATCGCGACGGCCATCCCGATCACGCCGGTCGCCAATGCCGGCCACGGCAACGTCACCCCGTCGAAGAGGAAGAAGGACCCGACGATCCAGGCGACGAGACCGGCGAAGGTCCAGAAGCGTTGGATCCCCGCCTGGATGTCGATGGCGAACGCGGGCATGGTCACCAGGAGCAGGGCCAACGCCCAACTCCGGACCGGCAGCACACCGAGCCCGTAGCCGGCTCCCAGCGCCGCGGCGGCACCAACGACCCCCGCGATCCCAACGCCTGCGGTGAAGAACTCGAAGAGCAGCAGGCCGATGCCCAGCCCCAACAAGAGATAGGTGACCGCGGGGCTCGCGATCGTGTGCAGGGCCTGGGGCCACAGGTCGGGCTTGGAGAACACGACACTCGTGTTCAGCTCGGAACCCCCCGAGGTGGCTTGCTTCGAGGAATCCCCCTCGGAGCCCTTCGACGGAGACGTCGAAACCCCATCGAGGGTTGCCACGTACTGGGGGAAGGTCGGCACGGCCGCAGCGACGATGCCCAGGTCTTTCGCCCGACCCGCCGAGATCGTCCGGCCTCGCAACTTCGCGAGTGCTGCGGACTTCTCGCCGACCACCTCCGACGGAAGATGCAGCCGATCGATGTCGCCGATCTGGCTGAGCGCCGCCATTGCCGAATGCGGGAGCGCAGCGACCAGTTCCGCCGCGGCGCCCTTTGCCGCCGCTGACGTCCCGACCCACGCGCTGACCGGGATCGGCGCCGCACGCAGGTGCCGCACGAAGCGGGTCAGCTCGGCATCGTCAACCGCGGAGCCGTCGCTGTCGAGCTCGAGAACGGTCGCCACATACCCCGAACCGGGCCGAACCGCATCGACCTCATGTTCGACGAACTCGATGATGATCGGGTCGATCAACCCCGAAACCCGCAGCACACGCACGCAGCCGTCGTCATTCCGACACGGTGCGTCCGCGCCGGCGGGCGCCGCAGCAAAGGTCGCTGCGGCCAGACAGATGGCTGCCGCGAGGAGCCGACTCGCTAGTCTGCGCACCCGACGGCCTCCGAAGGGAAGTAGTGGACTCCGCGCAGTTCCTCACGGCACCACGCGTCACCATCGTTGCCGGGAAGGGCGGGGTGGGCAAGACGACGGCGGCGATCACGCTCGCGGTCGCGGCCAGTCGCGTCGGTCTCCGCACCCTGCTCGTCGAGGTCGAGGGCAAGTCGACCACCAGTGCCCTCTTCGGTGTCGGGACCGTCGGCTACGACGAGGTCGAGCTCATCGCTCCCGGTCGCGGCGAGGGTGGCCTCGTCGCGCGCACGCTGACGCCCGACGACGCCCTCATCGAGTTCCTCCAGGATCACGGCCTCAAGCGGATCTCCAACCGGCTCGTCTCCTCCGGCGCCCTCGACATGGTCGTCACGGCGACCCCGGGCATCAAAGACGTGCTCATCCTGGGCAAGATCAAACAGCTCGAGCGGGCACGCGTCGCCGATGTGATCATCATCGACGCTCCGGCTGCCGGCCACGCGATCTCCTTCCTGCGGAGCGCCCAGGGTCTCCTCGACGCCGTGAAGGTCGGGCTGATCGAGACCCAGGCGCGTGAGGTTCGCGACCTGCTCGCGGATCCCACCCGAAGCCAGGTGATCCTCGTCACCCTCCCGGAGGAAACGCCGGTCAACGAGCTCACCGAAACCGCCTACAGCCTCGAGGACCAGGTCGGCGTGGCACTCGGACCGGTCGTGGTCAACGGGCTCTACCCGCCGCTGCCCGGACTCGAGGTCGATCCGGAGGTCGCGGCAGCCGAACTCGGGGCGATGCTCCAGGCGGGTGAGGCGGACAGCCTGCGGCTCGCCGCCGGGTTCCGCCGCGAGCGAATCGGCTTGCAGTCGGTGCAGCTCGAACGCCTCAACCGTGAGCTGCCGCTTCCGCAGTTTCGCCTGCCGTTCCTGTTCACGTCCCGGATCACCCGCGACGACATCGACCACCTCGCGACCGTGATGATCGAGGGAATCGAGGCGCTATGAGCACCGCCGGTGACCAAGTTCGCGAGCTGCTCGCCACGCGTCGCGTGGTGATCTGCGCGGGATCTGGCGGGGTCGGCAAGACGACCACCGCCGCGGCCCTCACGCTCGCGGCGGCGCGCGCCGGGCGGCGTGCCGTGGTGGTCACCATCGACCCGGCGCGGCGCCTCGCGGACGCGCTCGGCCTCGAGGGCCTCACCAACGCGCCGTCGCGCATCGATGGTGACTGGCCCGGCGAACTGTGGGCGCTCATGTTGGACACCGAGAGCACCTTCAACGGGCTGGTCGCCAAGTACGCAGGCTCCGCGGAGCAGGCCGAGAAGATCCTCGCGAACCGCTTCTACCGCAACATCGCGGGGGCCCTCTCGGGCACCCAGGAGTACATGGCGAGCGAGAAGCTCTTCGAGCTCTACGAGGAGACCGACTACGACCTGATCGTGGTCGACACCCCACCCACGCGAAACGCGCTGGACTTCCTCGAGGCGCCCAACCGCCTCGCCCGTTTCCTCGACCACCGTCTCTACCGGATGATCACCGCCCCGACCCGCGGAATCGTCAAGGCGGTGAACGTTGCCGCACAGGGATTCCTGCGTTCGGTCGGCAAGGTCGTGGGCGGCGAGGTGATCGCCGACGCGATCGCGTTCTTCGTCGCCTTCGAGGGAATGGACGAGGGCTTCAAGGAGCGGGCCCGGCGCGTCGAGCAGCTCTTGGCCTCCGACGAAACGGCCTTCGTCCTCGTCGCCGCACCTCACGCCGACACCGTGACCGAAGCGATCTATTTCGCGTCCAAGCTGATCGACAACCACCTGGCGATCGAAGCACTGGTCGTGAATCGGATGCACCCCGACCCGGGCCCCGGCAATCCCCTCGCCGACCGTCGTCGGGCCGAAACGTTCGCCGGAACACCGTTGGGCTCCCACTACGAGGCGCTCGCGGACCTCCGGACGCTGGTGCAGGGCGAAGCGGAGCATCTTCGTGAACTCACCGAACAGGTGCAGCCGGCGCCGGTCTGCCGGATCCCGCTGCTGCCCTTTGACGTGTGCGATCTCGCCACCCTGACCCGATTCGGCGACACACTCCTGGCTGCGCCCTGAGCGGGCTCAGGGCGTCGCCGTCAGGTGGTTCACCGCCTCGTCAAGGGTCGGAGCAACGTCGACGATCCGATCGAACCCGGTGGTGTGCAGGAGCCGCAGAACGCCGGGACGGTCACACACCACTCCGACGGCCCCGCCGGCGTCGCGAATCCGGCGAATCCCGCCGATGAGCGCTCCCAACCCCGCCGAGTCCATGAAGGGCACCTCGCACAGGTCGATGACGAGATGACCGGTCCCCACGAGCGACGTGAGATGTTCCCGAAACTCCCCGACCGTCGAGGTGTCGAGTTCGCCTCTCGGGCGGGCGACATTGCACCCACCGTGTTCGGTCGTCTCGATTTCCACGCTCACTCCCTGGTTCCCCCGGCGGTTCGCGCCCACATGGTACCCATCGACTCGTCGATCGATCCGCGGGCCAAGTCGTAGCGGCCGACGCTCGCGGGATATCGTCGCCGGGTGCAGCAGGTGCTCGTGGCAACCGACTCCGACGCCGTCTTCGACGAGGTCGACGCCGCGCTGGGGAACGACGAGGTGAAGCTCGGACGGATCTCGGCGGGCGACCAGGTCCGGACGGCCGTGATGAGCGAGGACCCGGATCTCGTCATTTTGGACCTTCAGATCGGGTCGATGGGCGGGGTCGCCGCGTGTCTCGACCTGCGCCTCGAAGAGAGCGGCGAGCGGATCCCCCCACAGCGCATCCTGTTGCTGCTCGACCGCGAAGCCGACGTTTTCCTCGCCCGTCACTCGGGTGCAGACGGCTGGGTGCTCAAGCCACTCGACTCACGGCGTCTCCGTCGTGCGGCCGCGGCGCTGCTCGACGGCGGCACGTGGATGGAGATGGTCGACTCCGTCGCCCGCTGAGGTCATCCGAGCGCGGAGCCTCCGGCGGTGAGGCGCTCCGCTTGCCTCTGCGCAGGGGCCGAGCGCTACCATCGCCGGGCTACACCACCGGGGAGTAGCGCAGTTTGGTTAGCGCGCCACGTTCGGGACGTGGAGGCCGGGAGTTCAAATCTCCCCTCCCCGACCACTTCAGCAGTCCGGCTGCGTGCCCGGCTGACGAACCGCTTCGAGCTGCCGCTGCAGGTTCGCGGGCAGCAGCGTGGTCGTCGTCTCGCCAGGCTTCGGGCAGGCAGCGCCGCCGCCGGTGGCCTGCATCACCAGCACCACGAGCAGGCCCATCAGCACGATCGTGACCAACACCGCGATCAGTCGGAACACGGCGCCTCCTCGCTGCGCTGGTCTCCCCGGCGCCCCGAACCACCACGACGGCCGTCGGAGCGCTTCGGACGCTACCACCGCGGCCGCTGAGCCCCAGCGGGGTGATCTCGGCGCGGCGATATCGGCGCCGAGATCCAAAGTTCAAGGGGTTCGGACCATCAGCCCGATAGAAATCCCGTGGCACGTGGACGATCAGCGGAAACACGCCACGGCGGGATCCAACGGAAACACACCATTCGGATGGTCGTCGCGGCGGGCATGTTATGTATCGGAATGCTGGGGACGGCTTGTGAGTCGACCCCAGAGGACCGCAATGAGGTCATCGCGGCGGTGAACGCCTCCCGAGCCAAGGCCGGCCTAGCGCCGCTGCGGGAGAACGTCACGCTGGACCGCAAGGCGGACGCCTGGGCGCAGGGGTTGCGGGACGTCTGCAAGCTGTCGCACAGCAAGCTGTCCGACGGGGCGCCCAAGGAGTGGATGAAGCTCGGCGAGAACGTCGGATACGGCGGAACGATCGCCCAGGTTCACGAGGCGTACATGAACTCGCCGGGGCATCGGGCGAACATCTTGGATCCGTCGTTCACCTCGATCGGAGCGGCGGCCGTCTGGGGGAACTGTCCCGACGGAACCCGCCGGGTGTTCACCGTCCAGGAGTTCATGCACTCCTGAGCCATCACAGCCCGTAGCGTCGGGCTCGATGGAGCTGTCCGATCTGCAAACGCTCATGGAACGTCTCTACGGAGCCGCCGACCGCGACCGGGGAATCCCCTCCACGGTCGCCTGGCTCTGTGAGGAGCTCGGTGAGCTGGCCCAAGCGGTGCGCAAAGGCACCGTGGACGAGCAGCTCCACGAGCTCGGCGACGTGTTGGCCTGGCTCGCGTCGCTCGCGAACCAACTCGGGCTGTCGCTCGAGGACGCCGTCGCCAGGTACGTCACGAACCCGCCGTGACCCACACCACCGCTCGGAGATCAGCGGTGCAGCAGCACTTCGGCGATCTGGATCGCGTTGAGGGCTGCGCCCTTGCGGAGGTTGTCGCTCGACACGAAGAGGGCGAGGCCGTGCTCGGCCGTCGGATCGCGCCGAATGCGCCCCACTCGTGAGGGGTCGGTTCCGGCGGCCCGCAGTGGCGTCGGCAGGTCGTCGAGCACCACGCCCGGAGCAGCCGCGAGCAGTTCGGTCGCGCGCTCAGGGCTGATCGGACGCTCGAAGGCGGCGTTGATCGACAGCGAATGCCCGGTGAAGACCGGCACCCGGACACACGTCCCCGACACGGCGAGATCCGGCAGGGCGAGAATCTTGCGACTCTCGTTGCGGAGCTTCTGCTCCTCGTCGGTTTCCAACGTTCCGTCCTCGACGACGGTGCCGGCGCGGGGAACGACGTTGAACGCGATGGTGTCGGGAAACTTCGGACCCGACCCGAGGGGTACTGCCGTGCCGTCAAAGGTGAGCGCAGCGATTTTGTCCGCGCCCCCCGCCGATTCGACTTGTGCGGCCAACTCCTCGACCCCCGCGAGGCCGGCTCCTGAGACGGCCTGGTAGGTGCTGATGATGAGGCGTTGCAGCCCGGCTTCCACGGCCAGCGGCTTGAGGACCGGCATGGCGGCCATCGTCGTGCAGTTCGGGTTCGCGACGATGCCCTTCGGGATCGACTCGAGCGCCTCGGGGTTGACCTCCGCGACGACCAGCGGAACGTCGGGATCCATCCGCCATGCGGAACTGTTGTCGATCACGGTCGCGCCGGCGGCCGCCACCCGGGGCGCCAGCTCCTTGGAGGTTGCGCCACCAGCGGAGAACAAGGCGATATCGAGCCCGGAGAAGTCCGCCGTCGCGGCGTCTTCGACGGTGACCTCGCCGCCACGCCACTCGAGGGTGCGGCCGGCAGAGCGTGCCGAGGCGAAAAATCGCACCGAATCGAGCGGGAACTCCCGCTCGACGAGCAGGGACCGCATCACTCCACCCACCTGACCGGTGGCACCGAACACTCCGACGTTCATGGCCTCAACGCTACTGACGCAGCGGCGACTTGCCGAAGTGGGAAACGCCGAGCCCCGACCCGGGCGGCCCAGGGCGGCGGCTCAGTACGGGCTTCGATCCAACTCGAAGGCGTCGTGGAGGACCTGCACCGCACGCTCGGCCTCTGATTCTGCGACCACGCAGGAGATCCGGATCGCCGAGGTGGAGATCATGTCGATGTTGATCCCGTTTGCGGCGAGCGTCTCGAACATCGAGGCGGCGGTGCCGGGGTTCGACTTCATCCCTGCGCCGATCACCGAGACCCGCGCCACATCGGCGTCGCTCGACACCGCTGCCGCGCCGAGTTCCTCGCGCAGGCCCGCCACGACCTCCATCGACGACGCCAACTCCGCGTGCGGGACCGTGAAGGAGATGTCGGTCTGACCCTGTTCCGACGCGTTCTGCACGATCATGTCGACGTTGACCGACCGGTCGGCCAGCGACCGGAACAGCCGGGCTGCCACACCCGGGTGGTCGGGGACACCAGACACCGTGATCTTCGCCTCGGACAAGTCGTGCGTGATGGCGGCGACAACCGCGTGTTCCATGTCGGGATCCTCCTCGACCCAGGTGCCTTGCTCCCATGTGAACGCCGACCGCACATGGAGTCGTACGCCGTGTCGCCGTGCGTACTCGACGGAACGCATCGCCGGCTTCGGACAGCCGGTTGCGGTCATCTCCAACAGTTCATCGAAGCTGATCACCGGCAGCTTGCGGGCACTGTCGACGACACGGGGATCGGTCGTGAACACCCCCGAGACATCGGTGTAGAGCTCACACGCATCAGCATCGAGGGCCTTCGCCAGCGCCACCGCCGTCGTGTCGGAACCGCCGCGGCCCAAGAAGGTGACGTCGCGATCGGTCGACACCCCCTGCGCGCCCGCTACGACCGGAACACGGCCTGCCTCGAGCGCCTCACGGATCCGCTCCGCTCGAACTTCGAGAATCTTTGCGTCCGTGTGGTTGGTGTCGGTGATGAAACCCGCTTGGGACCCGGTGTAGCTCTCGGCAACCACCCCGGCATCGGCGAGCGCCATACACACCAACGCGATGGCCTTGCGCTCTCCGGCGGTGATGAGCATGTCCATCTCGCGGCCCGGGCGGGTTCCCGAAACCTCCGACGCGAGGCGGAGCAGATCGTCGGTCTCCTTGCCCATCGCCGAGACGACCAACACCACCTCGTCACCACGGCGGCGACACCGCGCCACCCAATCGGCAACTTCACGGATTCGCTCGGGCGAGCCCACCGACGTGCCGCCGAACTTCTGCACGAGACGGGCCACGGGCGGCAATCCTACCGGCGCCACCCCGACCCTCGACCAACCGGCCGGTGGGTCGAGCGACGGACGGTTCGGTATCGTCTCGCCCTCGTGGGCACCGAGAAGCGCGAACGCCAGAAGGAACTCCGCACCACCCGCCTCGAGGCGGCGCGCCGCGAGGCGGACCGTCTCGCTCGCCGTCGACGGATGTTGAACATCGCGTCGGTCGTCGGCGTCGTGGTGATCGCCGTGGTCGTGTTGAGCTGGGTGTCCGACGACGACGACACGACCACCAATTCGACGACCACCACGACGATCAGCGGTGCGGTCAAGCTGGTCGGCCCCGGCGGGGGCGCATCGATCCTCGGAGAGACACCGTGCCCGGAGGCCGACGGTTCCTCCGAGCGCACCACGTCATTCGAGAAGGCGCCACCGATGTGCATCGACCCGTCGAAGTCCTATACGGCGACCTTCGACACGACCAAGGGCAAGCTCGTCGTCGCCCTCGATGCCAAGAAGGCCCCCCAGACGGTCAACAACTTCGTCGTCTTGGCCCGCTACCACTTCTTCGATGGTCAGCCCTTCTTCCGCATCGTGAAGGACTTCGCTGCCCAGTTCGGCGATCCCGGCAAGAACCCGGCGAACACGGCGCAGTTCGGCTACACGATTCCCGACGAGCTTCCGGAGCAGGGCGAGTACAAGGTCGGCTCGCTCGCGATGGCCAACACCGGTGCCGCGAACTCGGGTGGTGCGCAGATGTTCTTCATCACCGGGGAGAGCGGCGCCGCGTTGCCGCCCAGTTACGCATTGTTCGGCCAGGTCACCGAAGGGCTCGACGCGCTCTCGAAGATCAACGCCGTCCGCAGCATCAACCAACAGGCGAACGGCAGCGGCACCAACGACGGTGCGCCCACCGAGCAGGTCACCATCAAGAAGGTGACCGTCAGCGAGTCGTGAGCGACCCCAGCGCCGGCAACTCACCCACATCGACGCGCTGGCCGTCCCGGTAGGCGACGGCCGATCCGACGCCACTGACCTGCCATCCGTCTTCACCCGCGACCACCGCGGTGCGCTCGTCGATCCCCAGCACGACCATGCCCCGGGGCGCGAGCCCCGCCGTGCGGTGCCACGTGTCCTCCGACCAACGGTCGTAACGCGGGATCACGGTGACCGCATCGAGCAGACCGAGCCCGACCGTGAAGGCGCCGCCGCGGAGATCGACCATGTGGGTGCTCAGGACCGTCGTCGCCTCCGTTGCCGCAGCGAGCACCGCGCCGCCCCGCCATGCCGCCACGATCGCGTCCCAGACGGGCGAGTCCTTCAGCACCGATCGGAGATGCATGGGCGAACCGCCACAGAGATACAACAGCGACGCGTCGGCCGCGCGTTGCGCGGTTTCGCTGTTCAACGCATCGGCTCGGCGCAGCACGGGCAGCACCTCGACGCGGGCGCCCAGGGCCGCGAACCACGCCTCGGCCCGCGCGACGACCTTTCTCGGCTGTTGATAAGCGGCCGCCGTCGGCAGGAGGGTCACGACGTCGCTTCCCGATGCCGCCACTAGGTCGGCGTCGAAGGTGCACCCCTCGCTCCACTCCGCTCCACCGATCAACGCCATCGTGCCGGTCATCGCGTCACCCTCTCATCGTCGTAGCGCCGCACACACAACTTTCTCGACACGGTACCCGCCCCCTAACTTTGCCCCCCATGATCAAGCGGGTAGGCATCGTCGGTTCGGGCATCATGGGCTCTGGCATCGCGGAGGTTGCAGCGAAGGCCGGCTACGAGGTCGTGCTGCGTTCACGGAAGCAGGCAACGGCCGACGCGATGATCGCCGGTCTCGAGAAGTCGCTCGGCAAGCAGCTCGAGCGGGGCAAGATCGACGAGGAAACCCGCGCCGCCGTGCTGGGCAGGGTTTCGGCAACGGAGCACCTCGGCTCGCTGGTGGACTGCGACCTGGTGATCGAGTCGGTCGTCGAAGACCTCGACGTGAAGCGCTCGCTGTTCGTCGAGCTCGACAGCGTCGTGAAGGCCGACGCGATCCTCGCGACCAACACCTCGACGTTGCCGGTGATCGAGATGGCGGTCGCAACCGGCCGCCGCGAGCGCGTGTGCGGCGTCCACTTCTTCAATCCCGCGCCGGCCATGTCCCTCGTCGAGATCGTCCGACCGCTCACCGCCTCCGACGAGACGATCGCCGAGGTTACGGCATTCGCCGAGCAGTGCGGCAAGGGGCCGGTCGAGGTGCAGGACCGCGCCGGGTTCATCGTCAACGCGCTGCTGTTCCCCTACCTGAACAACGCCGTCCGCATGCTCGAGAACGGCACCGCCGACCGTGACGGCATCGACGCAGCGATGAAGGGTGGTTGCGGCTTCCCGATGGGCCCCTTGGCCCTGCTCGACCTCGTCGGTCTCGACACCTCGGTTGCGATCCTCGACGCCCTCTACGACGAGTTCCGCGACCCCAACTACGCGGCGGTGCCGCTGCTGCGTCGCATGGTGAGTGCCGGTCAATTGGGCCGCAAGTCCGGCCGTGGGTTCTACGACTACAGCCGATGATCTGATCACTCGGCTGGGGCTTCCCCGCTGCGAGTGGCGTTTTCCCGACCTGTCGACGGCATCGGGAGAGGACTTCGTCGGCGTCGGCGCCGACCTGAAACCCCAGACGCTCATCGCGGCGTACGCGGCCGGGATCTTCCCGATGCCGATGCGTCGAGGGAAGGTCGCCTGGTTCAGTCCTGATCCGCGCGGGGTGTTGCCCCTCGACGGGCTGATCGTGTCCCGGTCGCTGCGGCGCTCGTTGCGCCGCTACGAGGTCCGAATCGACACCGCGTTCGAAGAGGTGGTGTTGCGCTGCGCTACCCTGCCGCGGCCCCACGGGTGGATCACGCCAGAGGTCGGCGCCGCCTATCGCGAGCTGCATCGACTCGGCGTTGCCCACTCGGTGGAGTCGTGGGCCGACAACGAACTCGTCGGTGGCCTCTACGGCGTGAGCATCGGGGGGTTCTTCGCCGGGGAGTCGATGTTCCACACCGCGGTCGACGCCTCGAAGGTCGCGCTCGTCGCCCTCGTCGAGTTCCTACGCGACCAGGGCACCGCCCTTGTCGACGTTCAGTGGTCCACCCCGCACCTCGCATCGCTCGGGGTGGTCACCGTCGCTCGACCGGACTACCTCGCGGAGCTCGCGGTCGCCCTCCGCCGACCACCGGCCGACTTCAACGGGCGTGCAGGGGCAGGCTCGAGAACCGGCTGAGCGAGACCGCCCACGAGGAACCCCACCACCTCGTGCTCTGCGATGCGTCGCATCAGGGCAATGCCGGCACGAGACGCGGACGCCGCATCGACGGCGAGCCGACTGTCGGTGGGGGCCGCGGGCAGCTCGCCTTCGTCAACCCACAACACCCGGTTCCAGACGTCGACATCGAGCCACACCGATCGTGTGGTTTCGTCGGCTCCGGCGACAACCGCGCTGCGAGGTTCTCCCGCATCGGCGGTCCATCCGACCCGGACGCTCGCCATCGGGGCACCCGTCACCGGTGACCGGCGTGCGTTCCCCGCGGCCACGGCAACCCGCGCCCGTGTCCAGATCTGCCCGAGGATCTCGGCGGTGTCACCGTCGAGTTCCACTGCCGGTACCAACGCGAGGCCATCACCCGACGGGCATGCCCACACCTCAAATGCACCGGTCCCAAGATGACTGAGGTTGCCACTGCAACGCGGGCAGGTGGGCGCATCGAGAATCATCGGGGTTCCATCGGCGCACTTCGTCGGTGACTGAAGACTTTCGCCGGTCGGCAAGACCGGGATCTCCCCTCGGTCGACGCGCCCCAGCTCGACATGCGAATCTGGGAGGACGGCGCACCGTCAACAGACTCCGGGGGACGACCATGGGGATCCACCACATCGCATTCGCCACGCCCGACCTCGCTCGCACCCACGCCTTCTACACCGAGGCGATGGGCTTCGAACTGGTCAAGGTGGTCGTTGGAGCGACGCCGGAAGGTGGTTGGGCCAAACACGTTTTCTACGACACCGGCGACGGGGCGCTCATCGCGTTCTGGGAGCTCCACGGCAACTACGACCTCACCGACGGGGCCCTGTCGCGTGCGGTCGGGCTCCCCGATTGGGTGAACCACCTCGCCTTCCGAGCCGACGACGAGGCGCACCTCGCGACGGCGGCAAAGCGCTGGGGCGAACTCGGACTCGACGTTTTCGAGGTCGATCACCACTTCTGCCGGTCGATCTACACGAACGACACGAACGGGACGCTCGTCGAGTGGTGCACCGACACGCGACCCTTCGACGAAACCGACCGGGCAGAGGCCGCCCGGTTCATCGCGGATCCGAACCCACCGCTCGGCGAGGGCCCGGCCAACGCCGTGTTCCACCCAGGCGATCCCGCGAAACGGCCCGCATGGCTCAGCTGACCGGGAGTTGATGAACCGCGACGACGTAGCCGCCGTCGACGCGGAACGGATCGCGTGACCACGACGAGAAGCGCTCGAAGGGCGTGAGGCCGGCCGCGGCGCACTGGTCGTCGTAGGTGGAGAGGCGAAGGCGACCTCGGGCGAGCTGGAAGCCCGCCACTAACAGACCACCCGGGACGAGGTGTGCCGCGAGCCGTTCGAGTGCGACACCGCGCTGGTGGGTCGGGAGATACAACATCACATTGCCCGCCGCGACCACCAGATGGAACCGCATCGCGTCGCCGTTACGGCGGGTCAGCCGCAACGTGGTCAGATCCGCGACTAGCCAGCGAACGGTCTCGCTGTGCGATCGGGCAACGTCCAACGCTGCCCGATCGATATCAACCCCGACGGTGCGGATGCCCCGGCGAGCGAGTTCGATCGCGACGCGACCGGTGCCACACCCCGCGTCAAGAACCGTCGAGGGCTGATAGCCGGCGACGAAGCTCGCTTCGCCGTGAATGTGATGGCCGGCTGCCGCCAACCTGCGGAACGACTCGCCGACCTCGGCTGGGGTCGATCCGGAAGACGCGTCGCCGCTCACCTGCGGAGTCTCCCCCAGCCGGCGCCGCAATACCCGCCGTGTTGCCGGAAATTCGCGCGGTTGTTCAACCCTCGGGCCGCCCGACACCACCGAGATTGTCGAATCGCGTGCAGTGGGCGACGAACGCGAGGTGCGCGACCCCGTTCGGTCCGCTGCGATGCTTCGAGACAATGACCTCCGCGGTGCCACGGGCGTCGAGGTTCTCTGGGTGGTACACCTCGTCGCGGTAGAGGAACAGCACGACGTCCGCGTCCTGTTCGAGCGAACCCGACTCTCGGAGGTCGGAGAGCATCGGTCGCTTGTCGGGGCGCTGCTCGAGCCCACGTGACAACTGCGACAGGGCCACGACGGGCGTCTCGAGCTCGCGGGCGAGGATCTTGAGGCCACGGGAAATCTCCGAGATCTCGACCTGTCGACTCTCCGCGCTGGCTCGGCCTGTCATGAGCTGGAGGTAGTCGACGACGATCATCCCCAGGTCGCCCACTTTGCTCTTCATCCGACGCGCTTTGGCCCGGATCTCCATGACCGTGAGGTTCGGGTTGTCGTCGATCCACAGCGGAGCCTCCGACAGGGTGCCCATCGCCCGGGTGATCTTCGACCAGTCACTCTCGTTGAAGCGGCCCGTGTTGAACTTCGTCGCATCGACCCGAGATGCCGACGCCAAGAGCCGATGGGTCAGTTCGATGTGGCTCATCTCGAGAGAGAAGAAGAGCACCGGCTTCTGTGCTTTGATCGCCGCGTTGGCAGCCGCACCGAGCGCGAACGCCGTCTTGCCCATCGCTGGACGCGCTCCCACGATGATGAGGGCGTTCGGCTGGAACCCCGAGAGGATCGCGTCGAGCTCGAGGAAACCGGAGGGTGTGCCGGTGATCGACTCGCGACGCTCGAAAAGCTTCTCGAGCCGATCGAGGGTTGGCTCCATCAGTTCACGAAGTTCCTTGGTGGACTCGTTGAAGCGATGCTGGCCGATGGCGTAAACGAGCGACTCCGCCGTGTCGATGGTCTTGCTGACGTCATCGACCGGCCCGTAGCCGAGCTCGGCGATCTCGCCGGCGGTCGTGATGAGCTTGCGGAGCAGCGAGTTCTCCTCGATCAGCCGCGCGTAGCTCCCGGCGTTGGAAAGCACCGGCGCTGCGTTGATCAGTTCGACAATCGCGTTCGGGCCACCGATGGCGTCGAGCAGACCAGCGCGTCGCAGCTCCTCGGCGACGGTGGTCGGATCAATCGCTTCGCCAGCACCCCACAACGCGCAGATCGCGTCGAAGACGTGGCCGTGGGCCGGCTTGTAGAAATCGCCGGCGTGGATCGATTCGACAGCGACGCCGATCGCGTCCTGCCGCAGCAGCATCGCCCCGAGGAGTGAGCGCTCGACTTCGAGGTTGTGCGGCGGGGTTCGATGGGCTGCGCCGGTGTTGCCGCGGCTCGGCGCAGCGGGGGGGTTCATGAGACTCATCGCACCTCTGACCTCAGCACGTCACGGCTGTGGGTATCGAGAGGAAAACCCCGAAAATTCGTGGGAACTCTCTGTGGATATCGTGTGGAGAACTCGGAGCGTGAGGCGCGTCGAATCAGTCCTCACCGTGCGTGACGGCGAGGACTGATCGAGACATCGCTCAGGCCCCCGAAACCTCGACCGTGAGCGGAAACTCGACGTCCGCGTGCGGTCGAACCGCCACCTGATGCGAACCGATCGTCTTGATCGGCTCTTCGAGATGGACCGCGGAGCGGGGAAGTTCGATGCCCGTCTGGGCTGCGACAGCGCTGACGAGATCCGCAGCGCTCACCGAACCGAAGAGCTTGCCGCCTTCAGCGGCACGGGCAGAGACACTGATGACCTTCGCAACCAAACGCGTCGCGATCTCCTCCGCGCCCTCACGCTCCTTCGCATCGCGGATCGCCCGCTTCGCCCGCATTGCCTCGGCCTGGGCTTCGGCACCAGCGGTCGCCTTCAGGGCGAGGCGACGAGGCACGAGGTAGTTCCGCGCATAGCCAGCGGACACCTCGACGATGTCGCCGCGCTTTCCGACCCCGGCCACATCGTCGCGGAGGATCACTCGAACGGCGCCACTCATGACTCCACCTCGGCGGTTTCGGTCGTCTCGTCGTCGGCCGGGAGTGCCTCGAACTCGTCGGGCGACTCGTCACGGGGGGCGTCACGATCCTCACGACGTGGACGACGACGGTCGTCTTCGCCGTCACCACGGGGGCGGCCCCGCTGCGTGGTGACACGGCTCGTGTACGGCAGCAGCGCCATCTCCCGAGCGTTCTTGATGGCAAGCGCCACCTGTCGCTGCTGCTGGGTGTCGTTGCCGGTCACTCGCCGAGCGCGGATCTTGGCGCGGTCGGACATGAAGCGCCGGAGCAGGTTCGCGTCCTTCCAGTCGATGTAGTCGACCTGCTCCTGAACGAGCACGCTGACCTTCTTCTTGGTGCGGCGCGTGTTCTCGCGCTGCTTGGGGCCCCGGTTGGATCCCTTGGACTTCATCAGAACGGCTCCTCGTCGTAGTCGTAGCCGGCAGGTGGTTCAGCTCGAGGTGGGGCAGACGAGCCACCGCCACGCGGCCCCTCCCCGTCCCGGCGCTCGACGCGGGTGACCTGAGCGTTCGCCCAACGAAGGCTCGGGCCGACCTCATCTGCGATGACCTCGATCCGGGATCGCTTCTCGCCATCTTGGGTTTCCCACGAGCGCTGCTCGAGCCGACCCGTGACGATGAGGCGGGTGCCCTTGGTGATCGACTCGCTCACGTTCTCGCCGAGCTCCCGCCAGCACACCACATCGAAGAAGGAGACCTGCTCCTCCCAGTCGTTGGTTTGCCGATTCTGCCAGCGGCGGTTGACCGCAAGACCGAAGGTGGCGATCGCGGATCCGCTCGGAGTGAAGCGGAGTTCTGGGTCGCGGGTGACGTTACCGATCAGGGTGACGGTGTTTCCGTTGGACATGGTGGTTCCCGATCTCAGGAAGCCGCCGGAGCGCCCAGCAGGCCACGACGCGTGGCCTCGGCATCCGGCAGGCGGATCAACTTGTGACGGACGACGTCATCCGCGAGACGGAGGAAGCGATCGACCTCATTGAGGTTGGAGGCCGGTGTGGTGATCTCGAGCACGGCGTAGATGCCCTCGAGCTTCTTCTTGATGGGGTAGGCGAAGCGACGCTTGCCCCACAGATCGGTGGCAGCGACCTTGCCGCCGTCGGCCTCGATCAGTTCGCCGATGCGGGCCAGCACGGCCTTCACCCCGGCGTCGTCGACATCGGAATCGACGATGACCATCAGTTCGTACGCGCGCACGCAGTGACCTCCCTGTGGACCCCGGCCGCAGCCGGGGGCCCCGACGATGCGGGGCAGGGCGAATGGGAACCGTTCGAGGCTATCGGGTGGCGTTG
>JAKOVA010000021.1 GCA_029782335.1 Actinomycetes bacterium | reverse complement strand
CTGGACGACCTGTCGCGTAACGGTCATCGTCGGCGCGCGCACGAGCGTCTGGTAGACCACGCAGTAGCGCTCGGTCAGGCGCAGCAACGTCTCCAGTTGCTCATCAGACGCGCCAGTGTCCAGCGTGATACTCAGGCGGATGTTCTGGAAGCCGACTGGTGCGTCCTTCGCCACTCCCAGCGTGCCGCGGAAGTCGAGATCACCTTCGGCCTGAAGCAAGGCGTCGCGAAGCTCGATGCCCAGAGCCGTCGCCACCGCGTTGAGCGTGACGCCGGCGCAGGCAACCAGCGCCTCGAGCAGCATGTCGCCCGAGCAGGCGCCGAGCCCGCTGCCCCCCGTAGCCGGATGCAGGCCCGCCGTCACGAGGGCCTTGCCCGTTTCGATCTTGCAGCTCACACCGTCGGCAAGCCGGCCCTGCGCCCGCAACGTGACCAGCGCCGCTTCGGGCGACTGGCGGTAGAGGTCCTTCAGCGGAGCCTGGATGGAACGCAAGTCGTCGGCATTCATGGGCATTGCTCCTCGGTGCAGGAAGGTGGCGTCCAACGTTCGAGCTAAGCCCCAGACGCCCGCTTGCCGCTGGCGGTCCGCTTGGGCGAAGGGTTGGCTGCCTTCGCCCTATAGGGGGCCAGTTCCTCGCGCAGTACATCCCTGAGGGCGCCCACAGTCAGCGGCCGCTCTTCAGCCGGCTTTCGTCCGGACGTTTCGATTGCGGCGCGAAGCGCCGCGTTGATCATCGTCTGATACCCAGTTCCTTGCGCCTCCGCCCTGGCACGGAAGTACTCGATGACATCGTCGTCGAGCATGATGGTGATCCTCGTCTTGCCCTTCGACGCAAGCACCGGCCCTCGCTTCCCCTTCGAGAAGTCGTACTCCTTACGCATGGTATTGCTCCGCCTCACTTCTGCTGCACTTGCGCGCGGAGATCAGCCGGATGCGGTTGCCGCGCGTCGTATGGACAACGACAAGGATCCGGCCGAGAGCATCCATGCCGAGCGTCACGTATCGCGCCTCCCCTTCCGAGTCGGGATCTTCGATGGTTACCGCGAAGGGATCACGAAGCGCTTGTTCGGCGTGCGCGAAACTGACCCTGTGCTTGGCCAGGTTTGCCCTGGCTTTGACCGGATCGAACTCGATGCCCACGAGACTAGTATGCATATATTATGCATATAGTCAAGTCAAGGGCAGTGCGCCGAGCTTCCCAAGGCGGCCAACGCTCGAATTGAGCCGCACGGCCATCCCCTCGTCACCGCGTCATCAGCGCGAACACGCCCCAGCCCAGGTATTCACGCGTGCAGGTAGCATAGCGCTCGGGTTCCGAGCTGAGTTTGGCTCGAACGTCGGTCGCGAACTCGTCGCCGGGATTGGCTTCGAGCCATCGGCGCATGGTGAGCCACTTGGCCGCCTCGTATCGGTCCCAGCTATCCTGGTCGGCCAATACCATCTCCACGACGTCATGGCCCAGGCGGCCGAAAGACGCGAGAAGCTCCGGAAGCAGCAGGAAGTCGGAGATCGAGCCGGCAAGACACCCCCTGGCAACGTCCTCCGTCGGCGGCAACTGCCGCCAGAAGGGCTCGCCGACGAGGATGATGCCTCCCGGGCGCAGGCTCTGCGCCAGGAGCTCGATGGTGCCGGCGACGTCCCCACCGATCCACGTGGCACCGAGACAGGCGGCCACGCCGACCTTCTCGCCGGAGACGAAGCCGGCAGCATCGCCGTGGATGAACTCGACTCGATCGGCGACACCCAGTTCTTCAGCGCGGAGCTTCGCTTGCTCGGTGAACAACCGGCTCAAGTCGATGCCGGTGCCGACGACTCCATGATCGCGTGCCCAGGTGCACAGCATCTCCCCCGAACCGCTGCCGAGGTCGAGCACGCGGGTTCCCGCCTCCAGGCGCAGCGCCGCGCCGAGCGTGGCGAGCTTCTCGGGCGTGAACGGATTGTGGATGCGGTGAGCGCTCTCCGTGATGTTGAAGATCCGCGGGATGTCCAATGCGGAAGATCTCGCGTTCATTTCCTGGCGAGGACCTGCGCAAGAACGATCCGTCCCTCTTCCAGGTTGCGCCGCTGATTCTGCGCCATCACCTGAAAATCAGGTCCCAGAAGCAGATGGAACCCGAGTGGCGGCAAGCCTTCCTTGCGGATTCTCTCGGCCACTGCCACGAACCAGTCGCGAGCCTGGTCGGTCGTATCGGACCAGTCGGTCACCGTGAACCCGGCTTCGTCGAGAAACTTGCGCAATTCGTCGGGCGTGACGAGAAAACTGCTCTCGGGCGTACGCGCCCAGGGAACGGGAAAAAGGACCGCCCCGGATGGCCCGGCGAGAACGTCGTGGATCGCGAGCGTGCCTCCAGGCTCGAGTACCCGGTGCATCTCGCGATACAGCCGAAGCTTGTCCGGGATGTTCATCGCAGCATGCTCGGTCCAGACGACGTCGAACGAAGCGTCCGCAAACGGCAAGTTCGTTGCGTCGCCCTGGCGGTAATCGACGAGGTGCTCGAGACCGATGCGAGCAGAAAGCATTGCCGCGGTGCGACAGTACTCCTCGGTCAGGTCGATGCCCGTGACACGACATCCGAACTCCCGTGCAAGACAGCGGGAAGTCCCGCCGATGCCGCTCCCTACGTCGAGTACGTGCCTGGAAGAGTCCAGCCGCGCAGCTTTCGCAAGCTCCAGGGTCGCGGCGCGACCGCGTATGTGGAATTCGTCGACCGGCGCCAGGTCTTCGGGCGTCAGGCGATCGAGGTCCTTGCCTGACTTTTCGAGCGCCGCCAGGATCGCGCTCCCCAGATCGGATCGGGTGTAGTGCGCCTCGACCGTCTCGTTCACTCGAATCGGTGTCGACATCGGTTTGCCCCGGTGGACGCTGCCGTGAAGGAATCCGGGGTGCATCGTACTGCTGCATTTTCCGTCATGGGAAAGGAATCTTTCCGAGCACGTGTTCGAACCGGCGGCCGCCGGTGATCAGTGGCGCACCGGGCGTTTCAGTCGCTTGCGTCGGTGTTGTAGAACTCCGCCCACTCGAGATCGGTCCACCACTCGGCCTCGAGCCCG
>JAKOVA010000017.1 GCA_029782335.1 Actinomycetes bacterium | reverse complement strand
TCATCACCACGGAAACAAAGCCATGACGATTCGAGTAGCGATCAACGGATATGGCCGGATCGGCCGCAACGTGCTCCGGGCCCACTACGAAGGCGGCAAGAAGCATCCGATCGAGATCGTCGCGATCAACGACCTCGGCGACGCGAAGATCAATGCGCACCTGACGCAGCACGACACGGCGCACGGGCGCTTTCCGGGAACGGTGTCGGTCGACGGCGACTCGATCGTCGTCAACGGCGACCGGATCAAGGTGCTGTCGAACAGGAACCCGGCCGAGCTGCCGTGGGGGCAGATGGGCGTCGACGTGGTGCTCGAGTGCACCGGCTTCTTCACCACCAAGGAAAAGGCGTCGGCGCACCTGAAGGGCGGCGCGAAGAAGGTGATCATCTCGGCGCCCGGCGGCAAGGACGTCGACGCGACGATCGTCTACGGCGTGAACCACGGCGTGCTGAAGGCTTCGCACACCGTCATCTCGAACGCGTCGTGCACGACCAACTGCCTGGCGCCGATGGTCAAGCCGCTGCACGAGCGCATCGGCGTGCTCAACGGCCTGATGACCACGATCCACGCCTACACCAACGACCAGGTGCTCACCGACGTCTACCACGAGGACCTTCGCCGTGCGCGCTCGGCGACGATGTCGATGATCCCGACCAAGACCGGCGCGGCCGCCGCCGTCGGCCTGGTGCTGCCGGAACTGAACGGCAAGCTCGACGGCTACGCGATGCGCGTGCCCACGATCAACGTGTCGATCGTCGACCTCTCGTTCGTCGCCGCGCGCGATACCACGGTCGACGAGATCAACGCGATCATGAAGGAAGCGGCCGAGGGGCCGATGAAGGGCATCCTCGCCTTCACGACGGAACCGCTGGTGTCGGTCGACTTCAACCACAACCCGGCTTCGAGCACCTTCGACGCCACGCTGACGAAGGTCTCGGGTCGCCTGGTCAAGGTCAGCAGCTGGTACGACAACGAGTGGGGCTTCTCGAACCGGATGCTCGACACCACCGTCGCGCTGGTCAACGCGAAGTAACGGCGGCACGGGCGCGCGCACGCGCGCCCGTCGTGCGGCACGACGCCCTGCGTCGATGAGCGATCGACTGACCGCCGCGGAGGCCGCGGCGCTGCTGAAGGAAATCCTGGCC
>JAKOVA010000014.1 GCA_029782335.1 Actinomycetes bacterium | reverse complement strand
CTACTTCAAGCAGCATCGGCAGGCTTACTACGAGCACTTGCAGGCGGTACGCGACCAGGGGGCCTGGGAAGCGTGGCTCGCGTTCTTCCTGCGCGGCGTGATCGAGGTGGCCGGTGAGGCCGCGGAGACGGCAAGGCGGATCCTGCAACTGCGAGAGCAGCACCGTGCCGCGATCACGGCGCAACTCGGCCGCGCGGCCGGTAATGGCCACAAGGTCCTCGAATCGCTGTTCGACCGGCCGATCGTCGCCGTGAACGACGTGCAGAAGATGACAGGCACCACCTACACAGCGGCAAACAGCCTGGTGTCCCGGCTGGTGAAGCTGGGCGTGCTCAGCGAGATGACCGGCTACGCGCGGAACCGGCGCTTTCGTTATGCACCGTACATTGCACTGTTCAGCGATGGCGGACTGTGAACCATGGAACCGACCCAACTCAACTGGATCGCCAACTTCATCTGGGGCATCGCCGACGACGTCCTGCGGGATCTCTACGTCCGCGGCAAGTACCGCGACGTGATCCTGCCGATGACCGTGCTGCGCCGACTCGATGCGGTGCTCGAGCCGACCAAGCAGGCCGTGCTCGACATGAAGGCCTCGCTCGACAAAGCAGGGATCACCAACCAGGATCAGGCCCTTCGCCAGGCCGCCGGCCAGGCCTTCTACAACACGTCCCGCTTCACGCTGCGCGACCTGAAGGCCCGCGCCAGCCAGCAGCAGCTCAAGGCCGACTTCGAAGCCTACCTCGACGGCTTCTCGCCGAACGTGCAGGACATCCTCGAGAACTTCGAATTCCGCAACCAGATTCCGCGGCTGTCGAAGGCCGACGCGCTCGGCACGCTGATCGAGAAGCTCCTTTCACCGGACATCAATCTCAGCCCGAACCCGGTGCTCAACGGCGACGGTTCGGTCAAGCACGCCGGCCTCGACAACCACGGCATGGGCACGGTGTTCGAGGAACTGGTCCGCCGCTTCAACGAAGAGAACAACGAAGAAGCCGGCGAACACTGGACGCCGCGCGACGCCGTGAAGCTCATGGCGAAGCTGCTCTTCCTGCCGATCGCGGACGAGATCGAGTCCGGCACCTACCTGCTCTACGACGGAGCGCTCGGCACCGGCGGCATGCTGACGGTCGCCGAGGAAACGCTTCAGGGGCTTGCTCGGGAGCACGGCAAGCAGGTGGCCACGCATCTCTACGGCCAGGAGATCAACGCCGAGACCTACGCCATCTGCAAGGCCGACCTGCTGCTCAAGGGCGAGGGCGACGCCGCCGACAACATCGTTGGCGGCCCGGAGCACTCCACGCTCGCCAAAGACGCGTTCCCTTCGCGCGAGTTCGACTTCATGCTCTCCAACCCGCCCTACGGCAAGAGCTGGAAGAGCGACCTGGAGCGCATGGGCGGCAAAGACGGCATCAAGGACCCGCGCTTCGTCATCGAACACGCCGGCGACCCCGAGTATTCGCTGATCACCCGCTCGAGCGACGGCCAGATGCTGTTCCTGGCCAACATGGTCAGCACGATGAAGCGCGGCACGAAGCTCGGCAGCCGCATCGCCGAGGTGCACCACGGCTCGTCGCTCTTCACCGGAGACGCCGGCCAGGGCGAGAGCAACATCCGCCGCTGGATCATCGAGAACGACTGGCTCGAAGCCATCGTCGCGCTGCCGCTCAACATGTTCTACAACACTGGCATCGCCACCTATGTCTGGGTGCTCACCAACCGCAAGCCGGCGCACCGCCAGGGCAAGGTGCAGCTCATCGACGCCACGCAGTGGTACAAGCCGCTGCGCAAGAACCTGGGCAAGAAGAACTGCGAGCTGTCGGACGACGACATCGCGCGCATCTGCGACGCGTTCCTGAAGTTCGAGGCGACCGGGCAGTCGAAGCTCTTCCCGAACGCTGCCTTCGGCTACTGGAAGGTGACCGTCGAGCGGCCGCTGCGCGTGAAGGGTATCGACCCCGAGCGCGCCTACACGCCCAAGGAGATCAAGGCGCTGAAGGAGACCGCCGATCGCGCGGATGACGCGTCGCCGGTGATCCGGAAGATCCACAAGAAGGGCACGGCCGCCGACCCGCTGCGCGGCCTGTTCGAAGCCACCATCGGCGGCAAGCCCGCCGTGGTCGAGTACGAGCCCGATAGCGACCTGCGCGACACCGAGCAGGTGCCGCTGCTTGAGGAAGGCGGAATCGAAGCGTTCATCCGGCGGGAAGTGCTGCCCCACGCACCGGACGCCTGGTACGTGCCGGACAGCGTCAAGACCGGCTACGAGATCAGCTTCACTCGCTACTTCTACAAGCCGCAGCCGCTGCGCGCGCTGGAAGAGATCCGCGCCGACATCCTGGCGCTGGAGAAGGAGACCGAGGGGTTGCTGGGCGAGATCATTGGAGGGAAGGTCTGAGCCATGTCCACCCAGCGCTACTCCGTCACTCCGCACCCGATCGAGACGCTCCTCACCTGGGTCAAGTCGGGCGAGATCGCCATCCCCGAGATCCAGCGCCCGTTCGTATGGGAGGCGACCAAGGTCCGCAACCTGCTCGACTCGCTCTACCAGGGCTACCCCGTCGGCTACCTGATCGCCTGGCGCAACCCTACCGTCAAGCTCAAGGACGGCACCTCGTCGGCCGGCAAGCGCATCCTGATCGACGGCCAGCAGCGGGTCACCGCGCTGATGGCGGCGCTGCTCGGCCGGGAAGTGCTAACCAAGGACTACGAGACCGTCCGCATTCGCATCGCCTTCCACCCGCAGGAGGAGCGCTTCGAAGTCGCCAACCCGGCCATCCGGAAGGACGTCGCGTGGATCGAGGACGTGGCCGAGGTCTTCGCGCCCGACGCGAGCCTGACCGAGCTGACCGACAACTACACCGAGAAGAACCCAGCCGCCGACCGCAAGCGCGTCTCGCGCGTGCTGGAGAAGCTGCGCAAGATCATCAACAACCACGTCGGCGTGATCGAGTTGGCCGACGACCTCGACATCGAGACCGTCACCGAGATCTTCATCCGCGTGAACTCGGCCGGCACCGAGCTCTCGCAGGCCGATTTCGCCATGTCGAAGATCGCCGTCAACGAGACCTACGGCGGAAACCTGCTGCGCAAGGCGATCGACTATTTCTGCCACCTCGCCGTGGCCCCCGAGTTCCTGACCCGCATCGAGAAAGGTGACAAGGCATTCGCCGCCTCCGAGTTCCTGCCGGCGATGCGCTGGCTCAAGGACGTCAACGACGACATCTACGACCCGACCTACACCGACATGCTGCGGGTGGCGTTCACGTCCGAGTTCGGGCGCGGCAAGCTGCAGGACCTGGTTGCGCTGCTCTCGGGCCGCAACTTCGAGACCAAGCAGTTCGAGGAGGCGATCGCCGAGGCGTCCTTCGGCAAGCTCAAGAAGGGCGTGCTGGCCTTCATCAACAAGACCCACTTCGACCGCATCACGATGATCCTGCGCTCGGCGGGCTTCGTGACAAGCGACCTGATCGGCGGCCGCAACGCGGTCAACTTCGCCTACATCCTCTACCTGCGCGGGCGCACTGAGGGCATGCCCGCCGCCGACCTCGAGCGGCTCGTGCGCCGCTGGTACGCCATGTCCGTGCTGCGCGGCCGTTACACCGGCAGCCCCGAGACGGCCTTCGACTTCGACATCCGCCAGATCGAGGCGCGCGGGCTCGCGAGCTACGCCGATGCGGTGATCGAGAACGAGCTGCCCGCGAGCTTCTGGACCGGGATGCTGCCGCAGCTCATGGACACCTCGTCGTCGAACAGCCCCTACTTCCTCTGCTACCAGGCGGCGCAGGTGAAGCTCGGCGACAAGGGCTTTCTCTCGCGCGACATCACGGTGCTCGACCTCTTGATGAACCGCAGCGACGTGCACCACGTCTACCCGAAGAAGCACCTGAAGGGGCAGGGCCTCTCGCGCGGCCGCTACAACCAGATTGCCAACTTCGTGCTGGCCCAGAGCGAGATCAACATCGCCATCGGCGACAAGCCGCCCGAGAAGTACTTCAAGGAGCTCGCCGAGCAGGTGACCGGCGGCAAGAAGAAGTACGGCGGCATCACCGACGAGGCGGACCTGCGGGCCAACTTGCGCGCAAGCTGCATCCCTGCGTCGCTGCTGGACGGCACGATCCCAGACTACGACGACTTCCTCGAAGAGCGCCGCAAGCTCATGGCGATCAAGATCAAGACCTGGTTCGAGGCGCTGTGATGATCGACAGCGCCCAGACCTGTCTCGTGATCGCTACGGCACCGGAGCATTGCCCATGGCGCTAGAGAAGCACATCGTCGACTGGAGCAATGAACGCCCAGCATGGCAGCGAGAAGTCATGCGTCGGGTGGCGGCTGGCGAGGTGCTCACCGAAGAGGAGTACGAGCGCTTGGTCGACGTCATCGTACAGGCGCAAGAGCTCCCGGCAGGCCAGTTCGGACTAGAGCAGTTGCCTCAGGCGGCGTCGGAACACGTCCCGGTCTGCCTTGCGGCGATCCAGAAGCCGGAACACGTAAACGCCCTGGAATCCAAGGAACCCCTGACGTTCGAGCCACAGGGCTTGACGATCGTTTACGGCGACAACGGGAGCGGGAAGTCCGGTTACGCGAGGCTGTTGAAGCGCATCGCACGGGCACGTCACAAGGAAGACGTCTTGACCGACGTGTTCCGCGACTCCCCCTTGGCGAAACCGACAGCTGTGCTTTCCATTCGGGTCGGAACCGCAGAGGAGGCCCTCGCGTGGCCGGAGGCCGCCCGCCCGGAACTACAGCGCCTGCTGTTCTATGACGCGGCTTGCGGTAGTGCCTACATCTCGAGTGAGTCGGATTTTCCATACCGGCCTTCGGCGCTCTTCGTTTTGGACGGTCTCATCGAGGCGTGCGTCGCAGTCCGCACGAGAATCGACGGGCGGCTTGCGAGGAACGCCGCCACAATCAAACCGCTGCCGGCCGTCCCCGATGACGCGCGAGAGAGCGCGGCCGGGCGATTCCTCGCGACTCCTTCGGCGAGCTCGTCAGTCGAACGGCTCGATGAACTGCTCTCGAGCTTTGACGCGAGCAAGGAGACGATCGCGGATCTCAAGGAGCAAGAGGCGCGTCTCCGCGGCGCCGACACGACCAAGCCACGTCAGCAACTGACGCGGCAGAGCGACAAGCTCCTGGCAGTGCGCCGCCACATCGAGAGCCTGGATGCCGCGCTCGGCAGCATGCCTCTGGCTCGTCTTCAGGAACAAGGCGCCTCGATAAAGTCGCTCGAAGACGCTGGGGCCTTGCTCGCGCGCTCGTTCGAAACGGAACCGCTACCTGGGGTGGGGGGCGGACCTTGGAAGGCGTTGTGGGAAGCGGCTCAGAGATTCTCGAAGGAGGCCGCCTACCCTGACCACGGCTTTCCGTTCTTGGGGAACGAGTGTCGCTGCGTCTTGTGCCAACGGCCGCTGGACACGCAAAGTCGAGATCGCTTCGTCCGTTTTGACGAGTTCGTCCGTCACGACACACAAGTCCGACTGCAGGATGCAAGGCGCACCCATGATCAGAAGGTCCAGGTCCTGCGAGAGCTCGCAGTCTTCCCACAGGCTGTCGAGAGCCACCTCGAAGACCTGCAAGACTCGAATTCCGACGTGGTCACCGCTGTACGCGACGTCCTTGTCAACTACGAGGCTGTACGGGAGCAGGTGAATGCGGCGCTTTCGGCGAACCGCGAGCTCCCCCAGCTCGGATTAGACCCCGCACCAATCATCGACCGGCTCACGTCCGCCAGCGACGTGGCCAAGGCGGCGTCGGATGAACTCGCGAGCCCAGAGGGCATTCAGAAACAGGTTCTGGCCATCGCCGCTCGACGGGCCGAGCTCGAGCTGCTGGAGCAGGTCAAGAAGGCGCGCTCCGTCATCGTCAACGAGATCGCGCGCTTGAAGGAGCGCGAGGCGCTGGAAGCCGCCAAGAGCGCTGCGGCAACGACGGGCATCACGAAGAAGATTCTCGAACTCTCCGAGGAGAGCATCACCGAGGTGGTGCGCGACACTTTCACGAGAGAGACGGACAGGCTTCGGCTCGAGCGAGTGACGATTGCCCGGACCAGGGCGGAGAAGGGAGCACTGCTTCATCAACCGAAGCTCGTTGGAGCGCGGCAGCAGGCGACCTTACCGAGAGTTTTCAGCGAAGGCGAGCGGACAGCCCTGGGACTCGCTGCGTTCTTCACTGAGGCGCACCTCGATGGTTCAAGGTCGGCCCTCATTCTGGATGACCCCGTAACCTCGCTCGACCACATTCGCCGTGGTCTCGTGGCAGCGCGCCTTGCGGAGCTGGCCGAGACTCGACAAGTGATCCTGTTTACCCACGACGTAGCGTTCGTGGCAGACCTCAAGCGCGAGGCCGCGGCGAGGGGCGTTCCGGTCGCCGAGCGGTCGGTGATGAAGAGCCGGGCGGACGAGCGTAAGCCCGGGGCTTGCAGCACGAAGCACCCCTGGAAGGCGAAAGATGTTCCGGCGCGGCTCGATGAACTCCGGCAGGAGCTCAGCCGAATTCGGAGGGAGAGCAGCGCGTGGGACGAGAAGCAGTACGAGGACGCCGTGGCGGTCTGGGCTGGCAATCTGTCCGAGACCTGGGAGCGGATCTTCAGCCAGGAAATCGTCGGACCTGTTCTTGCCGAAGGCGGCCTCGAGGTGCGCCCGATGATGGTGAAGGTCCTGGCTCGCTTCTCTGATGACGACCATCGGGAGTTCGAGGGTAGCTACGGCCGCGTGTCGCAGTGGGCGAAGCGCCACGACAAGAGCGCCACCGTTAACTACGTCGCGCCCGACGCTGAGGGGCTTGATCAAGAGCTTCGCCTGGTCGATGCGTGGTTCAAGCGCGTTAGGGGCTACAAGGCATGACCAACGGCCTCAAGCCCTATTCCGCGATGAAGGACTCCGGCGTGCCGTGGCTGGGGCGGGTACCGGAGCATTGGCAGGTCTCGCCTGCGTTCGCCGTGTACGGACCGAGGCAGGTCAAGAACACTGGCTTGGTCGAGTCGACCGTGCTGTCGTTGAGCTACGGCCGAATCATCGTCAAAGCACCCGAGAAATTGCGCGGCTTGGTTCCCGAGTCATTCGAGACCTACCAGATCGTCGAACCGGGCAACATCATCGTTCGCACCACGGACCTGCAGAACGATCAAACGAGCCTACGGATTGGGCATGCGCACCATCGCGGCATCATCACCGCCGCGTACATGTGCCTGGAGACGAAGCCGATCGTGCTGAATGAGTTCGGCTATCAGTATCTGAACGCCTATGACCTGCTGAAGATCATCTACGGGTTCGGCTCCGGGCTAAGGCAGAACCTCGATTTCAGCGACATCAAGCGCATGCCCGTGCTGGTGCCGCCAAGAGACGAACAAGCCACCATCGTCCGCTTTCTCGACCACGCGGACCGGCGGATTCGGCGGTACATCCGCGCCAAGCAGAAGCTGATCAAGCTGCTGGAGGAGCAGAAGCAGGCCATCGTTCACCGCGCCGTCACCCGCGGCCTCGACCCCAACGTCCGCCTCAAACCCTCCGGCGTGGAGTGGCTGGGGGATGTGCCAGAGCATTGGGAGTTGATGCGCGTAAAGCAGGTGACGCAGGTCCTGCGGGGCAAGTTCACGCACCGTCCGCGAAACGATCCATCGCTCTACGACGGGCAGTACCCCTTCATTCAGACTGGGGAGGTCGCCCGCGCAGGCAAGTCGATTTCCAGCTTTCGGCAAACGCTCAATCAGCGCGGCCTCGCCGTGAGTAAGCTGTTTCCAGCGGGCACGCTCGTCATGACAATCGCCGCGAACATCGGTGACGTAGCGATACTCGACTTCGAAGCTTGCTTTCCTGACAGTGTGGTCGGATTCGTTCCAAGGGCACGAGTCGAGCGCGACTTCCTTTACTACCTGTTCGTCGCAATGAAGCCCGAGCTTCTGCGAGAGGCGCCCGTCAACACTCAGGGAAACTTGAATGTCGACCGGATCGGAGCGAGGGCAATCGCTCTGCCTCCCGAGGTTGAGCAGCAGGCAATCGTTCGGTGGATCGAGGCCAGCTGCGCTTCATTGACTGGCGCCGTCGAAAAGGCCGGCCGCGAAGTCTCGCTACTTCGCGAATACCGCACCCGCCTGATCGCCGACGTGGTCACTGGCAAGCTCGACGTGCGCGAGGCGGCAGCGCGGTTGCCGCAGGAAGCCGAAGACCTCGAACCGCTCGACGAAGCCGAGGTCGAGGGCGAGGCGGAGGAGAACGAAGCCGGCGACGGCGACGGAGTGGCTGAGGAGGCCGAAGCGTGACCGAGCGCGAGCGGATCGCGCTCATCGATCGGCTGCGCGGGCTGCCGACCGAGACGGAGTGGTTCGAGTTCAAGCGCAACCGGTACGAGCCGCAGCAGCTGGGCGAGTACCTGTCCGCGCTCGCCAACGCGGCCTGTCTGTCCGGTCAGCCGCGCGGCTATCTGGTGTTCGGCATCGACGACGCCTCGCACGAGGTGGTCGGCACGGACTTCGACCCCTATGCGACGAAGGCCAAGGGCAATCAGGACCTGTTGCCATGGCTGGCCGCGGGGCTGCGGCCAAATGCCGGCTTCGAGCCTTACGTCGTCGCGCATCCCGACGGCCGCGTCGTGCTGTTCGAGATCGGCCCCGCGAACGGTGAACCGGTGGGCTTCTACGGCACGCCCTACGTTCGCGTCGGTAGCAGCAAGACCGAACTCGCCAAGTACCCGGAGAAGGCCCGCGCGCTCTGGACGCGGGGCAGCGACTGGTCCACGGAGGTGTGCGCGGCAGCATCTCTGGCGGACCTGGACCCGGACGCCGTAGCCAAGGCCCGCGAGCAGTTCGTTGTCAAACATCCGGGTCAGGCCGCGGCTATCGCCGGATGGGATGACACGACCTTCCTGAACAAGGCCCGCGTCCTGAAGCAGGGGTCGGTGACGAACACGGCGCTGTTGCTCCTCGGGCGCCCCGAGTCGGCGACCCTGCTGTCGCCGGCAGTCGCCAAGATCTCGTGGATTCTCAAGGACGCGAGCAACCGCGAGCTCGATTACGAGCACTTCGGGCCGCCGTTCCTGCTCGTCGGGAACCGGCTGCTCAAGCGCATCCGCAATCTCATCGTGCGCGCGCTGCCGAGCGGCACGCTGTTTCCGCAGGAGATCGCGCAGTACGACCCCTGGGTGATCCGCGAGGCGCTGCACAACGCCGTTGCCCATCAGGATTACCGCCGCCAGGGGCGCATCACCGTGGTCGAGTTCCCCGACCGGGTGCTGGTCACGAATGTCGGCGACTTTCTGCCCGGCGACGTCGAGACGGTGATTCGCCAGGACGCGCCGCAGGCCCTCTACCGCAACCCGTTCCTCGCCGATGCGATGGTCGAGCTGAACCTGATCGACACCCAGGGTGGCGGCATCAAGCGCATGTTCGAGACGCAGCGACGGCGCTGGTTCCCGCTGCCGGACTACGACCTGAGCAAGGCGGGTCAGGTGGCGGTGAGTCTGAGCGGCCGGATCCTGGACGAGCGCTACACGCGCCTGTTGATGGAGCGCACCGACCTCGACCTTGGGCAGGCGATGCTGCTCGATCGGGTGCAGAAGGGGCAGCGGATCGATCGTGACGAGCACCGCCGCCTGAAGTCCGCGGGTCTGGTGGAGGGCCGCTATCCGAACCTGATCGTGGCGGGCGCCGTCGCGAAGGCGACCGGCGAGGCCGGACGACACATCCGCGAACGGGGCTTCAATCAGCAGTACTACCTGGATCTGATACTGGCTCTCGTGCGTGAGCACGGACCGGTCGGTCGCGAAGAGATCGACCAACTTCTGTTGCCCAAGCTCCCGGATCGCCTCACCGAACAGCAGAAACGTCGGAAGATCAACAATCTCCTCCAGAAGCTTCGCCGAGCCGGGAACATCCGCAACCGCGGCAGCCGACCCCAGCCAGCGTGGGTGCTGATCGCGCCAATCGGGGACGAAGGGGCGCCATGAAAAAGTTAGGGAATCGGGTCGAAAAACGATGCCCCGAGGTGCCGACTTCGTCGAAAACCATTAAGAATCAATGCCTTGTAGCTTTACTACGTCGCGTCGTACGTTCCTGCTCTAGTAAAGGTTCTAGCAAGGCGCTGATGAATGGGGCCCTGGCCAGACTAGGGGAAGGCTGCCCGATGCCGGCTGGAACGCGCGTGACCTCATGACCACCGACACCTCCGAGCGCGGCCTCGAACGCCTGATCTGCACGGCGCTGACCGGCGCGCCGTGCGACCCGGGCGTGCCGGCCAACATGGTGCAGCAGCGCCCGGCGACCTACGCCGCCGGCTGGATCTGCGGTGCAGCGGAGGAGTACGACCGCGAGTACTGCGTGGACCTCGCGCAACTTGCGGCCTTCCTGCGCGAGACGCAGCCGGAAGTGTGCGAGGCGCTCGATCTCGGTCAGGACGGGCCGACGCGGCGCAAGTTCCTGGCGCGGCTGCAGGGTGAGGTGAGCAAGCGCGGCACCATCGACGTGCTGCGCCACGGGCTCAAGCACGGGCCGCACCACATCGACCTGTTCTACGGCACGCCCTCCCCGGGCAACGCCAAGGCCGCCGAGCGCTACGCCCAGAACCGCTTCAGCGTCACGCGGCAGCTGCGCTACAGCCGCGACGAGACGCAGCGCGCGCTCGACCTGGGGCTGTTCATCAACGGCCTGCCGGTCGCGACGTTCGAGCTGAAGAACAGCCTGACGAAGCAGACGGTGGAAGACGCCGTTCAGCAATACCAGCGCGACCGCGATCCGCGCGAGAAGCTCTTCGAGTTCGGCCGATGCGTGGTGCACTTCGCGGTGGACGACCACGAGGTGCGCTTCTGCACGCACCTCAAGGGCAAGGGCTCGTGGTTCCTGCCGTTCAACCTGGGCTGGAACGACGGCGCCGGCAACCCGCCCAACCCGAACGGGCTGAAGACCGACTACCTGTGGAAGCGCATCCTCACCCGCGCGGGGCTGACGGACATCCTCGAGAACTACGCGCAGGTCGTCGAGACCAGGGACGAGAAGACCGGCAGGAAGAAGGCGCTGCAGATCTGGCCGCGCTTCCACCAGCTCGACGTGGTGCGCCGGCTGCTCGCCGACGCGCAGGCGAACGGCGCGGGTCGGCGGTATCTGATCCAGCATTCGGCAGGCAGCGGCAAGTCGAACTCCATCGCGTGGCTCGCGCACCAGCTCATCGGGCTCACGAAGGGCGAGGCGACGGTCTTCGATTCGATCATCGTCGTCACCGACCGGCGCATCCTCGACCAGCAGATCCGCGACACCATCAAGCAGTTCGCGCAGGTGGGCGCCACGGTGGGCCACGCCGAGCACTCGGGCGACCTGCGCAAGTTCATCGCCGAGGGCAAGAAGATCATCATTTCCACGGTACAGAAGTTCCCGTTCATCCTCGACGAGATCGGGGCCGAGCACCGCGGGCGCAGGTTCGCCATCGTGATCGACGAGGCCCATTCGAGTCAGGGCGGGCGCACGTCGGCGGCGGTGTCGATGGCACTCTCCGCGGCGGGCACCGAGGACGACGACGAGACGCTGGAGGACAGGATCAACCGGCTGATGGAGGCCAGGAAGCTGCTGTCCAACGCCAGCTACTTCGCCTTCACCGCCACGCCCAAGAACAAGACGCTCGAAATCTTCGGCGAGCCCGATCCGCAAACCGACGGCACGGTGAAGCACCGGCCGTTCCACAGCTACACGATGAAGCAGGCGATCCAGGAGGGGTTCATCCTGGACGTCCTCGAGTACTACACGCCGGTCGACAGCTACTACAAGCTCGTCAAGAAAGTCGAGGGCGACCCGGAGTTCGACACCAAGCGGGCGAAGAAGAAGCTGCGCCGCTACGTCGAGAGCCACGATCACGCCATCCGGCTCAAGGCTGAGATCATGGTGGACCACTTCCATGAGCAGGTGCTGGCACTGAACAAGATCGGCGGCGAGGCGCGCGCGATGGTGGTAACCAGCGGCATCGAACGAGCGATCCAGTACTTCCACGCCATCCGCGCTTACTTGGCCGAGCGCAAGAGCCGCTACCAGGCGATCGTCGCCTTCTCCGGCGAGCACGAGTACGGCGGCGCGAAGGTGACCGAGGCGTCGCTCAACGGCTTCCCGGCGAGCCAGATCGCCGACAAGATCCAGCAGGACCCGTACCGCTTCCTGATCTGCGCCGACAAGTTCCAGACGGGCTACGACGAACCCCTGCTGCACACGATGTACGTGGACAAGCAGCTCTCGGGCATCAAGGCGGCGCAGACGCTGTCGCGGCTCAACCGCGCGCATCCGAAGAAGCATGACGTGTTCGTGCTCGACTTCATGAACGACGCCGACGAGATCCAGCAGGCGTTCGCCGACTACTACCGCACGACGATCCTCGCCGAGGAGACCGACCCGAACAAGCTGCACGACCTGAAGGCGGCGCTCGATGGCTATCAGGTAAATGCCGCCGCGCAAGTGGACGAGTTCGCGGCCTTGTACCTCGGCGGCGCGGACCGCGACCGGCTCGATCCGATCCTCGATGCCTGCGTGGCCGACTACCGCGAGCGGCTGGACGAAGATGGCCAGGTGGACTTCAAGGGCAAGGCCAAGGCATTCCTGCGCACCTACGGCTTTCTGTCGTCGATCCTGCCGTACACAAATGCCGACTGGGAGAAGCTGTCGATCTTCCTGACCTTCCTGGTGCCGAAGCTGCCGGCGCCGGTAGAGGAAGACCTGTCCAAGGGCATCCTCGAAGCGATCGACATGGACAGCTACCGCGTGGAGAAGCAGGCGGCCGCCAGGATCCAGCTGCCCGACGCGGATGCCGAGATCGAGCCCGTGCCCACGACGGGCGGGGGCCGCAAGCCTGAACCCGAGCTGGATCGGCTCTCGAACATTCTCAAGGCATTCAACGACCAGTTCGGCAACATCCCTTGGTCAGATGCAGACCGCGTGCACAGGCTGATCACCGAAGACATTCCGAACCGAGTGGCCGCCGACAAGGCGTACCAGAACGCGCGCCAGAACTCCGATAAGCAGAACGCCCGCATTGAGCACGACAAGGCGCTCGCGCGGGTGATGACCGCCGTGCTGAAGGACGATACCGAGCTGTTCAAGCAGTTCATGGACAACGATTCGTTCCGGCGATGGCTGACGGACACGGTCTTCGGGTTGACCTACCCCCAAGGATCGGGCGGAGTAGCCGGTAGGCCCTGAATCAGAGTCACTTCCCGATACAAAACCTGCTGAAGATCACCCCCAGCAGATCATCTGCCGTGAACTCCCCGGTGATCTCGTTCAGCCGCTCCTGGGCGAGCCGCAGTTCCTCGGCGAACAGGTCCAGTTGCTGCGCTCGCTGCCGCGCGTGCGCCTCGGCCGCCTCGACGTGCGCCTGCGCCGCGCGAAGTGCGATCAGGTGCCGCTCGCGCGCGATGAAGGTCGACTCGCCGCTCGCCTGCCAGCCCGCCAGCTCGAGCAAGAGCGTCCGCAGCAGGTCGATCCCGGCCCCCGTCTTCGCCGAGAGCCACACCGACGACACCGATGGGTCATGTTCCGGCCAGCTTTCGTCGCCGATCGTCTCGCCCCCGCCCGCTGCCCGATCGACCACTGTACCGGCACTGTCCGCCCGCTCGACCCGTGCTGCCAGCCCCGCCAGGTCGATCTTGTTGTAGACCCGCACCATCGGCACCGGCTCGGCGAGCCGATGATCGAGCTCCCGCTCGATCGCCTCCGCGCCCGCGGCATCGCGGTCGCGCGCATCCA
>JAKOVA010000006.1 GCA_029782335.1 Actinomycetes bacterium | reverse complement strand
GACCTGCAGCCCGAGAACTCGCTGGTCGCGTACGCGGTGGCCCAGGGCCACACCGTGTTCATGCTGTCCTGGAAGAACGTGAAGGCCGACCAGGGGCATCTCACCTGGGACGACTATCTCGAGACCGGCGTCATCGAGGCGATGCGCGTCGTGCGCGAGATCAGCGGCCAGGAGCGGATCAACGTGCTCGGTTTCTGCGTCGGCGGCACGTTGCTGGGCACCGCTGCGGCGGTGCTCGCGGCGCGCGACGAGCAGTGGATCGAGTCGATGACGCTGCTCACGACCTTCCTCGACTTCTCCGAGCCCGGCGTGCTCGGCGTGTTCATCGACGAGAATTTCGTCGCCTACCGCGAGTCGACGATCGGCAGTGGCGGCCTGGTCCACGGACGCGAGCTGGCCGTCACCTTCAACTTCCTGCGCCCCAACGACCTCGTCTGGAACTACGTCGTCAGCAACTACCTGAAGGGCGAAGCGCCGCCGGCGTTCGACCTGCTCTACTGGAATTCCGACAGCACGAACCTGCCCGGGCCGATGTACAGCTGGTACCTGCGCCACACCTACCTGCAGAACGAGCTGCGCGAGCCGGGCCGGCTGATCTGCTGCGGCGTGCCGGTCGACCTGGGCGAGATCGGCGTGCCGACCTACCTCTACGGGTCGCGCGAAGACCACATCGTCCCGTGGCACGGCGCCTACGAATCGACGAAGCTGCTGTCGGGCCCCCTGCGCTTCGTGCTCGGCGCCAGCGGCCACATTGCCGGCGTCATCAACCCGGCGTCCAAGGGCAAGCGCAACCACTGGATCGGCGATTCGCTGCCCGACAGCGCCGACGACTGGCTCGCAGCGGCCACCGACCACCCGGGCAGCTGGTGGCCCGACTGGGCCCGCTGGCTGTCCTCGTTCACCGGCGAGTCCAGGCCCGCCCCGAGGCAGCCGGGCAATTCACGCCACCGGCCGATCGAGCCGGCGCCGGGGAGCTACGTGAAGGAAAAGGCGGACTAGGGAGGTGCGAGCCAGCAGCAGCGGAAGTCAGTCGCAGTCGCACGCATGCCGGGTGGGCCGCCACGCGCCCGTCCCGGGACATTCCCTAAAGACGAGAGGAAGACACCGATGAGCAAGAAGATCGCCTACGTGACGGGCGGCATGGGCGGGATCGGCACCGCGATCTGCCGCCGTTTCCACGACATGGGCTACACCGTGATCGCCGGCTGCGGGCCGACGCGCGACCACGCCAAGTGGCTGGCCGAGCAGAAGGCAGCCGGCTACACGTTCCACGCGTCGGTGGGCAACGTCGCCGACTGGGAGTCGACACGCGCGGCCTTCGACAAGGTGAAGGCCGAGATCGGCCCGGTCGACGTACTGGTGAACAACGCCGGCATCACCCGCGACGGGGTGTTCCGCAAGATGTCGCTCGACGACTGGCGTTCGGTCATCGACACCAACCTGAACTCGCTGTTCAACGTGACCAAGCAGGTCATCGACGGCATGCTCGACCGCAACTGGGGCCGGATCGTCAACATCTCGTCGGTCAACGGCGAGAAGGGGCAGTTCGGCCAGACCAACTACTCGGCCGCCAAGGCGGGCATGCACGGCTTCACGATGGCGCTGGCGCAGGAAGTCGCCAGCAAGGGCGTGACGGTGAACACGGTGTCGCCGGGGTACATCGCCACCGACATGGTGATGGCGGTGCGCGAGGACGTGCGCGAGAAGATCATCCAGACGATCCCGGTCAGGCGCCTCGGCAAGGCCGAGGAGATCGCCTCGGTCGTCGGCTGGCTGACGACCGACGACGCGGGCTTCACGACCGGTGCCGACTTCTCGTGCAACGGCGGCCTGCACATGGGCTGATGGAGACGACGCGATGGCGAACGCCACCCGGCTGATCAAGAAGTACCCCAACCGCCGCCTGTACGACACGCAGACGAGCGCCTACATCACGCTCGCCGACGTCAAGCAGCTGGTGCTCGAGAACGAGGACTTCAAGGTCGTCGACGCCAAGAGCAACGAGGACCTGACCCGCAGCATCCT
>JAKOVA010000306.1 GCA_029782335.1 Actinomycetes bacterium | reverse complement strand
GCAGCAGGCGCGGCAGGAGCTGCAGGCGGCCGAACGGCAGTCGCAGTACGAGACGATGAGCGAGAAGGGGATCGCGCGGGAGATCAAGCGGCTGGAGCGGCAGATGCTCGATCACGCGAAGAACCTGGAGTTCGAGAAGGCCGCGCAGGTGCGCGACCAGCTCGCGGCGCTCAAGGAGCGGTTTTTCGGATCGGATGGGGGTGGCAATGTGGTTCCGTTCGTGGCTGGAAAGGCTGCATAGAACTGGCTCGAAAGCGGGCATCGCGACCCCAGATAAGGATTTTGTGACTCAGGCGGATACGAACATGGCAAAACGAGAACCGATTTCGCTGGCGATGAATACCCGTGTGCTCTTCGTGTGCATGGGCAACATCTGCCGATCGCCGATGGCCGAGGGGGTCTTCCGGCACATGGTGCGGCAGGCCGGGCTCGACGAGGTCGTCCGTGTCGCGTCGGCCGGCACGCATGCGTTCCACCTCGGCGAGGCGCCCGACAAGCGCGCCCAGTCGGCCGTCGCCAAGCGCGGCTACGACATTTCCGACCTGCGCGCCACGAAGGTGAAGGAGCGCGACTTCGACGAGTTCGACATGGTTCTCGCGATGGACTGGGACAACCTCGCGCAGCTGCAGCAGCTCGCCCCGAAGCCGTCGCACCACAAGCTGCAGCTGCTGATGCGCTTCGCGACCGAGCACGAGACGGCCACGATTGCCGACCCTTACTACGGCAACGTGCAGGGGTTCGAGCAGGCGCTCGACTACATCGAGGACGCCTGCAACGGCCTGCTCGAGCTGGCCAAGCGGCGCGCCACCCAGGTCGCCGCCGCCTGATGGGGCCGGGGGTCGCCGGCCGCCGGGTGCGGCCCCCGCGGCCCCACGGCCCCCGCGGGCCTTTTGGGGCGCCCGGAACCCGATCGGTAAGGCTGGCCCCGCCGAAGACGACAATGCCCGAGTAGGGTGCTCGGTTGTTTTGTCTTGGACAAAATACCGACTCCTCCCTGAATGCCGAGCAAAATACTCGGAAATCAGGTAAACTTGAGCAACCGAGTCAGGTACTCGTCTCTTCGGACGGAGCCAACATGCGACTGACGACCAAGGGGCGGTTCGCCGTCACCGCGATGATCGACCTGGCCTTGCGCCAGCACCAGGGGCCGGTCACGCTTGCCGGCATCAGCCAGCGCCAGAAGCTTTCCCTGTCGTACCTCGAACCGCTGTTCGGCACGCTGCGCCGGCACGAGCTCGTCGAGAGCACCCGCGGCCCCGGCGGCGGTTACACGCTCGCGCGGCCGATGAAGAGCATCACCGTCGCCGACATGATCTTCGCGGTCGACGAGCCGCTCGACGCCACGCAGTGCGGCGGCAAGGAAAACTGCCACGACGAGAACGGCCCGTGCATGACGCACGAGCTCTGGACCAACCTGAACAAGCGGAT
>JAKOVA010000280.1 GCA_029782335.1 Actinomycetes bacterium | reverse complement strand
GAAGGAGGAGCACATGAAAGCGTTGCACAGGTACTTTGGGATCCTGCTGACTACCGCTGTCGCGCTGGCCGCCGGGGTGGGGCCGGTGCAGGCTCAGAACTATCCCGACAAGACCATCCACTTCGTCGTGCCGTGGCCGCCGGGGGGCGCAGCAGACATGATGGCGCGCCTGATCGGCGAAGGCATCGCCAAGGAGCTCGGGCAGAGTGTCGTCGTGGAGAACAAGCCGGGTGCCGGCGGCCTGATCGGCACCGAAGCGGTCGCACGCTCGGCCCCGGACGGGTACACGCTCGTGCTCGGGAGCACCGGCCCCAACTCGATCGCCGGGAGCCTCTATCGCAACCTGCGCTACGACCCGGCCAAGGACCTGACGGGCGTGACCCAGATCACCGAATTGCCGCTGCTGCTGATCGTCAACGCATCGCTGCCGGTGAACTCGGTGCGCGAGCTGATCGACTACGCGAAGAAGAATCCGGGCAAGCTCAATTTCGGATCGGTGGGTGCGGGTACTGCCCAGCACCTGACATCCGAAATCTTCAAGGCGAAGGCCGGCCTCGACATGGTGCACGTGCCCTACAAGGGCAGCGCACCGGCGTTCACCGGGCTCGTCGGAGGGGAGGTCCAGATGCTCTTCGACAACATCCCTGCTTCCCAGGCGATGATCAAGGCCGGCAAGGTGAAGGCAATCGCGATCAGCAGCCGCAGTCGGTCGCCGGCGCTGCCCGACGTACCGACCGTCGCCGAGTCCGGCCTGCCGGGTTTCCACGTCGTGGCGTGGCAGAACGTTGCAGTGCCCGCCGGCACACCCCCTGCGATCGTGCAGCGGCTCAACAGGGAAATCGTCAAGTTCATCAATACCGATGCGATGCGCAAGCGACTCACGGACATGGGCGCCAACGTCGTCGGCAACACGCCGGAACAGGAAGCGCAGAGGATCCGAGACGAAGTGGCGCAGTGGGGCGCAGCTGTCGCCGCCGCGGGCGTCAAGCTGGACTACTAGCGGTTGCCGCTGCGACGAGTGTGCCGAACCGCCGTTGCCTTGCCATGACGCGAACGATCGTCGAGCCCGAACGACGCACGCCGGTCGTCGGTGAACCGCAAGTCCTGGTCGTGGGTGGCGGCGCGGCCGGAATCGCTGCCGCATGCGCGGCGGCCCGCAGCGGGGTCGAGACGCTTCTGGTCGAGCGCTTCGGATTCCTCGGCGGGACCCTGACCGCCGTCACGCTGGGCGGTTTCTGCGGCACGCATGCGATCGTCGACGACTCGCGACTGGCGCGCGTCGTCGGCGGGCTGTACCTGGACCTGGAGGATCGGCTGCGCAAGCGGAGCGCGGTATCCGATCCGGTCCGCCACGGTCGCATCCTGGGAGTGCCTTACGACTCG
>JAKOVA010000255.1 GCA_029782335.1 Actinomycetes bacterium | reverse complement strand
CGGATTCGCACGAACTGCTGCGTGCATGGGAACTGAAGCACCGTCATCGCGCCGCCGAATGCGTCACGCATCACACGCTGTTCCGCAAGGAGACGCGCTGGCCGGGCTATTACTACCGGGGCGACTACCTGAAGGTGGACGACCAGAACTGGCACGTGCTGACGGTCTCGCGGCGCGACCCGAAGACGGGCGAGTACACGATGGAGAAGGCGCCCTGCTATCACCTGGTGGGCGACGAGGCATAGCAGGATCGCCGGCGACCGCGCGTGAACATCATCGACAAGACGGACGAAGAGATCCTGGCGCTGGCCGCCCCCCTGTGGGGCGACCTCGTCAGGTACTCGAACGAAGGCAAGTACGGCGAGTTCTCCAGGAACTTTTCCGGTTCGCTGGCGCGCGCCATGGACCAGGTCGCCGCCGGCCACCAGTTCGCTCACAGCGAGCTGGCTCGGAGTCTCTCCGACCAGTTCGACACGCTGGGCATCATCCGCCGCGGCGAGCACGTGACCGTCCTGTTCCGGCAGCGCAGCACGAAGAAGCCTGGCGAATGGCTTGGCCGACTCGTGCTCGGCTACGAGGACGGGCAACTCAGGATCTTCGGTGCCTCCATCTTCTGACCCTCTTCTGGACATTTCGTCGGGATCTGACGTGAACCAAACCATCCAGGCCGGCAAGTTCGTCGAGCTGAGCTACAAGGTCGTCGACAGGAAGTCGGGGCATGTCCTGACCAGGGTCGAGTTCCCCCTGGGATACGTCCATGGCCAACCGAGATCCTGGCCCCATCGGTGCACGCGCAGCTCGAAGGCAGATCGGCCGGCGACGTCATCGAAGTGGCGATCGACGGCAACCAGATCTTCGGTCCCAGGGACGAATCGCTGGTCTTCACCGATCGCATCGAGAACGTCCCCGAGGAATATCGGCAAGTCGGCGCCTCGATCCTGATGGAAAACGACGCAGGCCAGACGCGCAGCTTTCTCGTGACGCACATGGACGACGAGACCCTGACGGTCGACGGCAACAATCCGCTCTGCGGCAGGGAGGTCGTCTTCACGCTCGAGATCCTGACCGTGCGCGACGCGACCAGCGACGAGATCAAGGCCGGCGGGGCGATGGCCGCTGGCCCGGACATCGACCCGAGGCTGCTGAGACCTGTCTGAGCAGCAACATTCAACGGTGGAGGACGGCCCGGGCGCAAGCGCTTGCGGATGCGGACCTGACTCCACGGCGATAGGAGGTGAAGCATGAGCGAGCAGCAGCAGTCCCCCAAGGCCCCGGTTCCCGACGGACATTCGCGTTTCTTGACGACGCGCGCGTTGCCGCCGAACGAAAAGGGGTTCGTCGGCTTCGAGACCATCTGGGAGCCGTTCCAGAAGGAAGCCGAGTACCAGACGCCGAAGCAGCCGTAGGTCGGCAGGGGGCGCGCCCCCGCTACTGGAACGCGACTTCGTCGAAGCTGCGCAGCTTGCGGCTGTGCAGCTGCTCGGCGCGCTGGCGGCGCAG
>JAKOVA010000305.1 GCA_029782335.1 Actinomycetes bacterium | reverse complement strand
CCGCGACCAATGGAGGCGACTCATGGACGATGAAACGCGACGCAAGATCCTGGCGCTGCTCGAGCAGCATCGAATCATGACGGTGGCGACGCTGCGGCCGGACGGGTGGCCCCAGGCGACGACCGTTGGCTATGTCAACGAAGGGCTGACCCTCTACTTTCTATGCGGGCTCGACAGCCAGAAGGCAAGGAACCTGGCGCGAGATGATCGGATCTCGCTCACGATCGATCACGATACCGCGGATCTGATGGCCATCACCGGTCTGTCGATGGCAGCGCACGCGCGCCCGGTGGATGATCGGGCCGAAGCCGAAAAGGTGCTGCGCATGCTTCCGCTGAAGTACCCCGATGCGCCTCCGTTGCCGATGAAGATGCCGAGCCCGGACGAAGTCCGGTTGTTCCGCGTAACGCCGACAGTCATTTCGGTGCTCGACTACTCGAAGGGCTTTGGCCATACGGATCTCGTCACGTGCTGACGGAACGAGTCGCGGCGGGTCACCCGCCAACCGCGGAACATGGGGGACGCCAGAGCGAGGTCTATCATCCGTCGCGCGCGCCTGGCACCATGCCGCGTCGGGCCCCTCGACTCGAGTGTCAGGCGGCAGGCACAACCTCGGAGACGCGCATGGCAGAGCATCCAATCGAGGTCTGGCATCGTCTCGTCAAGAAAAGAAGCCCACGCGGGCTGGACGCGCTGCTCGCTGAAGATGCCGTGTTCCTCTCCCCCGTCGTTCACACGCCGCAACGCGGCAAGAAGATCACCGCCGCCTACCTGACAGCGGCCTTCCGCGTCTTTTTCAACCCAAGCTTTCGCTACGTGCGCGAGATCATTGGCGCTACGGATGCCATGCTCGAGTTCGAAACGGAAATCGACGGCGTCTTCGTCAACGGCGTCGACATCATCAGGTGGAATGAGGCGGGTCGCATCGTTGAGTTCAAAGTCATGCTTCGCCCGCTCAAGGCGATCAATCTCGTTCATCAGCGCATGGCGGCCCTTCTGCAGGCGACCCGGTGAGTCCAGTCCAAAGGGTGTCGCCCAGGCCTTCGCCGGAGCCGACTCGCACCGGGACGGCACTCACGGCTCAGCTCGAACGTTGGGCGTCACTGATCGAATCCGCGAACGCTCGTCCGAGGAACATCAATGACCAGGAAACTGATTAGCTCTGGATCTACGTTCGAGCAGGAGATTGGCTACTCGCGCGCCGTAGTCGTTGGCGACTGGGTCTTCGTTTCTGGAACCACAGGCTTCGACTACTCGAGCATGACCATTGCCGATGGGCTACTGGAGCAGACAGAGCAGTGTCTGAAGAACATCTCGGCAGCGCTTGAGCAGGCAGGGTCGAGCGTCGAGGACGTTGTTCGAGTGACTTACGTGCTGCCCAACTCAGCAGAGTTTCCCGAGTGTTGGCCTGTGCTTCGCAAATACTTTGGGGAAGTCCGACCGGCTGCCATGATGATCTCCGCTGGGTTGTCTGACCCACGAATGCGAATCGAGATCGAGGTCACGGCGTTGAAGAAGCCAGTGGTCTGATGGTGAGCACGGTGACGCCCAACCATTCCATCGAGCGGACATGCCCCGGCAAGCCGGGTCATGCCGCTCATGTCGAACGTTAGACTGCACATTCACCGCCCATGAAGTCCAACGATCTCGCTATTCCAATCCTTCCAAGCAGGTCACTGCCAGGCACCCTGGCGTTCTACGGACGCCTTGGGTTCGAGGGCGAAATCCTTGGGGAGGGTGATGCCTATGCCATCCTCACTCGGGGCGATCTTGAGCTTCACTTCTTTCTTCACACCGAGCTGGATCCGGCCGAGTCTTGGGCGGGCTGCTACCTGAGGGTGGCCGATGTCGAGCCCTTGTACAAGGCATTCCTGGTAGCAGGTTTGCCCAAACGCGGCGTTCCTCGCATGGATGTCATTGAAAACAAGCCATGGGGCATGAGGGAGTTCGCCGTCGTCGACGAAGATGGCAATCTTCTGCGTGTCGGCCAGGTGCTCTGAATCCCCAATACATGAGCGCGCTTGCCACCCAGCCGTCTAACCCCTCCGTCAAGGGGACGTCTTTCGGCAAGCCGCAAGCCGCAAGCCGCCCCTTGCGTCGAACGTCAGGCGTCACAGGCCGTCCTTCGTAGCCACTCGCGCCCGGAGAAACACCATGTCCAGGCTTCGTGTAGAGAGTTTCACCATCTCGCTCGACGGATTCGGCGCTGGCCCGAACCAGGACATCGACAACCCGCTCGGTGTCGGCGGCACCGCGCTCCACGGCTGGGCCCTGCCCACACGAACTTTTCAGAAGCACCTGTTCGGCAGGGATGACGGAGCGGAGGGCATCGACGAGGACTACGCCGCCCGAGGCTTTCGGAACATCGGGGCCTGGATTCTCGGCAGGAACATGTTCGGGCCGGTTCGCGGACCTTGGCCGGACGAAAGCTGGCGAGGTTGGTGGGGCGAGAACCCCGTCTATCACGTCCCCGTGTTCGTGCTGACCCACCACGCGCGCGCACCGCTGGTCATGGAAGGTGGAACGACCTTCCGCTTCGTTACGGAAGGCATCGAAGCCGCACTGGCGCAAGCTCGCGAGGCGGCCCAAGGCAAGGACGTTCGACTTGGTGGTGGCGTCAACGTCATTCAACAGTATCTTCGCCAGCGCCTGATCGACGAGATGCACATCGCCATTTCGCCGGTGCTGCTCGGCGCTGGTGAGAGACTCTTCGAAGGCATCAACCTTCCTGCCTTGGGCTACGCGTGCACCAGGCATGAAAGCTCGCCGCTTGCCACGCACGTGGTTCTTGCTCGACGATGAAGCTGATCGACACGCTCCAGGACGAGCACGTGCTGATCGATCAGGTGCTCGGATCGTTTCGCACGTACGTCGGTAGGCTCGTCGACGGGGCTGCGGACCCGGATGACGGCAGGCGGTTCGCCGCGTTCTTCACCGAGTTCGCCGGCCACTTCCATCACGATCGCGAGGAGCGGGTGCTCTTCGACGCGCTCGTGACGGAGGCGGGACTACCGCGCGACCGCGGACCTGTGCACGCCCTCGCGCACCAGCACGCCCAGATGGAGGAGTGGCTGCGCGAGATGACGCCGCTTCTCCAACGGAGGCCCCAGTCCGAGGACGAACGTGCCCAGCTTCGCGCGCTGGCAATTCGCTACTCGCACGCGCTCTGGCGTCACATCGACGCGGAGAACTCCGTCCTGTTCCCGGAGGGTGCGGAGCGGCTTCGCCGCTGCGCCATTCGCGAGTTGCCGGATCGGCCGATGAGCGAGGCAGAGGCGGCCGCGCGTGAGGTCGCCCCGGCCCTGCTGGTCCGTTACCCGCCGGTGGAGGACGCTGCGCTCGCTCGCGGTGACGGTTGTTTCGCGTGCCGAGCCTACGGCGAGACCTGCGACGG
>JAKOVA010000206.1 GCA_029782335.1 Actinomycetes bacterium | reverse complement strand
CCGGCGGCCTCGATCCGTCCGCCGAGTTCGACGTTGCGGCTCTTCTCGGGGTCGACGTCTGCGGTGCCCGCATCGTATTGGTACGCGTCGCCCGACGTGTTGAACGAGGTCCCGTACGACAGGTGGTACGACTGGTGCGGGGTGGGCTGGTAGAGCAGGCCCAGCCGCTGGCTGAGCAGCGAATCGCTGCGGCCGATCGTGCTCGCCGGCGCGACCGAGCACGGGTTGGCGGGGTTGGCGGCCACCGAGATGTTCCGGTACGTACCCTCGAAGCGGTCCCAGCGCAAGCCGCCGAGCAGCTTCCACGACGGCGCGATGGTGACCAGGTCCTGGGCGTAGACGCCAAGCGCCTGTGCCTCGAAAGTGCGATTCTTGGTGAGGGCGCGCAGCGCCTCGCTGACTCGCGCACCGTCGTCGGGCGTACCCACCGTGGTCGTCGGCTTGGCCAGCGAGACGCCGGCCGGCACGTTCGCGGCGAAGTTTTCGAACTCCTCGTCGGCCAGGTCCACGCCCGCCTGCACCGAGTGCTCGAGGCCGAACCAGCGGTGCTTGCCGCTGTAGTCGCTCTGCAGGTAGCGGGTGTCCATGTTCATGATCTTGTTGTTCGTTCCCCGCGTCAGTACCGTCGCGTCGCTGAACGTGTCGGCGTTGACGGCCAAGCCAGTGGGCTGCAGCGCCGCGGCCGCGAAGCGGATCGCGCTGGCGCGCTGGTCGCGCTCGTATTCGCCGATGCGCACCGCGGTGCGCAGTTCGGCGTCGTCTCCGAAGCGGAACACGTGGGAGAAGTGGGCCTGCGTGGTGCCGGTCTTCGAGTAGTCGCTCGCCATGCCGTAGTAGTTCTTCGGATCGGTCTTCCACAGGTAGCTGCCGCCCGAGGCCGGACCGGGGGCCAGCCACGGCAGCCCATAGTGGATGCCGTTGTCGTTCTGCAGGTGATACAGCCCGGCGGAGAACTCGTGCCGCGTGCCGATGCCCCACCGATAGGTCGGTGCGACGCCGTAGTTGTCCAGCGGCACCCCGTAGTTGTCGGCGCGCGTCACGACCATGTTC
>JAKOVA010000304.1 GCA_029782335.1 Actinomycetes bacterium | reverse complement strand
GATCGTGGTGATGGAGGAAACGGCGCGGGTGAACGCGACGGGCCTGGGGTTCGGCCTGCACTCCGAGATCGTGGCCCCGTACATCCTTCACTACGGATCCGAGGAGCAGAAGCGGCGATTCCTGCCGAAGATGGCCAGCGGCGAGGCAATCGGGGCCATCGCGATGAGCGAGCCTGCAGCCGGGTCCGACCTCCAGGGCGTCAAGACGACCGCCACCCGCAGTGGCGACGTCTACGTCCTGAACGGCTCGAAGACCTTCATCACCAACGGCTGGCACGCCGACGTGGTGATCGTGGTGGCCAAGACGAATCCGAAGGCGGGCGCGAAGGGCACGAGCCTGCTCCTGGTCGAGCGGGGCATGAAGGGGTTCGAGAAGGGCAAGCGCCTGAAGAAAGTGGGGATGAAGGCGCAGGACACCTCGGAATTGTTCTTCGACAACGTCGAGGTGCCGGCGACGAACCTGCTGGGCAACGAGAACGAGGGTTTCGCCTACCTGATGCAGGAGCTGCCCTGGGAGCGCCTGCAGATCGCGATCGGCGCGGTCGAGAACGCGCAGGCGGCGATCGACTGGACCAGTGACTACGTGAAGGAACGCAAGGTGTTCGGGACGACCGTCTCGTCGTTCCAGAACACGCGCTTCAAGCTGGCCGAGCTCCAGACCGAGGTGCAGATCGCGCGCGTGTTCGTCGACAAGTGCATCGAGCTGCTGATGGCCGGCCAGCTGGACACCGCCACGGCGTCGATGGCCAAGTACTGGTGCTCGGACCTTCAATGCAAGGTCATCGACGAGTGCGTGCAACTGCACGGCGGCTACGGCTACATGTGGGAATACCCGATCGCGCGCGCATTCGCCGATGCGAGGGTGCAGCGGATCTACGGCGGCACCAACGAGATCATGAAGGAAGTGATCACGCGCGCGATGGGCCTGGGCGCCCGCTGAAGACGAAAAGGGCCGCCCGAAGGCGGCCCTGCCCTGCGGGGCTCCGTGCCCCGGGCGTTCAGTCGCCCTTGAAGTAATCCGAGACGACCTTCCAGCGGCCGTCCTGGATCTGCGAGAGCCGCGCCAGGTTGTTGCCCAGGCGCTTCTTCGGCCCGAAGGTCATCTCGGCGCTGCCGAAGATGTCGGTCGGGATGGTCATCGTGTC
>JAKOVA010000191.1 GCA_029782335.1 Actinomycetes bacterium | reverse complement strand
GGAAGCCCGTCGTCGGGCATCGCCGCGAACGCGTCGAGCAACTCGTCTGCGCTGCGGACCGTCACCGGCATCGTGGTGCCACCCGGCTTGGAGGACAGGTGGACGATGCGCCCACCGACGAGGGCGGCGCCGAGGCCGCAACCGATGCGGCCGTCGGCATCCGCCAGCAACGCCGCGAGGTCCGGGTCCCCGGTGATCTCGACGTGCTCGACGGCGAGGCCCTCGAGCCGTTCACCCCAGGTGCGCGTTACCCCGGCACCGGCGAGCAGCTCGCCGAGCAGATCGCCGACCGTGCGGGTCACGCCGGGGCTAGTAACGGAGGCCCGGCGCGCGGGTCTTGAAGACGTCGGTAGCGAGCTGCATCCCGAGCTTCGTGGCGTCCCACCGCTTGCCGCCGTTGTTGATCGCAGGACCGTCGGCCCACGGCGTCATCCAGATGATGTTCTCGGCGACAGCGCGGATGATCTGACCGGTGACGTGGTCGGCTTCGTCGGAGGCGAGCCAGGCGACGAGCGGCGACGAGACGGCCGGATCCATGCGGTTCCACTCGCCGTCGGGCACCTCGTCGGGCTCGATTACCGCCGGCGCGTTCGGCATGGTCGCCGTGATTCGCGTCGCCGCGGCAGGGCCGACGGCATTGACCGTCACGCCCAGCTTGTAGAGCTCGAGGCTGAGGGTCTGGGTCAGGCTCGCGATCGCCGCCTTCGCCGGGGCGTAGTTCGTCTGGCCGAAGTTCCCGGTGAGCCCGGCGCCGGAGATGGTGTTGATGATGCGGCCACCGACGGGTGCGCCGCTGGCCTTGTTCTGCTCGCGCCAGTGGAGCGCCGCGTGCTTACAGGGGACCCAGGTGCCCTTGAGATGGACCGCGATGACCGAGTCGAAGTCGCGCTCTTCCATGTTCCAGATCGCCGAGTCACGAACGATGCCGGCGTTGTTCACCAGGATGTCGAACCGCCCGAACGCCTCGACGGCGTCGCTGACGAGCGATGCAGCGGCGTCGTAGTCGGAGACGTCGGCGTAGTTCGCGACGGCCTCGCCGCCGCGGTCCTGGATGATCTTGACGGTGAGGTCGGCGTCACGGCCGGAACCCTCGCCGGTCACCGAGCCGCCGAGATCGTTGACGACGACCTTGGCACCGTGCTTCGCGAGTTCCATCGCGTGGCCGCGACCAATGCCGTGACCGGCTCCGGTGACCACGGCGACCTTGCCGTCGAGCATCCCCATGTCGGTACTCCTCCCGTTGCCCCGACTCGGGGCTCGAATCTGACGAGTCGTCAGATTAGGGGTCGCCCGCTGCTCGACTCGAATTCCTCAACCCGGCGGACAGCAGCGCCGATGGATTGGGCGAGGCCACTCACGGCCTGCCGACCCGGTGGGGGTCGGAAGGTGCAAACGGCCTATTCACCCCGATGCGGTGCTTCGGTACCACATCACAAAGGGTCACACCACGTAGTGGAGCAACTGCTCTGGGTGGTGGTCCCGCTCCCACCACAGCACCAGACACCCAACCCAAGGAAACAGACATGCTCCTCAACTTCGACTTCGTCAAGGCCTACCTGACCTCCAAGGTCCGCTCCGAGCGTGCCGCCTCCCTCGTGGAGTACGCGCTGCTCGTCGCGCTGATCGCCGTCGTCTGCATCGCAGCGGTCAGCACCCTCGGCGGCAAGGCCCGCGACAACTTCACCTCGGTCAGCAACGAGCTCTGATCGCAGGGCGATCTCACCAATCGCACACCAACCGGGCTTCGGCGGGTCGCTTCGGCGGCCCGCCGTTTCCCGTTTTCACCCAACGCGGAACTCGCCGATGGGCAGAACTTCCCATCAAGGAACACCGCCGAGCAGGGCGATAACTCCGGTGCAGGGACCACACGGGACCGGCAACCAGCACCCAGCACCAGACACCCAACCTAAGGAAACAGACATGCTCGTCAACTTCGACTTCGTCAAGGCCTACCTGAGCTCCAAGGTCCGCTCCGAGCGTGCCGCCTCCCTCGTGGAGTACGCGCTGCTCGTCGCGCTGATCGCCGTCGTCTGCATCGCAGCGGTCAGCACCCTCGGCGGCAAGGCCCGCGACAACTTCACCTCGATCAGCAACGAACTCTGATCGCAGGGCGATCTCACCAATCGCACACCAACCGGGCTTCGGGCGGGTCGCAACGACCCGCCCGGACCCGTTTTCCCACCCCCCGCCGCAGTCCACGCACCACACCGCTCACCCGCACCACAGGATCTGCCATGTCCGCCCACCTCTTCACCCTGATCGCCCAGGTCCGTACCCGCATCCTCCGCTCCCACGGGGAGCGGGCGGCGTCGCTCGTCGAATACGCCCTGCTCCTCGCGCTCATCGCGATGGTCTGCGTTGCGGCGGTCAGCACCCTCGGCACCGCCACGTCCAACTCGTTCAACTCCGCCGCCAACCTGCTCTGATCAGCACGGGCCGGAAGAAGGTTGTCCGCTTCTGCCAGAATCCGGTGCACACTGGCGTGGTCGGGTCACTCCGCGTTCGACTGCTCCCTGGAATACGGAGTACGGGGTGACCCGACCACGAACTGGTGCTACATCCGCCGGCGGGCTGAGCCGAGAGCCTACTCGTCACTCTGGGCGGTCAGGTCGATACCTTCCGTGTCCCTGAGAACCTTCTCCGGTTGAGCGTTCGGCGCCTGGCTATTCACCCACCGGATCGTCACCGATGTCGAGGGTGTGATCGACCCCCTGCGCCTCCGGCGGGGCCGGTGCCGGGCCGCACTCCGCGCAACGCGGGACTTCCGGCTCGACCGCCGCGACGATCGTCACCGGACGCTCACAGCCGGTGCAGGTCAACAGCCAGACCTTCGGGCCGCTGTTCGCCTGCTGCGTGCGCTGATCGTTGCGACGGCGACCGCCGAGCTGTGCCATGACCTTCTGTCTACCGGATCGTCTCTACCGAATGGCGACGGGGTGCACCGGCGCGGAGGTCGCGCCGACGATCGGCTCGGCAGCCGCCACGAGGAAGAACTCGTAGCGCCCGTCCTCGGCGCACGCTTCGGCGAGGTCCTCGAAGTCGAAGTTCTGCCCCTGCACCATCCCCATGTCGCGGAGCTGGAGCATGTGGACGGCCAAGAGATCGTCCCAGTTGCCCGTCTCGGGCGGCATGACCTCGTACGCGTAGTTGTCGAGGAAGACCGCCGCCACGTCGCGCTCGTGGAACCACGGAACGCAACTCACTCCGAGCCCGGTCATCTTCCAATCGGCACCGACGGCGTAGCGGCGCCGGTCGCCGCGGCGGTAGTGCTGCATCTCGCCGGTGCGGATGCACAGCGCATCGCCGGCCTCGACGGTGAGACCGGCCGCCGCGAGCGCCGCCTCGAGGTCATCGGGGCCGATCGCAGCTCCGACCTCGAGTTCCTCGACGCCACGAGCCCGGGGGACGTCGAGGAGCAACCCGCGGGTCGCGATCGGCGGGATGTGCTCCGCGCCAGCAGCCGACGCCCCGCCGCGCGCCCGGACGGTGTCGAGCGGGCGGCCGCCGTAGAGCTGTCCCTCGTAGCCGACGTGCACCAGGGCGTCGATGTGGGTGCCCGCACACGTCGACATCGTCACCATGTCGTCGGTGCCCGTCCAGATGCCCGGAGCGAACTGGTCCCGCTCGTTGAGTGAGGTCGGGCTGAGGATCGGGTTGATCCGTCCGGCGGGCTGGCCGACCTGAACGCCCTCCTCGCGCAGCGCCACCGCGAGGGAGATCCGCCGTCCTTCACGTACACACGCAGCGCCGCGGCGGGTGGCCTCCGCGGTGATGAGGTTCGCGGTGCCCACCTGATCGTCGTCGCCCCAACGACCCCAGTTCCGCACCTTCGCCGCGAGCTCGCGGAGTTCTTCCGAGAAGGCCATGATCGACGCTCGGCTCAGTCGAAGACGAGCACGCCGCGGGCCAGCTTGCCCTCGTGCAGTTCGTCGAGTGCCGTCTGGAACGATTCGAGCGGGTAGGTCTGCGAGACGAGCTCGTCGAGCTTGAGGCGCCCGGCGAGGTACAGGTCGACCATCAACCGAACATCGTGTTGCGGCCGCGCCGAACCGTACCGGCATCCCATGATCGACTTGTCGTTGTACATGGTGTTGACCACGAACGACGCCTCGGAACCCATCTTCGGGACCCCCAGCATGATGAGCTGACCGCCCCAGTCCAACAGGTCGGTCGCGGTGCGGATCAGCGCGGTCGATCCGACGCACTCGAAGACATGGTCGACACCGTTGGGGCAGATCTCCTTGACGGCAGCCACGAGATCGAAATCGGGGCCCGTCGGGCAGATGAAGTGGGTCGCGCCGAACTGTCGGGCATACGCCTCCTTCGCCGGGTTGGTGTCGACCGCGATGATCGGCAACGCGTCGGACAGCGCTGCGCCCTGGATCACGTTGAGGCCGATCCCGCCCACACCGATGACGACCGTCGACTCGCCGTGGGCGACCTTCGCCCGATTGAACACGGCACCGACGCCGGTCAGCACGCCGCAGCCGATCAGCGACGCCGAAGCCAGCGGCACCTCGGCGGGGATCGGGATGGCGGACGTCGCTTTGACGACCGTCTCCTCGACGAACACCGAGGTGTTGGCGAACTGGAAGCACTTCGCATCGCCGAGGGTGAAGGGGCGACCGAGCTTGCCGAGGCTGACACGGCAGAACGTCGGCTTCCCTCGATCGCAGGCGGCGCAGTGGCCGCAGTTGCCCAGCGTGGACAACACGACGTGATCGCCGACCTTGACGTGGCTGACGTCGGGGGCGACCGCCGTGACGACGCCCGCGCCTTCGTGGCCCAACACCACCGGGGTCGGGAACTGGATCGTGCCGTCGATGACCGACACGTCGCTGTGGCAGACGCCGGCCGCCTCGATCTTCACCCGCACTTCGCCGGGTCGCAGGTCACGTACCTCGATGCCGTCACGAACCGCGGTGGTCGACCCGTCGTAGATAATGCCCTTCATGGGGCGCAGGCTAGCGGCGGGCGTCTGAGGCGCTTTCAGCAGGCCTCGACGACACCGGATCGCTTCGCCGACACCGTCCTGCCCTGCTCGTCGGTGGCCGTCGCCACGATCACGTAGGTGCCCGTAGCGGTGGGCTGCCACAACGCCGTCCAGACCATCTCACTCACCGGCTTGAACCCGATCGTGCCCGACGTGATGCCCTTGTCCCCGGTCAGCTCCCAGATCATCGATACCTCGACGATCCCCACCGACGTACTCGCCACGATCTCGTTGTTCGGCGGGCACGGACCCGGCTCGACGAACTGGGGCACCTTCAGATCCATCGTGGGAGCCGGCGGGATCGTGTCGGCGACCGTCGTCGACGGGTTCGTCGGCACCGATGACGTTCTCCGGGGAGCCGTCGTGGAACTCGACCGGATCGGGTTGGTGGGGATGCTGCCAGACCGAACCGTCGACGTGACCCCCGCCGACGAGGTGGTCACTCCGAGATCACCGGGCGCGCCCGGTGACTCCGACGTCGGCGTGTCGCCCGTCGTCGTCACGCTCGTCGGGGCACCCGCAGTCCTCCTGGCGGGCGCCGAGGTCGTCGAATCGCCCACGACCACCTCCCGCCGCTGCTGAGGGCGGATCGCCACCCCCACCCCGACACCGCCGAGCAACACCACGAGCACCCCCAGCGCCACCACCGTGCGCCTCCGGAGGCCACCGCCCCGCCCCGCCACCGGCGGGAATCCGTCGCCACCCCACCCTGGCGCTCCCCCGCCGAGCCGAACCTGCTCGAAGACCCGGCCGCGCACCCAGGCGGGCGGCTCGACGAATCGGATCGGGGCGGTCTCCGCGGAAGCGAGATCGTCGATCACGGCGGCCGGAACCCGACGCCGGCGCCGCTCGCAGGTCTCGCACTGGTCGACATGTCGGGCGACCCGCTTGCGCCACAGCACCGAGAACGTGCCGTCCCACCGATCGAGGAGCTTCGCGAGCTCATCACAATCCCCCCGACCCTGCCGGGCAACCAGCAACGCCCCCGCCGAACGACCGAGCCGCTCGCGCATCCGGTGCGCCGCCTGATGTGCGGTGCCGACATCGACACCGAGAGCCTCGGCCAACTCCCGGCCGTCGATCCCACCGGCGAGGGTCAGCTCCATCACCAACCGATCCCGCTCGTCCAGACCCGCCGCCGCTTCCCGGAGAAAGCGGGCGACACGCTCCGGATCCGCTGCCGGCGTGCCCTCGGATCCGTCGGCAGGTTCGACGAGATCGTCGAGCTGCTCGCTCATCGCAACCTCCCGACCCCGACGCCGGGAGCGGCGGTAGATCTCGTTGCGGGCAATGGCGTAGAGCCAGGGCCGGAGCCGGTCGGGGTCACGGAGGCCGTCGAGGTGAGACGCAGCGGACAGGAACACCTCTGCGGTTGCGTCCGCTGCGTCCTCGGGGTTGCGGAGCAGGTGGAGGCACAGGTCGTGGACCCGTGCGGCGTAGCGGTCGTAGATGCGACCGAACGACTCCAGGTCTCCCCCTGCCGCCCGCTCGACGAGCTCCGCATCGGAGAGGTGATCCATTCCGCAGACAGGCAACCGCACCGGAGTACCGCTCGTCCAGCATTCTGTGGCGACGAATCGAGTGGAGGGCGCACGACGACGAGCCGTCATGCCAGCCGGCGGCGACGGATGATCACCCACAGTGCACCGGCAGCGGCAACGATGAGCGCGCCCAGCGTGGCGGCCAGCACGATCGGGAGCGGCGACTGCGTGGCCCCGTGAGGTGCACGTGTCGCAGCGTCCGCACGCTCGGTCGAGTGTTGCACCGTGGAGGTCGTCGGGGTTGCGTCGGCGTCAGCGACGGCTGGGACCTCATCGGCGGGGAGATCGGCGACGATATCGAGATTCACCGGCTCCGAGGCCGCGCTCTCGTCGACGTCCGAGAGTCGGGGAGCCGTCGCGGGCCTCGAGGCCGCGGGCTTCGGCGCCGCCGGCGTCGCAGCGACCGGCGCCCCGGTGCTGGGGCTCGAGCCCGGAGCGGGGGCGGGAGTTGTCGCCCCGCTCCCGGGGTTGATGCGCACCGGCACACGTCCCGGATCGATCCGACCGACCGTGGGGGGTCGGAAGACCAGCGCCGTCGTCGTCGTCATCAACGGCAGACGGCTCAGATCGATGTGGCCGGTCAGGTCCGGCGTACCGAGATCGAGGGCCGTGGTCGTCGTCGTCGGGAGGGCGCAGGAGGGGCAGATCGTGCTCGGGTCCGGCGGCAGGAACACCGGCCACGGCTCAGCGGCCGACGCTGCGCCCGCTCCGGCAACGCTCGCCGTGCCGAGCGCCACGAGGGCGACGGCGAGGCGCCGAGCCCGGATGCTGCGGTTGGTCCGATTGGTGCGGTGGTGTGACATGGTTGCTGCTCCTCGGGGGGACGGCCCCAGTGGCCGTCGTCGAGGTGCAAGAGCGCGCAGCAACCCCCGGCTGACACTTTTCGCGAGAAATTCTCTTTTCGAACCGACGCCGGCCGGCGCCGGGCGATCAGCCCGGCCAGACGATCGACTGGAGTTCGGAGTACGCCCAGAGACCGAAGCTGCCGCCGTCGCGGCCGACACCCGACTGCTTGAAGCCACCGAAGGGTGCTTCGTGGTTGCGCTGGAGGGAGTTGATGCCGACGTTTCCGGAGCGAAGTCGTTTCGCGACGTTCCAGGCACGACCCGTGTCCTTCGTGAACACGTAGCTGTACAGACCGAAGTCGCTGTCGTTCGCGATCGCAATCGCCTCGTCTTCGTCGTCGAAGGGAACGACCGCGACGACCGGCCCGAAGATCTCCTCCCGCACCGGCGTCATCTGGTTGGTGCAGTCGACCAGCAGCGTCGGGTTCACGTAGAAGCCCCGTTCGAGGTCCGGCCGGTCGCCACCGACGGCGACGGTCGCCCCCTCGTCGCGGCCCGCCTGGATGTAGCCCTCGATGCGTTCACGGTGCACCCCGGTGATCACCGGACCGACCACCGTGTCCCGCTCGAGCGGATCGCCCACCTTCATGTGTCCCGCCGCCTGGGTCAGCCCGGCGACGAGGTGGTCATAGACCCCTCGCTGGCAGATGACCCGCGTGGGCGCGGTGCAGATCTGGCCGGAATGGAATCCCCACACCGACGCGATGCCGCCGATCGCCGCCTTGAGGTCGGCGTCGTCGAAGACGATGCACGCCCCCTTGCCGCCGAGCTCCAGCAACAGCCGCTTCATGTCGCCGCCGGCGACCTCGCCAATGCGACGGCCCACGCCGGTCGACCCGGTGAAGCTGATCATGTCGACGTGGGGCGAGGACACGAGGGCTTCCGACGCCGGGATGTCGGTGCCGCACACCGCGTTGACGACCCCGGGGGGAAAGCCCGCTTCCTCGAAGAGCCGCACCAGCTCCAACACGGCGAGTGGATCCTGCGGCGCCGGCTTGACCACGACGGTGTTGCCCATCGCGAGGGCGGGACCGATCTTGCCGGCCATGTTCACGATCGGGAAGTTGTACGAGGTGATGCAGCTGACCACTCCGACAGGAGCGCGGTGGCCCACCGCCGAGATGATCCCGCCCGGGGCCAACGCGGTCGTCGGCATGATCGCCGGTTCGAGCGGGATGATCCGCGACTCCAACGCGCCGGCGGCGTAGCGCCGGAACCGGGCCGCGACCTGCGGCACCTGCATGGTCTTCGCGACCCGGTAGGTCGCGCCGGTCTCGGACTGCACCAGCGGCACGAGCTCAGCGCTGCGCTCGTCGACGAGCTGTGCCACCCGCTCCAGCAGCGCTGCGCGCTCGTCGGGGGTCGTCCGTGACCACGAGTCGAACGCACCCGCGGCGGCCTCGGTCGCGGCGATGGACTGAGCGACGCTCGCTTGGGGCGCTTCGCCCACGACCGCTTCGGTGGCGGGGTTGACGATCTCATAGATGCCGGCGTCGCCGTCAACCCATTCGCCACCGATGTAGAGCTGGTAGTTGTCCACGGGACCCCCGAAAATGAGAACGCGTTCTCGCGGAGGGTAGTTCCGGCCCCGATGGGCGGCCCAACGCACGACCCTGGGGTGAGCTGCCTTGCTCGGCCGACTTCCGCGATCGAACATTCGGGGATGTTCCGACGCACCCGACGCGACCCGCTGGCAGAGGTCCGTCCCCACGAGCTCGGCGCCCGGTGGGCAGCTCCTCTCGAGGCCGCTCTTGCCGCACGGCATCGGTTCGTCACCGTCGTTTCGGGGATTGAACCCGGCGCCGCCCGCACGCGCCTCGATGAACTGGCATCGGAGACCGACGGCGCGCTCGGTGCGGCTTGGACCCAAGCCCGTCATGCCCGAGACACCGAGCTGACGGTCTCCGAGCTCGACATCGTCGCCGCCGGCGACCGACTGAAGGTGGCCAGACGAAACCTGGCCACATGCCGGGAGCAGGGAAAGTCCGGCAGCGAACTCGCCGTGGCGCGGGCCACCGTCGAGCGCGAGGCCGACCGCTTCGCCACGTTGAATCGAGTCGTCAATGAACTCGACGACATCGCGGAGCGCCTCGGCAGACTCGCCCCCGACATCGATGCTGCGTCATCCGACGCCGCCGAGATCCGCTTGATGCACGCGGCGAACGAGCCGTCGGTCGAGACGGTCGCCCTGCGGGTCAGCGCACTGCGCGGCGCGTTCAGCGAGTTGCGCTGAGCCGCTCAGTCGCTGCAGGCGCTGTAGCCCTGCTCAGTTCAGCTCCGCCGTCTCGACCCCGTTCAGCTCGGCTGGTCGTGGTCACTGATTCGGCCAGCTCGTCGACGGTCGGGGCGACGTTCAAGACGACCCCAGTGCCAGTGGTGGTGTCCGAAGCGTTCATTCTCGACGACATGGGCATGGTCGACACCGGCAGCAGCAACTCCGGGTCGACCAGCGCCCAAACGCAGGTGACGGTCACCACCGCGGGTTCGGGCCATCCGTTGGGGGCGAACATCCCACCCGGGACGATCACCACCTCCACCGGTGGAGTGACTCATGGGTGGGGCAAACCTGCTGCGGCGGCCCAGAAAGTCGCCACACTGCCGTCAGAATCGACCAAAGCCACCCTGTTCTCCTACGACACCGGCGACACGATGAGGGCGCGGCGGGTGTCATGGCCGATCTATGAAGGCGCCTCGTCGTTATTGAACGCGAACACGGCCGCCCTGTTCACCGCGACGATCGAGTGGGCAGCCGACCTGCCCTCGACCCCGTCCGCGGTGGTCGTGGTCGGTGATCCGGCCGGGTTGACGACACGAGACACGTGGATCCGGGACCGTCTCGTCGACGCCGGCTGGGATGTCACCCTCGTCGATGACAACGCTGCGACGGCGTCGAGCGCGGACGGGCACCAACTCGTCGTGATCTCCGAATCGGTGTCCGGTTCCACCGTCGGCGCAACATTCGCAAACGTCGTGGTCCCGGTGATCGTCGCGGAAACCTACATACTGGACGACATGGGTATGGTCGGCACCGCCTCCAGCGAGTATGGGACCACCGGCGCCGACCAAACCCAGGTTGCGGTCACCACAGTCGGGTCGACCCACCCATTGGGTGCCGGGTTGGTGGTCGGCAACACGACCACCTCCACCGCCGGAGTGACCCATGGGTGGGGCAAGCCCGCCGCTGCTGCGGTCATCGCAACGACTCTCCCCACCGACGCGACCAAAGCCACCATCTTCGGTTACGACACCGGCGCCGCCATGAGTAGCGGGTCCGCCCCCGCGCGGCGGGTCGGCTGGTTCCACTACGCGGGCGCCGCGTCCAACCTGAACGCGACCGCGACCGGCCTGTTCGACGCCGCGGTCACCTGGGCCGCGCAGGCGACACCGGTGATCCGATACACCCGTGATGCGACCGACCAGATCGTGCAGCGCAACGTCAACAATCGGACCGTCGCCCGCTACAGCTACACCGCCAGCGGTGACACCTCCGACCTCACCCTCGACAGCCCCAACCCAATCGACTGGGACCACGTCGAGCAGTCCGAGAAGTCGAACTGCGCCTCCTCACCCGGTGGCGTCTCGATCGGCACCGACGCCCCATCGGCACGCCGGAAACGCGGGCCGCGCAGCTCGCGAACCCAGCGCACCACCGTCGGATACGACCCGGTGAACCCTTCAGCCGAGACGATCTCGAAGAGCGACTTCGCCAACAGCTTCGGGTTCCCGACCAGCAACGACGTGAGCCGGTCCGCCCACACCGGATCGATCACCCGGTCCTTCTCCCCAACGGTGCGAGCCGGTGGCGGACCGCCCTTCTTCACCCACGCTGAGATCGTGTCCGGGTGATACCCGAGCTGCTCACCGATCTCCACATACGACATGCCCTGGCGTCTCATCGCCAACACGTCCACGAACTACTCCTGCGTCATCATCAACAGCGGTCCCTCCAGCCCCTCTGTCGATGCTTCGTCGCTCGACAGGCTGGAGGGGCCACACGCTCTTCAGTGGGATATCAGGAGGAACAACCCCACCCCGCCGAACCCGGTTTTCGCTGATCGCCGAACCCAGGTCTCGCTGATCGCGCACACTCCAGCCGACGGACCCGGTCGACACCGCCGACATCTACGAACTCATCGTGGAGCGCCACCGGGCAGCATCGACGGTGATCACCTCGAACCGCGAGCCGGTCGAGTGGCTCGGGCTCATGGCCGACCCGCTCCTCGCCCAGTCCGCGATCGACCGGCTCCAGTCCGCTGCCCACGAACTCGTCCTCGACGGCGAGTCCTACCGGCAACGCCAGAAGCCCACCGTTACCGACGACCTTGACCAGCCACCGCCAGTCCGGCGATCATCACGTCGCCGGACCTGACCGGACCCCAGAAGTGGTCCCATACCACTGGCGAACAGGTGGTCCCATCAAGCTGGCGGGCGACACCCGGCCACCACCCGAACCGGGATGACTACCCGGCAGAGGTCGACACGTCCCAGACAGACACAGCGCACGGGTCAGTTAGAAAGCCGGTCAGACCCCCACCAGGCAGTCACCACATGCTCACTGCTTGGTAGCAGGCTCATTTCGTTGAGTCCTCGCCCTGGTGGGCGGGCACGGGTGGACGGTAGTGGTCGGCTTCGAACGCTGCCGGGGTGGTCTAGCCGGAGCCGTCGTTGATGGCCGCATCACGCCTGCCGCAGCGCGACGGAAGGGTCGATACGGCTAGCCCTATGAGAAGGGGGAAGGCCAGCCACTACTCCCAACACACACGCTGCTGGACCGACCCAGGCCAGCTGCACCGGGTCGGCGATGGCCGTCCATCCGTTGACCCGCGAGACGATCAGCGCGATAGCGAATCCAAGGGACTCACCGGCGATCCCGGCTCCACCCGCGACGAGGACTGTCTCCACCACAACCTGGGAGCGGATGTGTCGAGGTTTGGCTCCGAATGCGCGCCGGAGGCCGAACTCCCCGGTACGTTCGATCACTCCGCTGTAGGCGGCTGAGGAAATCGAGAAGGCTCCAACCATTGCGGAAATGGCCACCATGGCAAGCACCAACGCTCTTACGTTGCCCTCAACTCGTCGACGGAACCGGTTGGCGTCAGGAGGGACGTCAACCACATACGGGTCAGCGCGCTCCGGCGCCAGAACCAATGGGATATCGACGCCAACGCCTGATGCCGCGCCGCCAAGCGTCTCAACAAGCAGCGAGTAGTCAGCCGGCTCGAAGTCCGCAAGTTGCTCGGCCATCTTGCGCGGTACCACGAGCGCATCGACACTCTCGGTAAGCCGTTGGGGGTCGCGGATGATGCCGGCGACCCACAACGCGAGCCCGTTGACCATTACCACCGAGTCAAGGGCGTCGCGGGACTCCGGTGGCACCACGCCGAGGCGGTCGGCGAGTTCGGCTCCGAGGTACGCGACTCTTGCACCGGTGTCGAATGCCGCCGGAACCCGAAGTCCATCGATAAGGGCGTCAGTCGCATCAAGAACCGACTCGTCGATACCAATCAGCTTGGCTTCGACGGTATCACGCAAGGCACTGGTGTTCGTGATCGCCACCTTCACTCCCACATCCGATACGACCACCCCACCCGAAACAACGCCCGGGATCCGCTTGAGGCGGACCTCGGTATCCCCGGGGAATACTTGTTGGTCTGGAGGGATGCTCTTGGTCGGTGTGACCCGAAGGCTGGTGGCCCTGATCGCGTCAAATTCGTCCGATACCTGAGCCGCAATCGTTGCCGACAATACGAAGACAACGGTTGCGGCTGCCGCCGCGATGAATACGGCAAGCCCTGCCGCAATGGTACGCAATCTATTAGCGGCCAACGCGGCCCTGGACTCATGCCAGAGGTCACGGAAGCGTAGCCGGGTGCGGCCGACGCTGGACTTGACCGCTTCGTCACGCCCCATCGTCAGAGGGTCCTATTCGTGTCGTCGTTGGCGAGGACGCGACATCCGTCACGTGTCCGTCGCGAATCATGAGCGTCCGCGGAAATCGTGAGGCGACCTCGGGATCATGCGTAATGACCACCAAAGTCGATCCATCAGGGCCGGACGTCAACAAATAGTCAATGATTTGCGAGCTGCTCGTGGAGTCGAGATTCCCAGTCGGTTCATCTGCCAGTATGATTGAGGGTCGTCCGACCATCGCTCGGGCAATGGCGACTCTCTGACGTTCACCTCCGGAAAGCTCATCGCATCGGTGGTTGGCGCGATGCAACAACCCGACCCGCTCCAGCGCATCCGAGACCAACGACATGCGCTCACTGCCACTGCGAGATGTCGGCGAATAGCGGAGAGGTAGCTCCACATTCGCCGCAACATCCCGATGGTCGATCAGGTGAAAGGATTGGAAAACGAACCCAATCTGGCTGCCACGAAGGTCGCAGCGCTGCGCTTCGCTTAGCAGTCCCGTGTCGTAACCGGCCAACCAGTAGGAGCCTTCGGTCGGATTCGACAGGAGGCCCAGCAGCTGCAGAAGCGTTGACTTTCCCGAGCCCGACGGACCAACGATCGCCACCCGCTCTCCCCTTCCGATGCGCAATGTCGTAGGCGTCAGAGCGACTACTGGCACAACACCCGGATACGTGAATCCCACCTGCTTGAGCTCGATCAGCGCCAGTGTCACGACACACGCACCATGGTGCCGGCCGGGAGACTCTCGAGTGGATCACCGTCTGGTCCGAGCAGCTCGACCATCCCCGAACCAGTTCGTCCCAGATGCACATTCACTCGCCGGAACCCCGAACGATCGGCGACGCGAACGAAGGACTGGCCTCTGCCGTCCGTAGCGATCGCCCGAAGAGGCACCGCCAGGACGAGCTCACCGCCGGTAACGGGCGTCGAAAAGGTCGCCCGAAGACTCATGCCTGGTGTCGGGTTCCCACGCACTATTCTCGTGATCGCAAACCGAGCCTCGTTGGACGTCGATCCTGGTCCAAGTGTGGGTCCACCTGTGCCCGCCGGAGAGTCATTGCTGGCGCCGCCCTCGAGCGCGGCCACCTCCAATACGACAGCTCCATCATCCGATTCTGCGACACCCGTCGCGCCCTGACCCAGGCGCGCTCCAGCGGGCATGGATGCGCTCACCTGAAGGTTCCCCGATCGCAAACTAAACAACGGTCCGCCGCTTTGCGGACCAACGAAGCCGTTTCCCGCGGAGGCGTCGGCGACGGATAGCACAGTTGTCGGTAGATTCGGAACGAACAGAATCTCCGATCGCGGCGCGATAGGCCCGTCGCGAAGCTCGGCATTCGCCAACGCTTCTAGCGCGGAATCGTGGGCCGATCTGGCGATCGAAATCTGCTGGGCTGCCGCAGTCTTCGAGGCGGTCCACGAGCGTTCGGCAGCGACCAAAGAGAGCTGAGCGAGCACCACTTGGGCGTAGGCATCCGCGACCACGGCGTCGCCGCGTCGTTGGGCATCCCGAAGGGCACGCTCCGCAACCTTGACCTGCGACACTGCTGTCCCGATGGCGTCGGCTCCTTCACCAGCTGCCGCAGTTGTCGTGGTCGTAGACCCCGCGTCGCGCTCGGCCTTCTGAGCGGCGGACAGCGTCTCGAGCGCGTCCCCTACGGCGACGGCCCTGTCCGTCTGAGCCTCGGCCAGCTTTCGCTTCGCCGTTTCCAAGGCCGCGTTCGCGGGTGCGACCGGGTCTGGAATTCCTGCCGCTCCGGCTTCCGCGGCCCGCAGCGACGCCTCAGCATCGTTGACGGCGCGCCTTAGCCGCGACATCCGCTCGCCAAGGGACTCGCCGCCGGAGGCCTCCAAACCTCCGGATCCCTCCACCGTGGTGGGAGCCAAGAACCCGGCTCGCTGGTACAGCTCCGCGATCCCCAGTCGGGTTGCGGGCCCGGCCACACCCGCTTCAGTTCCGGGGATCGCAAATCCTAGACCGCGAAGGCCCGATTGGAGCCGATCCACGTCGCGGCCCCGAGAGTCGGGCCGAACGTCGGCGCCCAACTGCGCATCACCCGACAAGATGATCACCGGACGACTATCCACAAGGGCAACCACGTCGCCCGCGCCCACGGTATCGCCAGTCCGGTAGAGCACTTCGAGTCTCGAACCTCCGGCCGAACCCGAGGCGGGGAAGTACTCAATCGAACCCGCCGATTCGACGGTCGATCGTGTAATGACCCGTTCCGCGAGTGCGACTCTTTCCACGCGAGTAGTGACTGCGGTGCGAACCGGAGGAGCCGAGCGTCGTGCAGCTTGGTTTGGCGTCTCAACGCCGGCGGATCCAACGAGCCAACCAATCAATCCGGCAGCGACGATGCCACTTCCAACGCGGAGTGTTCTGCCCGCGCCTTTCCTGCGCTGAACGTGGTTCGTCACGTCCACCCTCAGGACCGTGGCTCCGCGAACCGGTGCTTCATGCTACGCCGAATCGACGAGCAGGACTCCAGCTGACTGCGACAATAGACCCCAAGCGCGAGCGCCGCTCGGGGACTCGAGAACTCTCCGAGAGCGGGGTCGACAACCTACGCGCGGCTGTCTGGGACGCGAGACTGGGGTGGGGTGTCACCTCTGAGAATGAAGGCATTAGGACGTCCCTCGCTCGACGGGTCCACAGATGTGGCTTCAGGCGACCAGACGCGGGCCGCGGGCCGCGGGCCGACACGATCGATTGTATCTGCTGTATCTGCTTCGACCGGATGACGCGGGCGCAACAGATTGTGTACTTGAGATGAGCCGCCACGATGCTGAATCAGATCCCTATGAATGCCGCCCAGAAGAGCCTGAACCGATCGGGTAGCCGCGACAGCGATGCCGAATGCTCGTCCATCCAATTCCTCTCGAGCGAGGCCCAGTCATGGAAGACCGGGAAGTAGGCCTGCCGGTCGCAGTCCGCCACAGCGGAGGCAGCCTCAACCTCTCGCTCGAAGATCTCCTTTTCGAAGCGGGTCCGAGCTGCTCCCGACAGACTCGCTCTCTTCGAGGCTGCGTCGCTTGTATTCACGAGGGCAACGACCTCCTCGAGGTTCGTTGCTGGGAATCCTCGAGAACTCATGCAATGACTCCAGGACTTCCGCGCGGCTGAGACGGTCTCTGTCTGCATTACTTCGCTGCGATACGAATCGAGAAGGTCTTTGAATCGCGATTCACCGACGCCTTCGCCTGCCTGAGCGAGACAGTCGTCCCCTGCAGCCATGGACGACATTGGATAGTCTGTCGGCTCGACTGAGATCGCGGAATCGTTTTCGGCTTCGGTCAGTACGTTCCACGTAGCAACGACGTTGAGGCCGCGCTCTCTCGCCACCTCTTCATCCACCGGGCGAGCGGAATTGCTAAGTAGCTGTGTTTCGGCATCGCGCGACATGCTCGGCAACGTGACCCGGTAGCCCTTTTCGGCCATGCACTCCACGAAAGCAGCGTTGTACTGCGCGTCGTACTCGGCAGAAGCGCGCTCGAGTTCGGAACGGCTCGTCCGCAGGGACGCACCGGTCATGGGTAGCGCTCCCCACCCGGCAGGTGCGACTCGCGCCGGCGCCGTTGACCGCGGTCCGCCGCAAGAACAGACCGCGGTCAGAACGAGTGCGCCGACTAACCTAGGGGCAGACCGCATCGCCGGTCTTGGAACCGTTCATCCAACCGCCTGCGCGAGCACAGCTCGTCGTGGTCTTGTGCTGGATGGTCACGATTTGACCGTAGTCGATGCGCTTCGTGTGGACGAACGAGCCGCAGCCACCGTTCCCGTACGCCGTGATGACGGGATCCCACGCATCAGCGCCATTCCAGTCGTAATGGCCCATCACCCAGACGCAGCCTGTGTTGTACCCGAACGGATCATTAGTCGCGGCCCCGGCGACATCGGAGAAACCGACGACGCTCAGAACCACCGCGGCGAGCACTGCTGCTGCACGGGTCTTCATGATCGCGCACCTCCTGTGCTGTGGGCACCTGGTTGATACCTGAATGGACTTGCCCCCCAGCCATGCTGTTGTGACATCCGTCGGGCCAGCGTGACCGTGGCGGCTCGGTCTGGACCGGGCGGCGGGCGGTATTCCAACTCGGCTTGCAGGCCCGTGAGCGTCGACGATTGTTGAGGAGACTGCCCACAGTGACGGCGACATGTCACGGGATCTGGTCGGGGCGGCAATCCGTGTCGTGAGCCCGTTGTGGGCTGCCCGATCAGGAGGTCTCACGTGAACAGGTTCCGAGCCACGATCTCAACTGCGACGGCAGCGTTGGCCACAACCGTGCTCGCACCGGCAGGGGTTGCGGGTGCCGGCACGGTCGACGCCGGTGAGCATTGCGTTGTCGAGGTGGTTGGCCAGTTGAAGTCCGGCGAGTACGTCACCACCGAACCGGCCTGCTTCGACGACATCGGCGACGCGATGGCTGCCGTCGGGCTCGGCGCCAACGTCGATACCCCGGCGGAGGTCGCCTTGGCGGCAAGCGTGTTGTCGACCACGATCGGGGTGCACTACGACGGGCTCAACTACACCGGTGCCAGCTTCAGTGTCGTCGGCGGCGACTGCGCCGGCGGCTACGTGAACATGTCGGCCACATGGAACAACCGGGTGTCGTCGTCGATCAGCAACTTCTGCGGTCGGCTCCGCCACTGGACCGGCTACAACCTCACCGGGAGCTGGCAGGACACCCTCCCGAACGGGAACCTCTCCTCCCCGGTCAACAACGCCGTCTCATCGATCCAGTACCTGAACTGACACCACTTCGCGCCGCCGGCCATCCCGGGCGGTGTTGGGCGCCCGCGTGTGGGTCGTGCGGGCTGGTCGCGGGCTAGTCCGAGAACACGATCATCGTTCGGGGGCTCGACATCAGCGCGCTGATCACCCGGCGGCCCGCGACCGGCCCGGAAAATGGTTTGCCGTCCTCGGATCGGACATCGAGCGTCAAGCCACGAGAGCGACGCTCCACCAGCGCCTCGACTTCACCGACGGTGATTCCTATGACCGTTTCCCCGGCGAGAGGTTCTCCCGGGTCGGTTGCCACGGTGGCCACGTCGTACAGGTCGTCGTCGTCGCCTTCCACACCGAGCATCAACTGCACGCCCGACCCGTACCAGAACGTGGCGGTCGCCGCACTGCGCCCGTCGCCCCCTTGGAGATGGGAGTTGCGACCTCCGCTGATCCCGACGAACCGGTTGCGAAGCGACGGGCCGGTCACCTGCGGGGTGACCGTCGCGTCCACGCCCGCGGCGGCGAGCGCGTCGCGAACCTCGGCGACCGACACGTCGTTCTCGATCGACACCGTCACTGAGTCACCAACCCGTTCGACCTTCACATCCGCGGCCGCTGGCTTGTCCGACCCGACGATCACAACAGCCAACACCCCGACAGCGACAGCGGCCGTGACCGCAGCCGCGACCGCCAACACCGTCCCGACACGGGCACCCCGGGGGGTCAGGGTGTGGCGGCGAAGAGCGGCACGTTCGGTCGCGGCGACCGCAAAGTGGTTGGCCATTCGCTCAAACGGATCCCCGCTCCCCTTGTTGATGTCATTCATGATCGTCCACCTCGAACGGGTTCGATCCCAACTGGTCCGCGAGTTGCGACAACCCCCGTGATACCCGTTTGCGTGCGGTCGCTTCGGTGATCCGCAACGTCTCGGCGACCGCCGGGTACGGCCGGTCCTCCACAAACCGCAACGTCACCGCGGCGCGCACCGGTCCGCTCAACCCGTGCAACGCCTCCTCCAACTCGATCCTCGCGCCACGAAGATCAACCTCGGCGTCGATCTTCTCCAAATCATCGGCCGACAGAACCTCCCGGCGCACCCCAACCCGTCGCCGGGCCGAGAGATCCACCCGCCCGCGCCGGGCGAAACGACGAGCCTTGTTCCGGGCGATCCCGAACAGCCACGCCGTCGCCTCCCCCCGATCTGGGTCGAACCGCTCCAGACAGTCCAAAACCTCGGCGAACGTCTCAGACACCAGGTCGAACGCGTCCTGAGGCTCCGCGCACCGCACCCGGAAGAACGCGAACAACCGGCGACCATGACGCCGATAGAACTCAGCGAACGCCCGGCCATCCTCCAACGCCGCGGCCAGCAACTCGGCGTCGCTCAACCCGCCCAGATCGCGGCGCCGCGCCCGCTCGTCGTCACCCACCGACATTGCGCCGTCATCCCGAATACCACCAGCCTAGAAGTGCCATCCGATTGCGAACCAACACGACCGGCGTTCACAAACGGTGTACTCGCGGCACGGCCGTGCCACACCCTCCACCGCCGCTGCAACCGACCCACCGCAACCAGACGCTCCAACGCCCGATACGTCGTCGCTGAATCAGCACTGTCACCGGCACTGGGGTCGTCTTGAACGTCGCCCCGACCGTCGACGAGCTGACCGAGTCGGTGATCACGACCAGCCGAGCTGAACGGGGTCGAGACGGCGGAGCTGAACTGAGCAGGGCTACAGCGCCTGTAGCCCTGCTCAGTCGAAGTCGAACAGATCCTCCAGGAACGACCGGCGGCGGCGGCGCTTGTCGTAGCGAGGGTCGTAGCGGTCGTCGCGGTGCTGCCGTTCGTAGCGAGGCTGCTCGTAGCGGTCGTCGTAACGCGCTGGGTCAGGGCGTGACGGCCGCGGCGAAGCCGGAGCGGAAGCCGCAGGATACGAGCCGTCATCCGCTCCCCGCATCACCGCGGGCGCGGCCCGCTCGATGATCTTGTCGAGCTCACCCCGGTCGAGCCACACACCACGACACTGCGGGCAATGGTCGATCTCGATGCCCTCACGACTCGAGATCACCAGGTTCACGTCACAGACCGGACACTCCATGCGCCGGAACGGTAGCGACCCGAACCCCGCCGTCGAGCGCGGCCGACGGGCCTACGGCTCGAAGTCGAGGCCGAACAGCTCGATGGCGTTGCCACGCACCAGCTTGCGCACCACATCGGCGGGCAGGTGGCCCATCAGCTTGTGCGCGGTCTCCTTGGAGTGGGGCCAGGTGCTGTCGGAGTGCGGGTAGTCGGTTTCGAAGCAGACGTTGGACACACCGCACTTCTCGAGATTGTCGAGGCCGTACTCGTCGTCGAAGAAGCAGCCGTAGATCTGCCGGTAGTAGTAGGTCGACGGCGGCTCGGTGACCTTGTCGGCGACCCCGCCCCATGCGCGGTTGTCCTCCCACACCTTGTCGGCACGCTCGAGGATGTAGGGGATCCAGCCGATCTGACCCTCGCTGTAGGCGAGCTTCAGGTCGGGCAACTTCGCGAGCCAACCGCTGAAGAGCCAGTCGGTCATCGAGCTCATGGCGTTGCCGAAGGTGAGCGTCGACCCAACTGCCGCCGGCGCGTCCGCGGACGTCGAGGGCATCTTGGAGGAGGACCCGATGTGCATGTTGATGACGGTGCCCGTCTCGGCACACGCCCGGAAGAACGGCTCCCAGTAGTCGCCGTGGACTGATGGCAGGTTCAGGTACGGCGGGATCTCCGAGAAACACACCGCCCGCACGCCGCGCTCCGCGTTGCGGTAGATCTCTTGGGCGGCGAGCTGTGCATCCCAGAGCTGGATGATGATGAGCGGGATGAGCCGGCCGTTGCTGTCGCCGCACCACTCCTCGACCATCCAGTCGTTGTAGGCCTTGACGCAGAGATCGGACAGCTCCTTGTCTTCGGCTTCCATGAAGGTCTGGCCGCAGAAGCGGGGGAACGAGGGGAAGCACAGCTGGGCTTCGGTCCAGTTGGCGTCCATGTCCTCGATGCGGGCTTTCGGGTCCCAACAGCCGCGCCGCATCTCCTCATAGGTGATACCGACGACCTTGACCTCATCACGATCGAACCCCGCTGCCGCCGAGAGACGGGTCTGGGGGATCTTCTTGTCCTCGTAGAGCCACCAATCGCACTCGTCGCCGTTGGGATCGGGCTCGTAGGAGAACACGCCCCCGACGAAGCTCATGTTGCCGCGCTCTTTGATCGTGCGCGGTCCGATGTCTCGGTACTTGGCGGGGAGGCGGTCCTGCCAGACGTTGGGCGGCTCGATGACGTGATCGTCGACCGAGATGATCTTCGGGAAGTCCTCCATGGCGTGCAGGCTACCCCGGTTTCTGACGAGGCGTCAGAAACGTGACGTTGCGGCCGAGAACCTCAGGAAAGGCGTCCGGCGCGGACCGCCGCGACGAGCAACCCGGTGTTCCACCCGATCACCAACGTGTAGCAACCGATCGCCAGGAGCACCGCTCGATCGGCGAGCTTCGAGTGCGCTGGAGCCCGCAACAACAACATGCCGACGGCGAGGGCCATGGTCAGCTTCACGCCGAAGGCTGCGAAGGGGTCCTGAATCACCCGCCGCATGAGTGGATTCGCCTCGGAGCCGCCGGCTCGCAGAATGAGTTTCGTGGTGACGACATCGAGGAAATTCAGGCTGATGAGCGCCGCCGCCATGATCCAGCGAGCGACGGGAACGGCGGGTGACACCTCGTCGACGGCCGCTTCTCGATCCTCAACCCCCGCGTCGACCTGCATGGGCCGACCGTATCCACCAGGTTTCACGAGAACAAGTCGGATGACATGAAAATGCGTGAACGCCGTGGCCATCGAGACGGCCACGGCGTTCACGTCGGCACCCAACCGACGAACAGAGGGACCGGCGCCTACGTGCGCCGGTGCCGGAACGGGTCAGCCGGCGAGGCCAGCGGCAAACTCAGCCGCGACCTGGGCCGCGCTCATCGCTCCGGGACGGAAGGCCGCCTCGTCGAGCGTGCCGCCGAAGTACTGGCTGATCGGCGCGGGATTCCCCGAATAGTTGCGGCCAAAGATCGTGTAGAAGCCGCCCAAGTTCGCGTAGCCGACACGGTGATAACCGACGCCGGGATCCTGCGGAGTCGCCAACGCAGCGGTCCCTGCAAGGAAGCCGTCCACATACAGCGACATGGTGGAGCCGTCGAAGGTCGCGACCACCTGGTGCCAGCGGCCATCGCGCAGGGTGTAGGGCGAGCGAACCGCAACGAAGCGGGTCGGCACGGTGGCCGACGAGCGCATTGCGAAGACGACCTTGCCGTCGTTCTCCATGAAGACGACCCGGTCGGTGTTGGTGGCCGCACCGAACTGGGCATCAGAAAAGCCGAGGAGCGCTCCACCGAGCTGGGTCGTGGTACGGAACCACACCGACTGGCTGAACGTTGCCGTGGCACCGCTCGGCGCTGCCGCGGCCACGTATCCCGACGATCCGTCGAGACGCATGGCCGTGTCATTGGCGACCACCCCGCCGACACCGGTGGTCACCGCACCGGTCACGACGCCGGTCCGCCCGTTGCCCGACGCGTCGGCAGCGACCGAACCGCTGTCGCCGAGTCGCCAGTAGGCGGCGGGTGCAGACGAGTTCACGACCGACGCGAGCGGTGCCGGATCAGCCGCCGTCACCGTGACCGTGTTCGACGAGGCGGACACACCGCTCGTCGTGATGCCGTCGCTCGCCCGGACGCTGTAGCTGTGGCTGCTCCCCGGAGCGAGGCCCTCGTCGGTGAAGCGCAGCACCGGCAACGAGAAGGGCCACGACTCGACGGTCTGGGTCGCGATCGGCGAGGAGCCACCGTCGCGATAGAGGCGATAGGTCAACGTGCCGTTGTCGCGATCGGAGGTCGCGGGGACCGCGATGTCGACCGTCCCGGCACGGGTGGCCGTCGCCATCGGGGCGGCAGGGGTCACCGGGGCGGCGTTGGCACCGGTGGGAGCGAAGCGGGCAACGCCCTCTTGGGGTGCGCCGTTCACCTCGTCGAAGTC
>JAKOVA010000186.1 GCA_029782335.1 Actinomycetes bacterium | reverse complement strand
GTAAGCGTCCGACGAAGCCCGTCCTTGACGACGGGGCGGTCTTGGACGCGCGCGACGGGGATCAGGCCATGGTCGCGGCGAAAGCCACGGCCCAGCCAGCGGGCGTCAGCTCGTCGACACGCGACGCTGGGTGCGTGGCGACGCGCAGCAGGACGTCCTTGAAGTACCGGAAGGGGTCGATCCCGGCGAGCTTGCAGCCCTGGGCGAGGGTGTAGAGGACCGCGGCCCGGCGGGCGCCTTCCTGGCTTCCGGCGAAGAGCCAGTTCTTGCGTCCCACGGCGACGACCCTCAGCTGGTTCTCGGCGCCGTTGTTGTCCGGCTTCAGCCGACCATCCTCCAGGTACCGCCCGAGCGCCTCGCGCTGGTTGTGCAGATACCGCAGCGCCTCCCCCAGACCCGACTTCGGCAGCGCCGTACGGGCGAGCTCCTCGCGGACGCGGTCGATCTCGGCGAGCACCGGGGCGGTTCTTTCCTGTCGCAGCAGGCGCCGCTCGGCCACCGTCATCGCGGCGCCCTCCCGCTCGATGGCGTAGAGCTTCTGGATCAGCGCGAGGACCTTCAGCGCCTCGGGGTCCTCCTCCCGGGTATCGAAGAACTTCCTGCGGACATGAGCCCAGCACCCGACCTCCACGATTCGCCCCCGCCGGTACAAGGCGTCGTAGGCCGAGTAGGCGTCGGCTTGCAGGTACCCCTTGAAGTCCTTCAGCACCCGTTCGGGCCCGTCTCGCTCCCGGGTCGCCGTGGCGTCGAAGAAGACCCTCTCGCTGATCGGGTCGACGTAGACCCAGAGTCTCCCCGTCCGGCTCCCGCCGCCGTCCTGCTGAAGGATCGTGATCGGCGTGTCGTCGGTCTGGAGGTAGTCGGCTTTGACGATCGTCCTGCCGAGGTGCTCGTAGATCGGGGCCAGGGCCTCGGCGCACTCGGCCACCCAGTCACAGAGAGTCTTGCGGGAGATCTCGGCACCATGCCGGCTGAAGATCTTCTCGAGTCGGTAGAGCGGCTGATGGTCGACGTACTTCGAGGTGGCGATGTGGGCCAGGAGCCCCTCGGCCGCCAGGCCCTTCTCCACCGCCTGCGGCGGGGCAGGCGCCGAGAGGACGCCGGGATGGCATCGGCAGCCGCCGTACTTCAGGCGCCGGGTCACCCGGCAGACGAGCTCGGCGGGGATGTAGTCGTACTTCTCGCAGACGTCCTCGCCGATCCGCTCGCGTTCGGTGCCGCAGGTGGCGCAGGTCTTCTCGGAGTCGGGCAGGTCGACGACGACCTCGACGCGCCGGAGATCCTTCGGGATGGCTCGGCGGCCCCTGCGGCGTTTCGTCCTCTCGACACTCGCGCCTTCTCCCGAGTCGGTCTCGACGGGCTCCTCGGCCTTTCCGGTTTCGTTCTCGAGCTGCTCGTAGGCCAGGACGAGCTGGCCCGGCGTCAGCTGCTCGGCCTTCTTGCCGAAGAGCCTGCGGCTGAGGACGTCGAGCCGGTGGCGAAGCCACTTGATCTCGTGGTCGCTGCGCTCGAGATCGGCGCGGAGCTGGCCGATGAGCTGGTGTGCGGCGGCGAGATCCTCGGCGAGTGCCGCGTTCTCTGCTTCCGCCGCTGCCACGCGCCTCAATATGGGGCGCGCTCCTTCACTTCGCCAGGCCTTTCACGCGGCCCGTTCGTACCAGACGCGCTTCTTCGTGCGGGCAGGGTCGATGCCACTGAGTAGCAGCGCGAGGTCTCCCGCCTGGATCGTCATCGCCCCCGCCTCGCTCGTCTCGGGCCACGCGAACGTGCCCTTCTCCAGGCGCTTGTACAGGACCCAGAAGCCCGAGCGGTCCCACACGAGGATCTTCACCCGGTCGCCCCTGCGGTTACGGAAGACGAAGAGATGCCCCGAGTAGGGATCGCCGAGGCCGTGCCGAAGCACCAGTGCCCGAAGGCCGTCGACGGAGCGGCGCATGTCCGTGGCGCCCGCCGCCAGCGACACCCGGACCGAAGGCGGAAGAGTCAGCACGCCCGAAGGGCCGAGAGCAGCTGCCGCAGCGGACGGCCCGTCAGCGTGGGAGGAATGAGAAGTCGTCGTCCGTCGCCGAGGGCCAGTTCGAAGCAGGCCGGCGCCTCCGGCGCCTCCTCGGGGACGATCCGCACGGGCACGAAGGTCGGAGTCTCCGCATCTCCGTTCCGCCTCTTCCAGTACCAGAGCCGGGACTCCGGCATCCCCGCCTCCCGCGCGAACGCCGCCGCCGACTTCCCGCTCGCCTTCCACCGCGACAACACCTTCGCCATCTCCCGACGCTTCGCCTCGCGCTTTCCCATCGGTGCCTCCGCGCTACGAAGACTCGGCGATTACATCGAGCCCGAGAAGAACGCGGTTCGTCGGACGCTTACG
>JAKOVA010000183.1 GCA_029782335.1 Actinomycetes bacterium | reverse complement strand
CGCACCATGCCCATCAGGTCGATGCGTGCGTAGCGCACATGGTCCTCCGGCTGGTTCTCTCCCCAGCGCGTGCCCATGTAGCAGTTGATCGCGTACAGGCCCTGGGCGACCGCACCCGAACGATCGATGTTCGCCTTCTCGGCGATGACGATCTTCTTGTTCTGCCCCCAGAAACGCGCTTCCCAGGCCGCTCCGGTGCCGCCCAGGCCCGCACCGACCACGAGAATGTCGATGCCGTCTTCGATGATGGTTTGGTAGGCCATATCAGTAGTACACGCCTTTCTTCAGTTTGAGGCCTGCGTCCTGCAGGGTGCGCAGACCGCCGTCGTCCAGCCGGACGTACTTCGGTTCGTTGTAGAGGAGCTGGCTCTTGCGCATCTCCTCGGGCGGCGGCGGAACGTCTGCAAGCTTCGGAATCGCCTGGCCCCAGGGCTTGGTGGTGATGGGCGAGAGGAAGTTCTTCTCAGTGCCGTTGCGGAACTTGATCCGCCAGGCGATCGTGCCTCGCCGTTCGTCCCGGTCGACGCGCACGCTGTGCCCCAACGGGGCGAAGTCGGCGTATCCGCGCACGTCGATGGCGTGCTGGGGGCAGGCCTTCACGCAGGAAAAGCATTCCCAGCACATGTTCGGCTCGATGTTGTAGGCGCGCCGATACGTCTTGTCGATGTGCATGATGTCCGAGGGGCAGATGTCGACGCAGTGTCCGCATCCGTCGCATCGCGTCATATAGACGAAGGTAGGCATTCGTCCAGCTCCTTATCTGATCCAGAAGAAATTTCGGGGGGCTGATCTGGTTGTCAATAGTGCCGCGGCGCTTCGCGCTTGATGCCGAGCCCCATGTCCATCGGAGCGTCGAGCAACAGCTGCATCGAGTGCCTCTTCTGTTGCTCGGGGTCGTCGCGCGTTTGCGTGGGCAGGTTCTCGGCGCTGCCGTCGGCCCTGGTCAGGCGCTTCTCGAGGGCGGCTGCGGGCTTGAAGAACATGTGCGCGAACTTCGACCACGGCACCCCGGCGAACAGCACCGTCGTGGCGAGAATGTACAAGCCGAACAGCACGCCGGCGCCGCCGCCCGCCGCTGCCCAGATCAGCGCGAGCGTCGCGCTGGCCAGCAACGACAGGATGAACAGGTCGGCCTTGACGATCCTGAA
>JAKOVA010000303.1 GCA_029782335.1 Actinomycetes bacterium | reverse complement strand
GTGTCCTGCGCCTTCATGCCCACCTTCTTCAGGCGCTTGCCCTTCTCGAACCCCTTCATGCCCCGCTCGACCAGGAGCAGGCTCGTGCCCTTCGCACCCGCCTTCGGATTTGTCTTGGCGACCACGATCACCACGTCGGCGTGCCAGCCGTTGGTGATGAACGTCTTCGAGCCGTTGAGAACGTAGACGTCGCCGCTGCGGGTGGCGGTGGTCTTCACGCCCTGGAGGTCGGACCCGGCCGCAGGTTCGCTCATCGCGATTGCTCCGATCGCCTCGCCGCTGGCCATCTTCGGCAGGAATCGCCGCTTCTGCTCCTCGGATCCGTAGTGAAGGATGTACGGGGCCACGATCTCGGAGTGCAGGCCGAACCCCAGGCCGGTCGCGTTCACCCGCGCCGTCTCCTCCATCACCACGATCGAATACAGCTTGTCGGCCCCTGCCCCGCCATAGGCCTCCGGCATCGTCGCGCAGAGCATGCCGTTCGCGCCCGCCTTCTGCCAGACATCGCGGTCGACGAACCCTTGCTCCTCCCAGCGGTCGTGGTGCGGGACGACCTCCTGCTCCATGAAGCGCCTGACCGCGTCGCGGAACATGCGGTGGTCTTCGGAAAACAGCGTGCGCTCGATCATGGTCCTGCTCCAGGATGTGCCTCGGTCTCGCGCAGCATAATAGAATTGCCCTGAATCTCCCCGGGAGCCCCACCATGGCCGAAGCATTCGTCTACGACGCCATCCGCACGCCGCGCGGACGCGGCAAGTCCTCCGGATCGCTGCACGAGGTCAAGCCCGTTCGGCTGCTCACCACGCTGATGCACGAACTGCAGCGCCGCCACGATCTCGACACCTCGCAGGTCGAGGACGTCGTCGTCGGGTGCGTGACGCCGGTCGGCGACCAGGGTGCAGTCATCCCGAAGACCGCCGCGCTCGCCGCGGGCTGGGACATCAAGGTGGCCGGAGTCCAGGTCAACCGTTTCTGCGCGTCCGGGCTCGAGGCGGTCAACATGGCCGCCCAGAAGGTGCGTTCGGGGTGGGAGGACCTGGTCGTCGCAGGCGGCGTCGAATCGATGTCGCGCGTGCCGATGGGCTCCGACGGCGGGGCCTGGGCGCTCGATCCCGAGACGAACATCGCCACCAGCTTCATTCCACAGGGGATCGGCGCAGACCTGATCGCCACGCTCGACGGCTTCACGCGCGAGATGGTCGACGAGTTCGGCGTGCGTTCGCACCACAAGGCCGCCGCCGCCCAGCGCGCTGGACACTTCGATCGCTCGGTGGTGCCGGTGCACGACGACCTCGGCATCGCGATCCTCGAGCGTGACGAGACGATCAGGCCCGACACGTCGGTCGAGGGACTCAGCCAGCTCAAACCGTCGTTCGCCAAGATCGGCGCAATGGGCTTCGATGCGGTGGCCCTGCGCAAGTACTCGCAGGTCGCGCGCATCGAGCACGTGCATCACGCGGGCAACTCGTCGGGAATCGTGGACGGGGCCGCCCTGACGCTGATCGGCAACGAAGAGGCCGGGAAGCGCCTCGGACTCGCCCCGCGCGCCCGCATCGTCTCCGTCGCCCTGACGGGCACCGACCCCACGATCATGCTCACCGGGCCGATGCCCGCGACGCGCAAGGCGCTGCAGAAGGCCGGGCTGGGGATCGACGACATCGACCTCTTCGAGGTCAACGAGGCCTTTGCCGCGGTCGTCATGCGATTCATGCGCGAACTCGGCGTGCCCGAGGAGAAGGTCAACGTGAACGGCGGAGCGATCGCGATGGGTCATCCGCTGGGCGCGACCGGTGCGATGCTGCTCGGAACGATGATCGACGAACTCGAGCGTCGCAAGCTCAAGCGCGGGCTGATCACGCTGTGCGTGGGCGGCGGCATGGGCATTGCCACCATCGTCGAGCGACTCTGAGCGCGCGACGGCGCGCGACGCCTCAGGCCCGGACTGCGCCGGATCCCTCGGCAAAAACGGTCAACAACTCGCGCAGGCGAGCCAGCTGAGGCGGCTTGGCCATCACGTGAACGTCGTCGGGCGCGCCGTCCCGCAGGGCCTCGACGCGGAACTCGCCCGACAGCAGGATCGCCGGCGTTCGCCTTCCTTCGAGGCGGCGGAGCTCGTCGATCAGGCGCAGTCCGTCCCAGGTACCCGGCAGCCTGAAGTCGGACACGATCGCGTCGAACGAGCGTTCCGCCTGGGCCGCGGTCTCGAGCGCCTCCTCGCCGCTCGAGACGGCGTCGACCAGGACGCCCCATTGCCGGAGCACCTGGCCGAGCGCGTCGCGCATCGAGTCGTCGTCCTCGATGAACAGGACATAAGCGCCGGCCAGGGGCTCGTCGAGCGGCGCGGCGCCGACCCGCTCGGGAGCCCGCTGCTCCTCGACTTCACGGTCGTGAGGGACGCCAGCTGCGTATCGGGCCACCGGCATCTCGCAGCGTTGCTCGGCCGCGCGGGCCTCGACGTCGCGTGATGGGGCGCCCGCGTACGCCTCGAGTGGCGATGCCTCGCCGCCGGGGGTGCCGAACGTACCGACGGGGGCCGCTGCCGGCATCGTCAGCGCGAATCGGGTCCCTTGCCCGAGCCGCGATCGCAGCTCGAGCGAGTGGCCCGGCATTCGCGAGACGGCCTCGCGAACGATCGAAAGGCCGAGTCCATGACCATGCTCGGGATTGCGGGCGTGATTGGCCACCTGGAAATACTCGTCGAAGACCCGGCGCTGATCGGCCGCGGCAATTCCGATTCCGTTGTCACGCACCTCGACCACGAGGCCGGTGCCGGACCGACGAACGCGGATCAGCACCCACGCGCCACGATCCGGAGAGGAGAACTTCAGCGCATTGCCGGTGAGGTTGGACAGCACGTCCCAGAGCCGGTTCTCGTTGCTCACCGCGAACTGCCGACCCGGGCGCGGCCGACGAACGACCAGCCGGGCTCCGCGCCGCGAGGCCTCGGCCGAGTACACGCTCTCGAGGCGGTCGAGCACGCCGCCGAGGTCGATCGTCGTCACGGAAACAGGCGCTCCGCGATCGCGCAAGCCGCCGAGTTCGGACAGCCGATCGAGGTTTCCACTGAGCGCGGACACGCACGCGTCGAGCCGGTCGACCGTGCCGGAGAGGCCGGCCGGCCCGAGGACGTCGTTGCGCGCACGCAACAATTGTGCGTAGAGCGCGAGACTCGCCAGCGGCTGGCGGAGATCGTGGCTGACCGCAGCCAACACCCGCGTCTTGGCCGAATCAGCGTCCGCGGCATTGCGGGCCATCTCCTCGAGCGCCCGCGTCGCCGCGGCAAGTTGCCTCGAGCTCCAGAAGAGTGCCCTCTCGCGCCGCTCGATCTCGACGGACATGATCCAGCCGATGAGGTTCGC
>JAKOVA010000146.1 GCA_029782335.1 Actinomycetes bacterium | reverse complement strand
CCGTTGCCGCCACCACCGCCGGGCACGGGCCCGCTGGCGAGCTTCGCGAGGCTCCCGCCGAGGTTCTTGGCGGTGGACGCCGCGTACATGCCGGTCATGGCGCCTCGGCCCCACCCGCCGGCGATGCCCGCGCCGACCACGGCGCCCTCGACGGTGGGCATCAGCTTGTAGAGCACCATCGGGGTGATCGACGCGACGGCGAAGCAGATCACGCCGGCGAAGAGCACGCCCAGCGATCCGACGCCGTCCTGGAGCGTGTCACCTGTCGAGGTCAGGTTCGTGGCGTTGGCCATCATCTTCACGGCCAACGTGAGCGTGGCAACGATCGCCAGCTTCGACAGGACGAGCGCCACCCCTAGGTGGATGATCTTGCGCGCCGACTCCCGGAACAGCGGGAGCACCGACGACGCGAATACCAGCGGAGCCATCAGCGCAACGACGTAGATCAGTGCGTTGCGCATCGCGAGCGCGACAGCCAGGCCGATCAGTGCGAGGTACATGAACAGCAGCATCAGCACCGCGAGGAACCCCATCCCGGTGACGGCACCGGCGGACATGGCTGTGATTACGCCCTCCAGGAGTCGCTGAAGATCCGGTCGAACGGCGGCCCAGATCGCCGCCGATGCCTCGTCGACGATGGCGAGGAGCAGGTCGATGACCGTGATCGACAGTGCGGTGGCGACGATGCTCCACGCGCCCTGCTTGAACGCGTCGAGGATCTGTTCGGGTCGACCGGCGAGCGCCGCCTGGATCGCCGACGCCAGCATCAGCGCGACCACCACCGCGAGAGCCAGCATCGAGATTGGCCCCATGAGATCGGTCGTGAACCAGGGCTCGGTGATGCGCGGGGTGGTGGCGGTGTCCAGCGTCGACCAGATCCACTCGATGAGCACCGCGAGACCGCGCGCCATCCACGAGACGATCCCGTCGAACACCGAGCTCGCGGCAGAGTCGATGACCCAGCCGAACAGGTCGTCGATGCCAGGCAGGTTGGGGATCATGACGAGCCTCCCGGGGCTCGCCGCCACGAGATGACCTCCGACGCCTCCGCCAGTGTCGACGCGCCGGCCTCCGGCGGTGGAGCGGGGAACGGTCCTGGCGAGGTGGCCCATCGCTCGACCTTCCAGTCGCCATCGGTCCAGGCGAGCTCGAGTGTCGAGGTTCGCCATACCTGCCGGGCCGTCGATCCGCCCTTCGCGCCGACGACGAGCACAGACCACACGTGCACCACGCAGCGATCCGTCGACGGTCGCTCGGAGGAGACCGACAGTGCGTACTCGCTCCAAACCAGATCGGCGGGCACGAGGCCGCGCTCACCCAACGCGAACAGGAGGTCGTCCAGCTCACGATTCGTCGCTTCGACGAGTGATGGCCCGTAGTCCGGAGTGGCCAGCGTGAGGATCACATCGCGACGGGCGAGCGGGCCCGCCTTGGCCACGAGTGCGCTGGACTCCACGTACGCGGCGGCCGCCGCCTCGGCTCCACCCTGGTCGTGACGCCACCCGACCGGCACGCCGCCAGCACCACGGCGGGACGGCCCCAGGGGCTGGGGCAGCTCCACCATCACGGCCGGCGACTGCTCAGCGAGCATCACGGGACCCGGAGGGTCGAAGCTCGGCCTGGACGCGAGGGCGAACGCGATCGCGACGACCACCACCAACGCGACGACGGCGACGACCATCAGTCGCATCTCGAACTTGGTCTTGGTGTTCATGTCGCGTTGTAGATCTGCGTCGCGAACGAGTGGGCCATCCCCGCCAGCGCGGCCGCGCCGATCCCGCCGAGCACCCACTTGCGTCCTGCCGACGCGGCGCCGTAGTTGTTGCCGAAGTGGCCGACACCGACGGCGATCCCGCCGCCGAGGATCCCGCCCACCGCAGCGGCCAAGGCACCCCACTTCAGCCATCCGAGCATCGAGGTCACCAGCGCGGCCCCGGGCATCGAGCTGTCCGGGGCGGGGTCCGGCACCTGGGCCATCGCGTTCGTGGCGGTGA
>JAKOVA010000143.1 GCA_029782335.1 Actinomycetes bacterium | reverse complement strand
CCGAACGGGGCCGGCAAGACGACGCTGTTCCGAATGATCGTCGCGGCGGCGAGCGGCTCGGAAGATGCGACCCACGCTCCCGACAGCGGCACGCTCACCGTTGGACAAACGGTGCAACTCGCCTATGTCGATCAGTCCCGCGACGCACTCGACGACGACCACACCGTCTACGAAGAGATCACCGACGGCCTCGACGTCCTCCGCGTCGGCACGCGGGAGGTCAACGGTCGGGCCTACGTCGCCTCGTTCAACTTCAAAGGGTCCGACCAGCAGAAGCGCGTCGGAGACCTCTCCGGTGGTGAACGAAACCGGGTCCATCTCGCTCGGATGCTGCGACGTGGCGGCAACGTGCTGCTGCTCGACGAGCCGACCAACGACCTCGACGTCGACACGCTCCGCGCCCTCGAGGCGGGCCTCGAGTCCTATCCGGGCTGCGCGGTCGTCATCAGCCACGACCGATGGTTCCTCGACCGCATCGCGACCCACATCCTCGCTTTCGAGGGAGATAGCCAGGTGCGTTGGTTCGAGGGCAACTTCTCCGAGTACGAGGCGTTCCGCCACAAGGAACTCGGTGCCGACGCGGATCAGCCCCACCGGATCAAGTACAAGCCGCTCGCGCGGAGCTGACATGTCACCTCGAGCGATCCGCCGTCTCGTTCTCACCGTGTTCGCCTGCGGCATTGTCGGCATGATCGTTGGCTCGATCGCCGATAACAACGGCACCGCGATCAGCTTCGGTCTGCTCACCGCTGTGGCAGCCCTCGGGCTAATCCTCGTCACGTCGGTCGCTGGTGCCGGGGCGTTCGAGCGACCTGTCCATTTCGACGAGCAGGCGGCAGCGAATCTCGAAGCAAGTATCGAGCAACTCGTCGCCGGTGGGGCGGATGAGGTTGCGGTTCGCGACCTGGTCCGGGACGCGGTCCGCCTGGGCCGCGCCGGCCGCTGAGCCTCGCTCCCGAAGGCTTCCCCGGCCGGCGAGACCGTGCAGCGAGATCTCTCAGGTTCGCTGCGCCACTGCCGATAGGAGTGCATGGCGACCACGAAGCGCGCGTCCGGCACTCCCACCCCGAAGACCCCGAAATGGACGAGTCGTGCGGTGATCCGAGACGTCGAGGCGGGCAGCACCGTGGACTGTGCCAGTTGCGGTGAACGGGTGAAGTTCCAGGCGAAAATGCGGAACCGCCAAGTGATCTGCAACGTCTATGTGAACGGCCACTGGGATCGCGTCGAGCACTTCCACGCAGATTGCTACGCGGCTGCCGGCAACCCCCACGGGGAGATCGTCGGCCCCCTCGATCAGCGCCGGAGCCCGAGCCCTGCCGCCGCATTGCGGCAAGCTCAACAGCACGCGCAGGCATCCTGAGCGTTCCCCCTTGGACTCGCGACGGTGGCGCCGTCGCGAGGGAAGGTGGACCCGCGGCCAGAGCCGGCGCTTTACCGTTCAGCTCGGCGCTGTGGCGAGGAGGGGAAGCAGCCGCTCGGCGACCTGCTCGGCCGGTGAGCCGTCCTCGGGTCGCAGGACGAGCTCTGGCGAGTCCGGTGGCTCGTAGGGGTCGTCGATCCCCGTGAAGCCGCGAATCTCCCCCGCGCGGGCCTTCGCGTAGAGGCCCTTCGGGTCGCGCTCCTCGCACACTTCGATCGGCGTGTCGACGAACACCTCGATGAACTCCACACCCGCTACGTCGGCAACCCTGCGGGCCGCCTCACGCTGATGGCGATACGGCGAGATCACCGGAACGAGCGCGATGGCGCCGGACTCGGCGAACAGCGTGGCGACCTCCGCGACGCGACGGAGGTTCTCCGTGCGCTCCTCGGCCGAGAACCCGAGGTCCGAGTTGAGACCGTGCCGCAGGTTGTCGCCGTCGAGCACCACGGCAAAGCGTCCGTCAGCGACCAGTCCGCGTTCCGCCTCATAGGCCACGGTCGACTTCCCCGACCCGGACAATCCCGTCAGCCACACGATCGCACCGCGGGTCCCCAACGCAGCCCAGCGCTCGGCTCGGCTCAGGTGGCCGACGTGGCGAACGACGTTCTCGGTCATCGGCCCACAGGGGTGCCGAAGCCGCCGAAGGGCAGGCCCGAGGCGGGGGGAAAGGTGGCCACGGCCATCAGGACAGGAGCATTCCGGCGCCAACGGTGTTGTTGGTGCCCTCGTCCACCAGGATGAGCGAGCCCGTCTCGCGGTTCCGGCGGTACTCGTCGACGAACATCGGCAAGGTGGTGCGGAGTCGCACACGACCGATCTCATTCAGCGCCAGTTCGCTGACCGAATCGTCACGGTGGAGCGTGTTGACGTCGAGGCGGTACTGGAGGTCCTTCACCAACGCACGCGCCCAGCGAGTGCTGTGCTTGAGCGCGAGCTTCATGCCCGGCCGCAACGAGCCCTGCTCGGTCATCCAGCACACCATGGCGTCGAGGTCTTGGGTGACCGTCGGCTGATTGTTCGGCCGGCAGATCATGTCGCCTCGGGAGATGTCGATCTCGTCGGTCAGCCGAAGGGTGACCGACATCGGGGCGAACGCCTCATCGACGGGACCATCCGCGGTGTCGATCGACGCGATCCGTGACGTGAAGCCCGATGGCAGAACCATCACCTCATCGCCGGGTTTGAACACACCTCCGGCGATCCGGCCCGCATAGCCGCGGTAGTCATGGAACTCGTCGCCGTGGGGTCGCAACACGTACTGCACGGGGAAGCGGGCGTCGACGAGGTTGCGGTCCGACGCAATGTGCACCTCTTCGAGGTGGTGGAGGACCGGCGAGCCCTGATACCAGTCCATGTTCCGCGACCGCTCCACGATGTTGTCGCCGTGCAGCGCGGAGACAGGGATGAAGGTGAGGTCCGCGATGTCGAGCTTTCGGGCGAAGTCCCGGAACTCGGCTTTGATCTCCTCGAAGACCTTCTCGTCGTAGTCGACGAGGTCCATCTTGTTCACGGCCAAGACGAGGTGGGGGATGCGCAGCAACGAGGCCAGGAAGGCGTGCCGGCGGGACTGCTCCAAGACGCCCTTGCGGGCGTCGATCAACACGATCGCGAGATCGGCCGTGGAGGCGCCGGTGACCATGTTGCGGGTGTACTGAATGTGGCCGGGCGTGTCGGCGATGATGAACTTCCGCTTCGGGGTCGCGAAATACCGGTACGCCACGTCGATGGTGATGCCCTGCTCCCGCTCCGCGCGCAGGCCGTCGGTGAGCAACGCCAGGTTCGTGTGCTCGACACCCATCTGCTCGCTGGTTCGTTCGACGGCCTCGAGTTGATCCTCGAAGATCGACTTCGAGTCGTAGAGGAGCCGACCGATGAGCGTGGACTTGCCGTCGTCAACCGATCCTGCCGTCGCGAGGCGCAACATCTCGTTGCCCTCGCCGTAGTGGGTCGAGATCTCTCCGGACATCAGAAGTACCCCTGGCGCTTGCGATCCTCCATGGCCGCCTCCGACGCTCGATCGTCGGCCCGCGTCGCCCCGCGTTCGGTGATCCGAGTTGCGGCGACTTCGGCCAGCACCTCGGCAACGGTCGCAGCAGGCGACTCGACTGCACCGGTGCAGGAAGCGTCCCCCACGGTGCGATACCGCACGACCCGACGCTCGGGGACCTCACCATCCATCAGCCGCGCATGGGGGCCGGTCGACAGCAGCATGCCGTCGCGCTCGAACACCTCGCGCTCGTGGGCGAAATAGATCGACGGCAACTCGATGCCTTCACGTTCGATGTAGGACCAGATGTCGAGCTCGGTCCAGTTCGAGATCGGGAAGACACGGATGTGCTCGCCGGGGCGGTAACGACCGTTGTAGAGATTCCACAACTCTGGCCGCTGACCCTTTGGATCCCACTGGCCGAACTCGTCGCGGAAGCTGAAGACCCGTTCCTTGGCACGCGCCTTCTCTTCGTCGCGGCGGGCACCCCCGAAGACGGCGTCGAAGCGTTCCTCCTCGATCATCCGCAGGAGGGTCGTCGTCTGCAGTTGGTTGCGGCTGGCGCGAGGGCCGGTGTTCTCCACCACTCGACCGGCGTCGATGTCGTCTTGAACCGAACCCACGACGAGGCGGAGCGAAGAGCGCTCCACCACCCGGTCTCGGAACTCGATGACCTCATCGAAGTTGTGACCGGTGTCGACGTGCATCACCGGGAACGGCAACCGACACGGCCAGAAGGCCTTCTGCGCGAGGTGCAGCATCACCACCGAGTCCTTGCCGCCGGAGAACAGCAGGACCGGCCGCTCGAACTCGGCGGCGACCTCTCGGATGATATGGATGGACTCGGCTTCGAGCGCCCGGAGGTGATCGAGCCCGTAGTGGGTTGTGGTGGTCATGTCGGTATCGACGGTATCGGGAGGGAGGCCGATCCCCTACCTGGGGACGCAGCTCCGTCACGTCCGCCACGTGTCGGTGGTCGCGGAACGCAACTCGGGGACACCCATTCTCCCAACTGCGGGAGCCGCCGTCGAGCCTGCCAAACGGCCTATCCACCGATCGCCTGCAACTTGGTACGGTCGCCCGGTGCCTGCAACTTCCCCACTCGCCGAGATCACCCCCGACGATCACGCACTTGCCGCCGAGCTCGCAACGCGTGCCGGCGAACTGCTCCTCAGCGTCCGTGAGGAGCTCGTTGACCGGCCGGCTCCGGAACTCAAGGCCGCCGGCGACCGGCGTTCGAACGACTTCCTGATCGAGGCGCTCCGCACCTCGCGTCCCAACGACGCGATCCTTTCGGAAGAAGAGCGGGAGGATCCCACCGCCGAGGCGGCCCGCTTGGCGTCACGGCGGGTGTGGATCATCGACCCGCTCGACGGAACCCGGGAGTTCTCCGAGCCGCCGCGATCGGACTGGGCGGTTCACGTCGCCCTCTGCCTCGACGGCGAGCCGCTCTGCGGCGCCGTCGCGCTTCCCGCCCTCGGACTCACCTATTCGACCGCTGCCCCGCCGCCACTGCCGGCCGCAGCAGGGGCACCGCGTATTCTCGTGTCACGCACTCGTCCACCGGTGGAGGCGGTCTCGCTCCGTGAACACCTCAACGGCGAGCTCGTCGCGATGGGCTCCGCGGGCGCCAAGGCGATGGCGATCATTCGCGGCGAAGCGGACTGCTATCCGCACTCGGGCGGGCAGTACGAGTGGGATTCGTGCGCTCCCGTCGCCGTTGCGCGGTCCGCCGGGCTCTGGTGCAGCCGCATCGACGGCTCACCACTCCGCTACAACGAGGCCGACCCGTACCTGCCCGACCTGCTGATCTGCCGACCGGAGCTCGCGCCCGTCGTACTCGAGGCGTTGGGCCACCACCCGAGCTGAACCCCTCGCGGCCAGTGCGGGGTCGAGGGTGGTGTCGTGGCAGACTTGTCGGTCGTGAGCCTGGACGCGGACGACACCACAACCACTGATCGTCCTGCCGACTGGACCCTCGGATCCTTCACCGAGGCGGGGCCGTGGGTGCTGGATCCCGACACCATCGAATGGCGTCGCGGAATCGACGTCCTCCGCCTCTCCACCCAGCGGCAGGTTCCGCGCCTGACCAGCCGGAGCACACTCCCCCCGCTCCGCCGCTTGGTGGTCGTCGTTGGCCACCTGCTCGTCGCGTTGGTCCCCTGGGCGATCCTCGAGCGTCGCCGTGGCGGATCGGCCTCACGTGCGTGTCTCTCGCGGCGTCTCCGGGTCGCCGTTGAACGGCTGGGTCCGACCTACATCAAGCTCGCCCAGATCGTCTCCTCCGGCGAGGGGATCTTCCCCTCCGAGTTGGTCGAGGAGATGAAGAAGTGCCGAGATCAGGTCCCTGCGGAAGACTTCGCCACGGTACGAGAGGTCATCGAAGGAGATCTCGGACCACTCGAGTCGGTCTTCGCTTCGTTCGACCCGACTCCGCTCGCCGCGGCATCGATCGCCCAGGTGCACCGCGCGACCCTCCACAGTGGTGAGGAGGTCGTCGTCAAGGTCCAACGCCCGGCGATCCGTACGCAGGTCCAGCGCGACCTTCAGGTCATGGCGTGGGTCGCTCCGCTGCTCGTCGGTCGGATTCCGATCGCCGCGCTCGCCAACCCACCGGCGCTCGTCGAACTCTTCGCGGAGACGATCGGCGAAGAGTTGGACTTCCGTCTCGAAGCCCAGAACATGCTCGACGTCGCTGCGGTCTTTGCCGCCGTGGGCGAACGTGGCTACGTCGTGCCCCGCCCCCACCCGACCATGGTCACACGCCGGGTGCTGGTCATGGAGCGCTTCGACGGCTTCGGCTTCGATGACGTCGATGAGATGCAGCAGAGCGGCATCGATACCGAAGAGGTCGTCCGCGTCGGGATGCGGGGCTTCACCGTCGGATGCATGATCCACGGGATCTTCCACGGCGACCTCCACGGCGGAAACCTGCTCGTGCTCCGCGACGGCCGCATCGGGCTCCTCGACTTCGGCATCACCGCTCGCATGACGCCGTTGCAGCGTTCGGCGTTTCTCCGTCTGATGCTGACGGGAGCCTCCGGGGACGTTCACGGCCAACTCGCGGCGTTCCGCGATCTGGGAGCCCTGCCTCCCGACACCGACCTCGACGCGGTGTTCTTCGATCTGGGATTGGACCAGGCACCCGTTGATCCGACGACGATGGATCCCGAACAGCTCGTCGGCGAGATCCAGCGGGTCATCAAGGCGCTCCTCGGGTACGGAGCTCGACTCCCGAAGATCCTCATGCTCTACGTCAAGAACCTGGTCTTCCTCGACGGCGCAATCGCCCGGCTCGCTCCCAACCTCGACATCCTCAGCGAGTTCGCGAACCTCTCGATTCACATGACCACCGCCTACGGCGATCACATCGCCGCGGACATGGGCGTCGATCCCACCTCGATCACCGTCGACCGCGAAGCGATCAAGGCGACCCTGGGGGTGGTTGATCCCGACGTCGCCGCATTGACCTACGCCGACCTCCAGGCACGCCGCGACGAGATCCGCCGGCGTCTGTCGCGGCGCTGACCACCCCCGCTCCATCCCCGGCGGCCCCGCCGGAACTCCCCACAGGACCCCGCCCCCATGACCTCTGCACCTGCGCCCACGACGGCCGCCCCCGCAATCCGCAACGTCGCCATCATCGCCCACGTCGATCACGGAAAGACGACCCTGGTCGACGGCCTGCTCCGCCAGAGCGGGGCCTTCCGCGAGGGCGCCGAGGTCGAGGAGCGGGTTATGGACTCCATGGACCTCGAGCGCGAGAAGGGCATCACGATTCTCGCGAAGAGCACTTCGATCCGGTACCTCGAGACCAAGATCAACATCGTCGACACACCAGGTCACGCGGACTTCGGCGGTGAGGTCGAGCGTGCCCTGACCATGGTCGACGGCGTACTGCTGCTCGTCGACGCTTCCGAAGGCCCGCTCCCCCAAACCCGCTTCGTCCTCCGCAAGGCGCTCGAGGCCGGGCTGCGAATCGTGGTCGTCATCAACAAGGTCGACCGACCCGACGCACGGGTCGAAGAGGTCCGCCACGAGATCGAGGAACTCTTCCTCGATCTCGACGCGGAGATCGAACAGCTCGACTTCCCGCTCGTCTACGCGAGCGCCCGCGCAGGATGGGCGTCGCTGGATCCGGATACCCCCGGCACCGACCTTCGCCCGCTGCTCGACGTACTCCTCGAGCACGTGCCCGCGCCCCTCACCGAGATCGGCCACCCACTTCAGGCGCTCGTCACGAACCTCGATGCGTCCTCCTACGTCGGGCGCCTCGCGATCTGTCGCGTGCTCAACGGGGAGATCCGCAAGGGCCAGCAGATCGCATGGTGCCGCGCGGACGGCTCGATCGAGCGGGCGAAGTTGGGCGTTCTGTACATCACCGAGGCGCATCAACGCGTGGAAGTCGACGAAGCCGGGCCGGGCGAGATCATTGCGGTGGCGGGCTTGGATGAGGTCACGATCGGCGAAACGCTGGCGGATCCGGAGGATCCACGTCCCCTGCCGGTGATCTCGGTCGACGCACCTGCACTGTCGATGACGATCGGGGTCAACACCTCTCCGCTCGCCGGACTCGACGGATCGAAGGTGACCGCCCGGCTGATCAAGAGCCGCCTCGACGCGGAGCTGGTCGGCAATGTCAGCCTTCGCGTCCTGCCCACCGAGCGACCCGATACCTGGGAGGTCCAGGGCCGCGGCGAGTTGCAGCTCGCTGTGCTCGTCGAGATGATGCGACGCGAGGGATTCGAGCTCACGGTCGGCAAGCCGCAGGTGGTCACCCGCGAGATCGACGGTGTACTCCACGAACCTGTCGAGCGCCTCTCGATCGATGTCCCCGAGGAGCATCTCGGCGCCGTGACGGGCCTGATCGCCGCCCGCAAGGGTCAGCTCCAGCAGATGAACAACCACGGGACC
>JAKOVA010000125.1 GCA_029782335.1 Actinomycetes bacterium | reverse complement strand
CCGTGATGGCGAAGATGAAGGCGACCCCGGTGAACGACATGTTCGCCAAGGGCGGGAAGATCCGCGCCGACGGCCTGCACGTGCACGACATGTACCTGATGCAGGTGAAGAAGCCTTCCGAATCGAAGTCGCCCTGGGACTACTACCACGTCAAGGCCACGGTTCCGGCGGCCGAAGCGTTCACGCCGATGACGCCCGGCGCCTGCGCCTTCATCAAGTAGTCGTCCGACGGCGCCTGTCATGGAGGCGACCCGCGGACCCGTCGCTTCCGCCTCAGAACTGGGCGGCCACCCAACTGCCGAACAGTTCGACCTCGGCGGAATGTGCGCGCTCCTGGGGCGCCAGCAGGTAGTAGGCGCCCGCACTCTGCAGCCGGAAGTCGAACGGAAACGCCAGCTCGTCGCGCCAGTCGACGGCCTCGACCTCGATCGTCGGCACGCAGGCGATTCCCAGGCAATCGCGCGCGGCGAGCACGGCGAGGAACGAATGCCCGACCTCGAGGGCCGAGCTGCCGCGACGGGCGCCTGCGCCACTCGCCTCGAGCCATGCGGTCCACGCGTCGGGCCGGCTCGCGTTGTGGATCAGCGGAAACCGGTCGAGATCCTCGAGCCGCCGCAGCGGTTGTCCCTGGGCCAGAAGCCGCTTCGAGCACACCGGCGTCAGGTAGTCATCCCAGAGATGCGTCGCGCACACACCCGTCCAGTCGTCGACCATGTCGAACTCGATTTGCGAGCCCCGCGACGGATACGCGTGGCCCGGCAGCTTGCCGACCCGGATGGCCACGTCGACGTTGTCGCGCTTGAAGCTCACCGGATCGAGGGATGCGGAGACGTGCAGCCGGATTTCGGGGTATGCGCGCGTGAACGAATTCAGGCGCTGGAACAACCACAGCGTGGAGATCGAAGGCAGCAGGCTGATCGACAGCGAGCGCTGGTGCTGCAGCGTGACCTGGGTGGCGTTGGCGATCTGGTCGAGGGCCGATGACGCGATCGACAGGTATGCGCGGCCGAATTCGGTCAGCTCGACCTGACGGGTCAGGCGCCGGAACAGGGGAACCGCGAGGAAGCCCTCGAGGACCTTGATCTGGCGACTGACCGCGCCCTGCGTGACCGAGAGCTCCTGGGCGGCCTTCGAGAAGCTCAGCAGCCGGCCGGCGGCCTCGAAGGCCCTCAGGGCATGGAGCGGAGGGAGCTGGCGTTTCATGTCCCGGGTATCGGACGGCGATCAGAGTATCCACAGCGACATCGGGGTCGACAATGTCGCACGGCAAGCATCGCAATGAAGAGAGGGCAGACAGCGTGACGAAGCGAATCGCCTGCGGGCTCGGCATCGACATCGACGCCGTGGCAGCGTGGCTGGGCACGTTCGGCGGGGCGGATTCTCCGCACGACATCTCGAGGGGCATGTTCGCCGGCGAGGTCGGCGTTCCGAGGCTGCTCGAGTTGCTGCGCCGCTTCGACCTGAAGGCGACCTGGTTCGCGCCGGGGCACTCGATCGAGACGTTTCCCGACCAGATGGAGCAGATCGTGCGCGACGGTCACGAGATCGGCCTGCACGGCTACTCGCACGA
>JAKOVA010000119.1 GCA_029782335.1 Actinomycetes bacterium | reverse complement strand
CTCATAACCCGAAGGTCGCAGGTTCAAATCCTGCCCCCGCCACCAAGGAAATGCCAGGTCAGGCCCGGTCCCGAGGACCGGGCCTGCGGCATTTCCCGGCTCCTGTACAACATCCGTACAACACGAGCCGCCAACGCCCGCTGGCGTGGGTTCCCGTGGGCGTCCGTTGGTCGCCGTCGGCGCTCGTGTGTTCCTGTTGCGAGTCGTCGAGATCGAACGACGTCAAGGCAGCCGGCTACGACATCTGTTGGTCACGAGCAGCACAAGGGGCGTCGGGTCCGTGCGTCCACCGGACGCCCCGACACCGGTCGCACCGTCGACACTCTGCGGGCGCGTACTCGGCGGATCGCTTCGGTGAACGTTGTCGGTCCGGAGCCCGCCGGCGAGTAGCGCACCAAGTGTCTCGTGGCGAGGTCGCGGACGAGGCCCGTGCGAAACCGATACCACCTCGGACGGCCGGGCTGGCGAGGTCAGCGGTCGCTGTCGCGTTCGGCCGATGTCCGAGGTGCGACGATGGTTGTGGAGGAGTCCGCGATGACCGATGAGGTCTTGAACACCTTGGTGGTGCTCGGTCACCGATTGTTGCTCGTCGACGTCGGCGGCGGGTTCGAGACGCACCTATGCGAAGCGACGAGTGACTCGACGGCCCGAGCCGCGCTCGATACCCGCCAGCCGCTGCCGGAATCGTTGGCGGACGCGTTGGAACGAGGCGGTGACGACGACGGGCTCGACGCCCTGTTGGACCGTCTCCTCGAGACGGCGTGGAAGCCAACAACGTTGTGCGGTCGAGCCTGGGACGAGATGGCCGCCGGCGAGGCAGGTGTGTTCCGACGTTGGCAAGAGATCGAGCTGACGCCGACATGTCGGACATGCCTGCGCGTGGTCGACACCTGGTTCCCGCGTTCTGGGCCGGCGCCTGGGATCGGCGTGCTCGTCTCGGTGATCGGCGAGAAGGTCGAGGCGTTCGGCTCCGCGTGGGTGACCGGCGTTCCGGGCGAGTTCCTTGACGACCTGCGAAAGGCGATCCGCAAGCACCTGCGGGGCAAGGGGTTTCGATCCCAGACCATGGTGGTCAACGGCTTGTTGCACGTGATGTCCGACGATGCGCTGGAAGCGATCGACCCAGACGTGCGAGCGGCGTGGATCGACGACGCAGTCCGACGGATGGGCGTGGTGGAACCGGCTGACGAGGGTGCGATCGCAGAGCGCCCTCGGTTGGCCGTCGACTGGGGAACGTGGGTGCTTGATGCGTAGCCCACACACGAACGTCTCGTGCGGATTCGCGTTGGCTTTCAAATTCTGAAAGTGTGGGAGAGGTATGGCAGCACGGCACGCCCTTGATCCCCTTCGGGAAGCGGCACAGCGACTGAACGAGGCGGAGATCGAGCGCAATCGGCTGATCCGAGCCTTGCGGTCGAAGCGTGAGACCCTCACCGATCTCGCCGAAGCGGCGAACGTGTCTCTCGGGACTGCTCACAAGCTGACGCGTCCTTCGACCATCGTGTCCGTCGGCTACGAGGGCCGCAGTGTTGATGAGCTCGTCGACGCGCTGGTCGAGGCGGGGGTGTCAGTGCTCGTCGACGTTCGGGAGAACGCGATCAGCCGCAAGCGTGGCCTGTCCAAGCGCGGGTTGGCGGAGAAGCTGGCGGCACGCGGTATCGCCTACGTGCACGAGCCGACGCTTGGCAACCCTCGAGACAATCGCGACGGGTTCCGGGAGCAGCAACCGGACAGCATCGCCGCCTTCGAAGCGCACCTTGACCGCAACGGGTCAGCAGCGCTCGATCGGGTCCACGCGATGCTCAGAGATCGAACAGTCGGCCTTCTGTGCTTCGAGGCGGATCCGTGCTCCTGCCATCGCTCGATCGTGGCGCGGTATCTCCTGGACCGGGACCCACTGGCGTCGGTTCGACCGGCGTGACGTCGCGGGCGATGCCGAGCACGAGGAAACCCTGCGGTGCCTGATGCTGGTTGCCCACGTACAGGGCCGGCAGCCGCGCCGGGGCTACAAGGCTGAGCCACTTCTCTTCGATCCGATCGAGGTAGTCGGTCGGGTAACTGCGACGCCAGTTCCGCCACGCCTCGGAGATCTCCCAGTCGACGATGCTCTGTTCGTGACCGCGGCACGAAGCCGACTGGCAGCGGTACCCAAGCTTGAACGTGAATGGCGAGAACTCGAGCTTCGGGGCGCCCTGAGCCAGGAGACTGCCCTGGGCGGCCCGGTTCATCTTCGCGGCGTGGGCGGTGTCGCCGGTGTGGTCCTCGCGGGCGAATCCGGTGATCTCGCGCGGGACGACCAGCCCTAGGGACGGGCGCGACCAACCCTTCGCCGCGACGAGATCACACATCGTGTACTGGGGTAACCGGTTGAGCACTTCGGCGCGCCGCTTGCCTGCGGGGAGCTGGTCGAGCACGGTCGTCGTGTCGAGTCGTGGCCGGTACGACTCCGGGCGTTGGTCCTTGTCGTGCTTGTCGATCTCGAGCTCGATCACCTGGTACTTGGGATGCTCGCCCTGCCAGAACCACTGCCACTGCACGGGGAACAGTCGGATCCAGTGATAGTCGTCGCCGTCGAGGCGGATGCCGGCGACGCACACCGTCTCCCCGTGCGTGCGTCCGATCTCAGGAGATGCCTTGACGGTGATGAGTACCGTCGCTCGCTCAGCGACCATCGGACTCATCGTACGATTCGTCGGACGACGGGTTGTCGCCTTCACCATCGCTGCCGGGTTGCGAGACATGGCCCTCGCCAGTCGTGGCCTCGTCCGATCGTTCGGGGACGCTGGTTCCGTTGAACACGATGCGCGCGATCTGATCCGCGGCGTCCTCCTCGACCGCGGGGATCGCGTGCATGTACACGTCCTGGGTGAAGCTCGTCGTCGCGTGGCCGAGCCTGTCCGAGATCACCTTGACGTGGACGCCGGCAGCGAGGCCGAGCGTGGCGTGCGTGTGGCGAAGATCATGCAGCCGGATCTTGGGCAGTCCGAGCCGCTTCACCGTGCGGTCGAAGGTCTGCGAGAAGTAGTCGGGATGCACCGGGGCGCCGTCTTCGCGGGCGAACACCAGGCCCTGGTCGTGGTAGCCGTCGCCGAGCAAGTGCTTCTCTTGTCGTTGCGCTGCTCGATGGCTTCGCAGCACTTGGATCGTCTGGTCATCGAGCGCGATCTTGCGCTCACCGCGGAGGGTCTTCGGGCGGCCGATGACGATCTGGTACTCCACGGTCAGCACGGTCTGTTGCACGTGCAGACGCCGCGCGTTGAAGTCGATGTCGCGCCACCTGACGCCGAGGACCTCTCCGCGCCGCATGCCCGTGGTGGCAGCGAGGATGTAGGCCGCCGCCAGACGGTGGTTCGAGATGCCAGCGAAGAACTGGCGGAGCTGCTCCGGTGTCCACGTCTTCATCTCCTCCCGGTCGGCGCGATTGAGCTTGGGCGGGTCGGCGGCGTCGGCAACGTTGCGCGGCACCAGGTTCTTGCGCACTGCATCTGTGAGGGCCCGATGGAGGAGCACGTGGATGTTGCGCACCGTCTTGGTGGCGAAGCCCTGCGCAACGAGGTCTGCGTAGAACCGATCGAGACGATCGGCTGAGAGCTGCTGGATCTGCAAGTGTCCAAGCGCAGGCACCACGTGACGCTCGACGAGCCCTCGGTAGCTGGCGTACGTGCTCACTCGCACAGCCATCTTCTTCGTGGGCAGCCACCGCTCGAGAAGGAACTCTCCGAGCGTCACCTTCGACGGCTCGGAGAACACGCCGCCGCGGATCGCAGCCATGGTGTCGGTAAGGAACTGCTGAGCTTCCTTCTTCGTGCGGAACGACTTGGTGTGCTGCTTGCGGCCTTCGGCCGTCTCGGTGCGCCAGTACGCGATCCAGACATCGCCTCGACGGTGGATCGATCCTCGTTGGCTCATGGGTGGCCCCCGTTGCGTTCGGGCCGCAGTGCGGCCTGTGTGCGTTGGTGGGCCAGCTCGGGCCGAGGCACCAGTCGGAGTGCCGGCGTTGCCGGCGGCTCGGTGGTGGGGTCGTCATCGTACTGGTCGGTGAACGTCGGGTTCTCGAGGTCATCGTCAGCGTCGAGCAGCCGGCGGAGTGCGGCGGTGGGGATGCGGATGAGCCGGCCGACGCGGATGACGGGGACGGGGAAGGTGCCGTCTTTGATGGCGCGGTATCCGGTGGTGCGGTCGATGCCAAGCTCGGCGAACGCTTCGTCGGCGGTGATGCAGGCGCGGGTGGCCGGGTCGGGGATCACGGCGTGCTCCGGGTGTCGTCGTGCGGCTCCATGTGAGTGATCGCACCCTCGAACCCCGCTCGGCGTGACACCTCGATGCCGGCGGGTGCCGTGGCCCGCCGGATGGCGGGGTGCCGTGGGGGTCGCTGGCGTTCGCCGTGTCAAGCCCCTCGTTCCTCGGGGCCGAGCCCTTCGGGTTGACACGGCGCCCGCCGGCGACCCTGCGCCCGGAGGGCGAAGTCCCGGCCGCTGCTCGGTCGGGGTCCGCTCAGCGCACCGAAGGGAGGCACGTCGTGGCAACGGTCGAAGTGGTCGAGTCGTGCGTCGCTCCGGGTGGGCAGCGTGTGCTGTTCCACGCCCCCATCGAGGGGGTCCCGACGTATGTGGTCGTGGACCGCTGCGGGGTCGAGCACGTGCACACCGGATCGCTCGGTGTGGCGACGACGGCTGCTCGTCGGGTGCTGATCGAGCAGGGCGAGGTGTGGGTCCGCGCCTCGGATGACACCTGCGCCCACATCGACCCGAATCGGGTCGCTACCGACACCCCGTCGCGTCCGTGGATCCAGACGATCGCGGCGTCTCAGCAAGGAGGAACCCCATGACCATCACCGACCCAACCGAGACCGTCGCCGACGACGACCCGGTCGAGCTCGAACCGGAGTTGTGTTGGCTGAACCTGGCCGACATGGCACCGCATCCGGACAACCCGCGTCACACGCTCGGTGATCTGACCGAACTGGCCCGGTCGATCCGCGCGCACGGGATCATCGAACCGCTCGTCGTGCTGCCCGCCGACGACCATGGCGTGTACCTGATCGTTGCCGGTCGTCGCCGCCACGCCGCCGGGCTGCAGGCCGGGGTGACCGAGGTGCCGGCGGTGGTGCGGCCGATGACACGGGTGGAGGTGATCGAGGCCGGTCTGTCGGAGAACTCGAACCGCAGCGACCTGACGCTGTCGGAAGAGGTCGCCGCGATCGAACGGTTGATGTCGCTCGAGGGTGGCCTGACCCCGTCGAAGTTGTGCCGCCGGATCGGCCGGTCCCAGTCGTGGGTGCGTGCTCGGATGGCGGTCACGATTCTGCCCGCCCGGTGGCGTGAAGCCCTCGACTCGGGCGAGTTGTCGATCGCGGGCGGGGAGGCCGCAGCGTCTCTCGCCGATCTCGGCCCCGATCATCTCGACGCTGTCTGCGGGCAACTCACCGGACGCACCTGGCAGGACCCCGCCCGAGTCGTCGCCGCCTACCGCGACACGCAACGCCGCCGCGACAACTACCGCGAGGCCCTCGACCGTGCCGTCGCCACGCACCCGGTCGTACACAGCGACGAGCACCCGGCACCGGACAAGGCCCGCCGTCTCGGCGAACTGTTCGATCCCGACGGCTGCCGTGCCCACGCCAGCGAGCCGTGCCATGCAGTGGTCGTGAAGGCGACGTCGTGGGGTGAGGGGGTCGACGTGTTCGACGTGTGCGTCGACCCGCGCCGCCATGACCCGCAGCGCATCGCTGCAGCGAAGAGCGAGAGCGACCTCGCGTCGGACCGCACGCCGACCCGACCCGCCAACCACGACGACTCCCACGCGAAGCGCAAGGCCCGCCTGGCCCGCCTCAGGCACGCGACCGAGACGTTCGCGAAGACCCGCGGCGGTTTCGCCCAGGCGGACCTGACACGGCTCGCTCTGCGGTCGGTGGTGCTCGAAGCCGGACGCGACGCCGTCGTGTTCGCAGCGACGATCCTCGGCCACGACCAGCCCCGCGACGCGACCGTTACCGACCTGCTCGACGGTGCCGACACCGTCGCTGCGCTGACACGGGTCGCCGGGGCGGTCGCCCTCGGGCTGGCCGAGAACCGCATGTACTGGTCAGCGTCGAGCAGCCAGTGCCGTGACTACCTCGACGCGTTGATTGCCACCGGCTGGACACCCGACGAGTGGACCGCCGCCACGCTCACGGACCGACCCGACCGCGACTGACACCACGGGGCCCGGTCTGCCCGCCACCCGATCGGCGGGCAGACCGGACCAGGTTGTTGCCCGGTCGGGAGTGATCACGGGAGCAACTCCGGGACGTTGATGTGCTGAGCGAACCACCGGCGGGTGCCGTGACCACCGCTCGGGTGGGTGCTGTTACCGGCCCTGCGGGCCGGGTGCCGTGTCGGGCCACCACGCCGTCGGCGTCAAGCCCCTCGTTCCTCGGGGCCAAGCCTGACGGTTGACGCCGCCGTCGCCGGTGGCCCAGCGCCCGGAGGGCGAAGCCCGGCCACCCGGTCGGGCACGGCACGACGCCTTCGGGGTTGGGACGGTCGGGGAAGTCCAACCGACCCCGGGGCGCCGTGTCATTCGCACACCACGGAGGCCCTCATGTCCACCACCGCACCCACCATCGACCCGACCCCCACGATCACGAGCACCGCCGAGCACGTCACCTTCACCGTCGACGCCTGGCACGACCCAATCGTCGAAGCCGCCGCCGGTGCCGTACGCACCGACACCGACGACGCGCTCGTCTGGTACACCCCGTCGATCGGAACCATCGGCATGGCGATGGCGCACCGCTTCGCCCGCCACGCCACCGACGGACCGAGCCTGTGGACGATCGAGGACATCGCGCTCACCTTCGGCATCGGCAACTCCGCCGCCCGTGTCTGGCGCAGCCTCGACCGGCTCGACCGGTTCGGGATCACCCGCCGCACCGGTGACCGCATCGCCGTGCGGCTCTGGCTCGCCCCGCTCACCCAACGCCAGATCGCACAGCTCCCGCCCTACCTCGCCGCCGCCTACCCCGAACACCTCGCCCAGCGATGAATACCACCACCGCACCCGCCGGTCCGAGGTGGCGGATCCACGCCGCATGCCGCGGCACCGACCCCGCCCTGTTCTACGACCCGCACCCCGCATCGGTCGCCGCCGCTAAGACCGTGTGCGACACCTGCCCGGTGCGCAACGCCTGCCGGGCCCACGCCGTCGACACCGCGGAGCCGTTCGGCGTGTGGGGCGGACTCGCCGCAGACGAACGACCTGCACCGCCACCCGACACCGCGCCGGCACCCGGCCCGGCACCCAAGATCAGCGACGACGAGCTCTACGACCTGTTCTACGACGCCGACCCGGACCAGGCCGCGCTCGATCAACTCCTCGAACACGTCTGGCTCCCCAACGCCACCGCCTACACCGCGCTGCAACGCGCCGTGCGCCTCGGCGTCGTGGAACACCGCGGCCGCAGTCTCTACCCCGTCCGCCGCTGACGCGCCGGCCCGGTCCCGCACCTCCGCGGGTGCGGGACCAGCTTCGCGTGTGCCGTCAACGACGGGTCACCGGTCGCCCGGCTCGAGCGGGTGTGCCGTGGCGCCGGCCTCGTGGGCCGGCGGTGCCGTGCTGCCCGCCGCCCGCAGCCGTGTCAAGCCCCTCGTTCCTCGGGGCCAAGCCCTTCGGGTTGACACGGCCGCTTCCGGCGGCGGGCCAGACGCCCGGAGGGCGAAGCCGCCCCACCGACACCGCAAAGGACACCCGATGCACGCCAACGACCTGTTCGCCACCATCACCGCACAACTCATCGACGACATCGAAACCGGCGCCGCCGGAACCTGGCGGATGCCATGGCACCACCTCGCCGACGCAGGCACACCCACCAGCATCGACCACCGCCCCTACCGCGGCATGAACGCCGTCTGGCTCGCCATGGTCACCGCCGCCCACGACTGGACCTCAGGCACCTTCGGCACCTACCGAGCCTGGCAACGCCACGGCGCCCAAGTCCGACGCGGCGAACGCGCCACCCAAGTCGTGCTCTGGAAGCCCACCAACCCCACCGACGCAGACAGCAAGACCGACGACAGCGACGACACGCCCGCCGGTCGGCCTCGACTCATCGCCCGCGCCTATGCCGTGTTCGCCGCCGAGCAGTGCGACGGAGCCGACGAGATCATCGCCCGTCGCAACCAGCAACGAACCGAACGCGACACCCCCGCCCGCATCGACGCCGCCGAGCAGTACCTCGCCGCGATCGCCGCGACCGTCATCGAAGGCGGCAACCGCGCCTACTACCGGCCCGCCACCGACTCGATCCACCTCCCGACCCTCGCCCAGTTCGACACCGCCGCCCACTACTACGCCACACGCGCCCACGAGACCATCCACTGGACCGGACACACCGACCGCCTCAACCGCGACCTCACCGGCCGATTCGGCGACGACGCCTACGCCGCCGAAGAACTCGTCGCCGAGCTCGGCGCCGCCATGTGGTGCGCACAGACCGGACTCACCACCAGCACCCGAGCCGACCACGCCGCCTACCTCGCCGGATGGCTCCGCATCCTGCGCAGCGACGCCCGCGCCCTCGTCACCGTCGCCAGCCGAGCCCAAGCCGCCGTCGACTGGCTCAACACCCACACCGGACACACCACCACCGAAACCGCCGAAGAGGTCGCCGCATGAACCGCCCGCCCTACCGCCGCAGCGACGAGATCGCCGCCTACACCTACCAAGCCGACATCTACTGCCCGGCCTGCCTCATCGAAACCATGATCACCGACGGCGTCGCCGCCCCCGCCGCCCGCGACATGCCCACCGACGACGTCCTCGAGCAATGCGCCGGCGCCCTCGCCATCGACCGAGACGACGACACCACCTACGACACCAGCGAGTTCCCCAAGCCCGTGTTCCTCGACTGGCTCACCCCTGACGACACCTGCGCCCGCTGCCGCCAGCCGCTCTGATCTCGCCGCCGGTCGACGCGTGTGCCGTGACCGCCCTTCGGGCGGGTGCCGTCACTTCGTCTCGGCGTCACTCGATGACGGGCACGACGAGGAGCGCGAGGTGGATCTCCTTCCGATCGTCATTGCGATTGGCGAGCGTGAAGGTCTCTCGCCCAGCCGAACTGCCCATTCGCTTGAACGACTCATGCCGACGGATCGCGTCGATGGCCTTCGTCCCGGTATCTGTCGGCGAGCCAGCTCGCACGAAGACGATTAGCGCAGCTCGAGAGTCTCGCCAGATCAGGTATCCGAGGAGCTGATCGATCGCGTCCTCAAATGCCTTCTGTCCCTTCCACACCTTGCATTCAGCGATGAACACAGCGCGCTCGTCGCCGCCGTAGGGGATGAAGATGTCGGTCTTGCCGCGACGGCTGAACGTCTCACCAGTCGCCGGGCCGAAGTGGTTGTTGAGCACCACGAGCAGTACGTCGCGCAAGGACTCCTCGGGCATCTTGGCGAACGTCTTCGGCAGACGCTGCACGGCCGTTGTAACGCTCTCGATCTCACGAAGAATTGCGGCGAAGCCGTCGTCCGAGATCGCCGGCTCAGGGGCGAACGCAGGGGTTGGCGCGATCGGCTGCACGGCGACCGGCCGGACTTTGCGGGGTGGGTCCACCGTGAACGACGCCGACGGGTTCGCACGATCGACGACCGGCACCTCCAGGAAAGCATCAAGTGCCCGATCTGCAATCACCTTGGTGCGACGCTCCTCGACCCACCGGCGCAGCTCGACACGCAGTCGTTCGTTCCAGGGGCCGATGTCGTTCCGCGACCAACCCACGTACTTGCGGATGGTCTCCTCCATCGAGTCGACGTATGACTTCACTGCGTTCGGATCGAGCGGTGCTCGCCCCTCGTAGGCGACCAGGACGAAGCCGTCGCGAAGCTCGAATCGCGGAGGGTTCATGGTGCCCGTGCTGGGACGTACGTCGAACAGAACAGCGTCGCCCTCGAACGGATAGAGGAACGTGATGCACGAACCCGCGACCTTGATGCGGTCGCCTTCCCATCCAGCGACATAGAAGTCTATGTCCTTCGTGCCTGAAGATGAGTGCTGGTCGAAGTGGACCACAAGCGGGTTCACGACCCATCGAGCGAATAGTTCGTCGACGAGGTCCTCGACCGACATCACCAGCACGTAGTCAGCCGGGACGCCCAGTACGTCTTCCTCCGCCTTCTTCAGCTGGTTGACCAACAAGCTGTGCATGTCACCCCGGTGAAACCTCACGTCATCGCGCGCCATCTCTCCATCGTACGGAGGGGGTGTGACGTGGACCTTTCGACCGCCACGTCGCCGAGCTGATCGGGCGCCGCGTCGCTCCGGGCGGCAAGCATTTCGAGGATGGACAGCCCACACCACCGTGCCATGGTCCGGTCGTCACAACCGCCGCATCGACCGCAGGTTCCAACTCGGCCACGAAGTGTGACGGTCGATCCGTCGTCGCATGTGGCGATAGTGGGCGATCCTGCTGGGCACCGACGTCTCGGGAGACGGCGCCTCCTACCTTCGGCGGTCATGCCGGAAGGAGGCTGCGATGGAACCTGACGAGCCCGCACGATCGACCAGCTACGACTGGAACCGGCGAGGCCGACATCGGCTTCGAGCGCCGGCCGCCGTCGTGATCGACCTGCCGGTGCCGGCCGCTTCCGATGCTCACCTGTGGGTGGCAACGATCTGGCCCGACGACCGGGCCGGTGGATGGGCTCGAGCGCTCTGGGAACCCGAGCCATCGCGGTGTGGTTGGCGTCTCCCGATGGAGCTCGCCGCTGGCGACGTGATCGAGTTCGGTGCCGACACGCCGGCACGACCGGTGCGGTGGTTCGGAATCATGGACTCCTACGAGCCCGACCGTTGGGCCACGATCCAAGGCCCGTACCCGACCCCGACCGATGCGTGGCACGACGCGCAGCGCCTCCTTGCACTCGAACGGTTCCTTCCCGCGCTACCAATCGAACCGTCGGAGGAGTCGATGCCATGCGACCGGACCGGCCGACAACGAAGGCACCGCCCCCACCGACGCCCGTAGACGAGTGCTGTGAACCCACCGCAATGCCGACGAGTCGTCGAGGCGATCGGGAGTGAGCCAAGGTCGGACTCACAGATAATCACCGGGACGGTGTGCACGGAGTTTCGGGAGTCTGGGAGTGACCCCGGGAGCGTGCCCGGGAGTGTGCGAGCGCACGCTGCGGTGCATGTTGAGCATCGCCAAGCTGCGGGTCGGGCAGGAGGCCTACACGCTCGCCGGTGTCGCCCAAAGTCTGGACGACTACTACACCGGCCGTGGCGAAGCCGACGGTGTCTGGATCGGTGTCGGCGCCGAACGCCTCGGCCTCGACGGTCCGGTGGCGGCCGACGACCTTCGAGCGGTGCTCGCTGGCATCGCGCCAGGCACGGGTGGGCTGACCCCGAACGGCGAGACGCTGCGCACGCATCCGCGTCGGGTGCCAGGTTTCGACCTCACCTTCAAGGCGCCGAAATCGGTGTCAGTGTTGTACGCCGTCACGGACGATCCTCGTGTCCAAGGGCAGATCATCGAGGCCGGCGAAGCCGCGGTCCGTCAGACAGTCGCCTGGTTGGAACGAGAAGCGATTCGAGTGCGCCGTGGGTCCGGGGACGCTGCGTACCTGAACGATCTCGCAGCCCGCGACCCGGCCGCAGCCGAGGCCGCGAAGATCCGTGTCCTCCTCGGACGTGGCGTCGTGGCCGCCGTGTTCCGGCATCGCACCAGCCGCGCTGGTGACCCTCTTCTGCACTGGCACACTCTGGTCGCGAACCTCGTGGAAGGACCCGACGGCCGCTGGGGTGCCTTCGTGCATCCAGAGCTCTACCGGGCGGTCCGTGCCGCAGGCGAGCTGTTCCAGACAGCGTTGCGCGATGAGCTGACCGATCGCCTGGGGCTGCAGTGGCGCCCCGGCCGTCACGTTCCTGAGGTCGCTGGCGTCCCGCAGCGTCTGTGCGAGGTGTTCTCGAAGCGGGCTGCAGAGATCGATGCCTGGCTGGAGGCCACCGGGACCCCGAACGACCCGCAGGGCCGGCAGGCAGCGGTACTGGCGACACGACGCGGGAAGCCTGAGGTCGAGGGCGAGCGGTTCGACGTCGCATGGAAGGCTGCCGCGGTCGAGGCCGGTTGGGGTCCGGTGCAGGCCGAAGTTCTGTTGTCGGCGACCGCTGGCCGCACGGTCACCTACGACGAGGTCTGGCGACTTGCCGTCAAGGATCCGATCAGCGGCGCCACCGTCGACCAGACGGTCACTGCGGAGGAGTGGATCGAGGATCTTGGCCGAACGCTCACCGACCACGACACCACCTTCACCCGGCCCCACCTCGTCGAAGCAGTCGCCGCCCGAATCGGTGAGGGAGCATCGGTCGCCACCGTCGACCGGATCGTCGCCCGCGTTCTCGCCTCGCCACAGATCGTCCCGATCGCAGATGACCGCATGCCCCGATGGACGACCACGGGCATGCTCGACGTCGAGCAACGGTTTCTTGCGACTGTCCACGACCACCGCAACCGCCGCATCCCGATCGACGACGTGACGGTCCGCCACCTGATCGGCCACGGCCCGACCCTGGGCGCGGACCAAGACCTCGCCGTCCGAACGATCACGACCTCGCCCGACGCAGTCACCGTGCTCGTCGGCCCGGCGGGCACGGGCAAGACCTTCACACTCGACGCCGTCCGCCGGGTCTTCGAGGTCGCCGGGTTGGAGGTGGTTGGCGTCGCTCCGTCCGCTCGAGCCGCACACGAACTCGCGACCGACGCCCACATCCCATCGGCCACGATCCACCGCCAACTCGGTGCATGGGACCACGGGCTGGGTCGTCCCAGCGAGCGCACCGTGCTCGTCGTCGACGAAGCTGCCATGGCAGGCATTCGGGAGCTCGAGCGGGTCATCCGACCGGTGATCGATGCAGGCGGACGCGTCGTGCTCGTCGGCGACCACCACCAGCTTCCCGAGATCACCGCCGGCGGAGGGTTCGCAGCACTCGCGACCGACCCCGACGTCACGATCGCCGAACTCACCGTCAACCGTCGCCAACTCAACGAATGGGAGCGCGACGCCCTCGCCGAACTCCGCGACGGCCATGTGGCGGCGGCCGTCAGCGCGTACCGGGAGCACGACCGGATCGTCGTCGCCGGCGACCGCGCCGACATGATCGCCACCTCCGTCGACCGCTGGCTCGACGCCCACCAAGCCGGCACCGTGCCCGTACTCCTCGCCGGAACCAACGATGTCGTGGCCGCGCTCAACCATGCCGTGCGCGAACGGCTGTTCAACGCTGGCATCCTCGCCGCTGGCGTGGACGGGCTCGCCGTCGGGGAGCGACTCGTCATGCGGGTCAACGACTACCGAGCCCGCACCATCGACGGCGACGAGACCGCAGTCCTCAACGGTCAGACTGGAACGCTGCTGGCGATCGACGACAGCGGACTCGTCGTCCGCCTCGACCACGACGAATCCCTCGTCCGCATCGACAACGACTACGTCGCAGCAGGCGGCATCGACTACGCGTACGCCACCACCGCCCACCGAGCCCAAGGCGGCACCTGGGACCTCGCCATCGCGGTCGGCCTCGACGGGCTTTACCGCGAAGCCGGCTACCTCGTCATGTCACGCGGACGACAGTCGAACTGGCTGGTCCTCACCCAGCCCGAACTCGACAGTCTCGACCCCGACGTCGGCCGACACGACAGCCCCCTGCGACTGCTCGCCGAAGAACCCGACGCGATCGACGACCTCCTTCACGACCGGTTCAGCGCCTCCCGCAGCAAGGCGCTCGCCATCACCCGGGACCCACACGCGCCCGAGATCCATCACAAGGCCACCACGCTCGACCTGGCGCCTCTGGAGAGGTGGGCCGCCTACGCACGAGTCGTCGAGGCACGAGCCACCCACCTCGTCGGCGGCGACCCCGCTCATGCCAACGAGCGCCTCGCCCGCCTGGATCACACCGCCCGCCACGTCGCCGTTGGGCATCGGGTCAAGGCGTGGGATCGACGCAACATCGGCACCATCACGGCCGTCGACGACAGCGTCGGCACCGCTCAGGTCGAGTTCGTTTCAGCGAAAGGCACGACGGCGGTTCGAACGTTCAACTGGGCCGACATCACCATCGTCGACCCGCCACACCCCAAGCCGCGCCAACTCACCGACGCCGCAACCGCCACCTTCGAGCGAATCACAGCGGACATCCACGACCGCCTCGACCGATGGCATGCACACCTCTCTGCCGCAGGAGTGCAACCCAACGACGGCCACGTGTACGCCGAAGCGGCAACGCTCGCAGTCGATCGCGCCGCTGCATCACTCCGCGCAGCTGAACCCGCCTGGCTGGTTGCACTGCTCGGCACACGCCCGGTCGACAACCCGGCGGCGACGCAGGTCTGGGAGGACACGGTACGAGAAGTCGCTGCGCATCGTCTCCGCGCAGGCATCGTCGACTCCCAGAACCTGGGAGACGAAACGGTGTGGCCGGCGATCTCAGCCACAGTCGCCCACGCGCGAGCCTGGCTCGACGACATCGCCGACCCCACCCTCACGCCAACGTTGCGAACGCGAACGCCCGACGAGCTGCAGCAGCGCCAGGTCGAACTCGACGCCATCCTCGCCACCGCGCCAGCAGACGTCCGAGGCCTCGTCCAGAAGGTGCAGTCCATGGCACCGCTGCCGTTCGAAGAACTCGAGGATCTCCTGGCTGGTCTCACGTCGGCACATCGTGAGCGCCAGCTCTGGATCCTGCAGCACTGGCCGCACGTCGTGGAAGTGGGCGACGTCACCGGAGCGCTTCGCGCCGCGACCGTCGGATCGGACCCTCAAGCGGCGGTCGTTGAGCTGATGATCTGAGCCACCCCGATGGCCGGTGCGGCCTACGCGGGATCGCGAATGCGGGCGAGCAGGTACCGCATGACGGCGGTCGTGGTGTGAAGGCGAAACGTCGCCTCCTCCTCAGTCGTCGTACCGTGGTGCGCCCCGCGCTGGTTACTGACCCCGACCAGACCTTGAAGGAGTTTGGTCTCGTCGCCATCGAGGAGGCCGGCCGTTCGGAGCAACTCTGCAGCGCCCTTCGGATCCGAGGTGCGCTTTCCGTGACGAGAGCAGAGTTCGATAAGGGTGTTCTCGAGGCACGATCTCAACTGCCCATTGCTGGCCTCGAGCCGGCCATCGGTGAAGCTGTCGACTGCCTGTCGGTAGTGGCGCGCCGCAACGGCCAACTGTCGTTCGCGTAGCCGCGACTCAAGCAGGGAGACTTCCGCCGTCATCGGTATCGAGCCGGCCCCGGCAGCGACGAGCCGGCCATCCACCAGCTCGTATCCATCAACTCGCAGTGCGGCGATCAGCGGTCGCAGGTTCGCATTGGGGTTGCCGTTGCGATCGAGAACGTCACCGCCGAATCGGTCCTCCACGACGGACCTGATCAGGTCGAGGACGGGTGCTCCGTCGCCCTCGGCTGACTCATGAAGAGCGCGAATGAGCGCGGTGCTGCGTTGCAGCTTGTTGCCGCCGTCGCTGTCGGCGACGTCGAAACGCGTGTAGAGCACGCTGATCTCGCTGTGCGAGTAGCACCGCTCGATGCAGCTGGCGAGTTCAGCGCGCACCCGGCCCGAGAAGGCGGGCACCCTTCGGGCGGACATGGGCCTCAGCGTAATGGCGGACCTCTTGCATCGTAGATTCGTCGTAAAGTTACGTCTTGACTTCGTGACCGGCGGAGTGCATCGTAGATGCCGACGCAGATTACGCGCGACTTACGAAGGAGTGACCGATGGCCAAGCGAATGGGTGCCGACGACAACTCAACCCCGGACGGGCTCGATGAGATCGTCAGACTGCTCGACGAGGCAGCGGTGCGACTCGGAGAGGCGCAACGTCTCGTCTCCCGATTGCGCGGTGGTGAGGATGGGCGATCCGTGCTCTCATCGAAGGAGCTTGCTCGAATCGACAAGGTCGGGGAGGTTGCGTACCGGCACTGGAGGTTCATCAAGGATCATGGCTCGATGACGCTCGGAGACTCGCTGGCGATCCGCCGCCAGATGTACGGCGAGAACGTCCGCTCCACTGCCAACTTGTTCGGTACCAAGGGTTCGGGGGCGCTGTTCCACCGCACGACGCCCTTCGGCACGGCAAGAAGGGACGACCAGGAGGTCCGCATGACGGAGGAGGGCGAGCGCGTTGCGAAGTTGTGGCGCGATCTGCACCCTGACTATCAGGCGAACTAGATCCGTCAGCCGCGGACGACATTGGTGAGTTCGAGGAACGAGTCGATCCGATCCCCTTCGGTCGCTACGCCTCGAAGTAGCTACTCGCGAGATCGGCCATCCGCACTGGCGGGAAGGTCCGACGGCATTGAGGGTGCGGCCAATGATGCCCGGCGTTGTATCGCTCAGCCATGGCACACACCCAGTTCCGAACGGCACGATGCATCCCCTCGTTCAGCGAGGGAACTGCGGCCGCAGAGGCAGGCCCGGTGATCTCGACAACGTTTGGCCATTCGATCGCCTCGGTGAGCGCGTCCCAGACGGTGAAGCCTGGGCGGTAGCCGCGGCGGAGGTGGTCGACGGCAGCGACGAGGTCGAGGAGCCAGGTGCCGCCCTCGTCGAGCGGCTCTGATTCGCTCGTGTCCGAGTCGGGGGTGAATAGGTCGTTCATTGCGCTGGCTCCAGTCCCGCGGAGTCGATGTTGAGCATTAGCGCATCGAGGCTGCGAATCGGGTCGTCAACGGAGGTGGCGCCGGCCGCGGGGAGCCGGTCGAGCAGCGCTGCGGCGTCGACGTCGATGGCCGATCTGATGGGCGTTACGGTGTCCGGCGCTGGGGGGTGGAGCCACGACTGCACGGTCGACGAGTCGATGCCCGCGCCCGTCGCTGTCGTCGCGACGGCTTCGGTGTCACCGTCACAGCGGATGTTGATGACGTCGAGAACGATGTGGTCGTTGACCTTCGCTGCAAGTGCTGTTGCCGTGTCCACTGGCGAGAGGCCGGCCGCTTCGGAGACGGCGGCAAGCTGGTCGGGGTGTGCGCGGCGGCTGGCGGCGATCGTGAGCGCTTCGTCGGGC
>JAKOVA010000302.1 GCA_029782335.1 Actinomycetes bacterium | reverse complement strand
CTCGTCGAGATAGTTCAGCAGCTCCGTGCTGCTCGAGTCGTAGGAGATGACGGTCGCGCCCCCGGAGGCCTTGGCTTCGGAGCAGGCGCGGTCGCTTGCGGTCAGGGCGTCGGCAGGGCGCATGTTGTCGAGCACGCGGATCAGGCCGATGCTCGCCGTCACGTTGAACGCCTTGTCCTGGTACTGATAAGCGCGGTCGCTCAGATCGACGCGAAGCTTCTCGCAGAGCGTCTTCGCCGAGTCGAGCGAAGGGCCGTCGATGATGACCACGAACTCGTCGCCACCGACCCGTGCGGCGACGTGGGGCGGCCTGATCACTTCGCGCATTCGCGTCGCCATCTGGCGAAGGATCTGGTCTCCGGCAGCATGCCCGAACAGGTCGTTGACCAGCTTGAAGCGGTCGAGGTCGACGTAAGCCAGGCACACCGGGCGGTTGCCCGCGGAGCCGATGGCCTTCTGCAGATGGATCTCGAAGCCGCGACGGTTCAGCAAGCCGGTCAGGGAGTCGTGGTCGACGAGGAACTTGAGTTGCCCCTCGGCCTCCTTGCGCGCGGTGATCTCCTCGATCCACCCCTCGTACCGCTCGACCTTGCGCACCGCACGCACATGGAACCAGCGCCGCTTGCCGTCCGGGCGTTCGATCGCCAGTTCGGTGTCCATCATCCGGTCGCTCGAGGTCAGCTCCTTGACGGCCTTCAGTGCCTCGAGATTCGTCAATTCGACCCAGTTCAGTCCGATCTTGGAGTTGCGGCGCCCGTTGTCCGGGAACATCTCGGCAAAGGTCGGGTTGTGTTCGATGAGCGTCCCGTCGTGCTTCATCGAGAAGATGCCGACGGGCATCGCGTTGTAGTTCTCGCGGAACCGTTGCAGGGCGGTGACGGCACTGTGCTGGGCGGAGATTCGGGCTTGTCGCTCGGCGTTCATTCTTTGCGCCAAGGTCACCCCGAGCATTAGGGCAGAACCAACCGAAGTCACTTGACTATTGGCGATATCGAGGATCTCCCTTCCAAAGCCCATTGAGAATGCGATCTGCGCGATTGAGCCCGACAGCGTGATTACCCACGATCCGATATACCACCCCAATGCTCTGGAGGGTGCCTTGAATGAGAG
>JAKOVA010000093.1 GCA_029782335.1 Actinomycetes bacterium | reverse complement strand
GACGCAGCTGTTCATTGCGCCGACGGTGGCCTACAAGATCACGCCCGACCACGCGATCGGCGTGTCGCTGAACCTCGCGCACCAGCGTTTCTCTGCGTATGGCCTGCAGCCGTTCACGATGATGTCGGCGGACCCGACGAAAGTGACGAACAACGGCGAGGATTCGTCCTCCGGCTGGGGCGTGCGCATCGGCTGGACCGGCCGCATGAGCGACACGGTGACGCTCGGCGCGACCTACCAGACCAAGACCAAGATGGGCAAGTTCAAGGAGTACGCCGGCCTGTTCGCCGATGGCGGCGACTTCGACATCCCGGCCAACTACGGCGTGGGCATCGCGTTCAAGGCCACGCCGAAGCTGACCGTGGCCGCCGACGTCCAGCAGATCGACTACAGCGGCGTGGGCGCCGTCGGCAATTCGATGTCTGCCCTGATGTCCGGGATACCCCTCGGTGGTGCCAACGGCCCCGGCTTCGGCTGGCGCGACATGACGGTGTTCAAGCTCGGCGCGAACTACCAGTACAGCGAGAAACTCACGCTGCGCGGCGGCTTCAGCATGGGCCGGCAGCCGATTCCTTCGAGCGAAGTGACGTTCAACATCCTCGCCCCCGGCGTGATCGAGAACCACCTCACGCTCGGCGCGACCTGGCAACTCGGCGGCGGCAAGGAATTGAGCGTCGCCTACATGCACGGCTTCAAGAAGACCGTGAGCGGCGGGTTGCCGCCTGGGATGCCGCCGGCAGGCTTCGGCGGCGGCACGGCCGACCTGCGCATGAGCCAGAACTCGCTGGGCGTCGCATTCGGCTGGCAGTTCTGACCGGAAACACGACGAGGGACGGACCTTGGGGTACCTGATCAACGGCGTCGAGGTCGATGCGGACGAAGAAGGCTTCCTGCTCGAACCCGATTACAGCGAGGACGCGGTGCGCGCGATCGCGCAGGCCGAGGGCATCGAACTCACCGACGACCACTGGACGGTGGTCGCCTACCTGCGCGAACGGTTCCAGGAGGACGGCCACACGCCGAACTTCCGGAACATGCTCAAGGACTTCGAGGAGTCGCATCCGGGCGTCGACTGGAAGACGAAGCTCTACGAGCTGTTTCCGAACCAGCCGGCCCGGCAGGGTCCTCGCGTCGCAGGCCTGACGAAGCCCTTCGGCAAGGGTGGGTACTGAAGGTACGCCGTCGGCAGGGGCCGC
>JAKOVA010000075.1 GCA_029782335.1 Actinomycetes bacterium | reverse complement strand
TTACTCCCCACGTATCGGCTGTTCGATCCAGGAATGGAGGAGATATCGTTGGCACTCGACAGTACAGAGTGCCAACGATGCCCGGAGCCCGCCGATGCCCGCCTACGACTACCGCTGCCGCGACTGCGGCCACGAGTTCGAGATTCACCAGAGTTTCAGCGATGACGCGCTGACCGAGTGCCCGAAGTGCGGCGGCAATCTCCGCAAGGTTTTCGGAAACGTCGGGATCTCCTTCAAGGGGTCGGGCTTCTACAAGAACGACAGCCGCAGCGGTGCTTCCGCCTCCTCGAGCTCCTCGCGGAGTAGTTCCGACTCGGCGTCCTCCACCACGTCCTCGGCTTCGGACAGCTCCTCCGGCACCGCGACTTCCTCGAGCGATTCCTCGAGCGGTTCCTCAAGCAAGGAATCCTCCACGGCCGGCTCGGCGGCCTGACCGTGGCGAAGCGCAAGCACCGTTCCGGAGCGGCCCTGCTCGATCCCCCACCTTCGCCCCCGGTCCGCCCCGGGATGCTTTCGCCCCGCCGTACCGTTCCTGCATCGATTCCGCGACCCGACTACGCGGTCTCCGGATGGCCGGCGCCGCGGCAGTCTCGTGCGATCCGCACGCCCGAGGAGATCGAGGCGATGCGTGTCGCCGGCCGGGTCGCAGCGGAGGTCCTCATCGAGGTCGGCGAGGCCGTGCGGCCCGGGGTCACCACCGACGAACTCGACCGCATCGGCCACGAAGCGTGCATCGCCCGTGGCGCCTATCCGAGTCCGCTCAACTACAAGGAGTATCCGAAGTCGCTGTGCACTTCGGTCAACGAGATCATCTGCCACGGCATCCCCGACAGTCGCAAACTGCTCGAGGGCGACATCGTCAACGTCGACGTCACCGCCTTCATCGGCGGTGTCCACGGTGACACCAACGCCACCTTCTTCGTCGGCGAGGTCGACGAAGCAACCGTCTCGCTCGTCCGTGAGACCCGCGCCGCGCTGCATGCCGCGATCGCGACCGTTCGACCCGGCGGACACATCTACGACATCGGCCGCGCCATCGAAGCCCACGTCGCGCCGTTCCGCTACGGCGTGGTCCGCGAGTTCATCGGCCATGGAATCGGCGATCAGTTCCACACGAGCCTGCAGATCCCGCACTACTACGACAAGCGAAACAAGACCGAGTTCGCTCCCGGGATGACCTTCACCATCGAGCCGATGATCACCATCGGCCCTCCCGATCTCTACGTCTGGGACGACGACTGGACCGCCGCAACGCTGTCGGGACAGCGATCTGCACAGTTCGAGCACACGTTGCTGGTCACCGACGACGGCGTCGAGATCCTCACCCTGCCCGCCGAGGGTGAGCCGGCGGAGCGGCGCATCGGAATCTGACCTACCCTGGTCGGCGTTGCGACGCGCCGCTCGCGGGTCGATCGACAACGGCACCTTCCCCTCCCCGTTCGTCACCTTCGAGGGAGACGCGTGATGCGTCCGTTGTACCTGTTCCTTCCGTCCACCCTGCGCCGCCACCTGCGTCGGCCCAGCACCTACGCCCTCTGCGGCGCGCTGCTCTCGTTGATCACCGGGACCGTGACCTACCGGCTGCTCGACCAGGCCGCAGCCGGGGCGGCCCGCTACGGCGATCCAATCCGGGTTGCCGTCGCTCGACGCACGATCGTCGCCGGCTCAACCGTCGAGGCGGGTGATGTCGAGATGCGCGACCTCCCCAGTCGTGCTGTCCCGCCCGGCGCGCTGCGGTCGCGTTCGATCGGTCGTCCCGTTCGTCACAACGTTGCGACCGGTCGGGTGCTCATCGAGGACGACCTCGGCGCCGCCGGCGCATCGGGAACCGCCGCGGCGCTCCCTGCGGGAACCGTGGCACTCGCGGTGCCAACTCCAACCGGGTCGCTCCGGCTGAGCGCCGGCGACCACGTCGACCTCATCGAGATTCCCACCGACGGTGACGTACCCGAGGTCACCGGCACGGAGGACGACACGACCACTAGTGGCACCGCGCTCGCGGGCAGCCCGGTCGCCGGCATCCTCACTCGTGACGCGGTCGTCGTTGCCGTCGACGACGACTCCATCACGGTGGGGGTCGACGACCTCGACGCGGCGAGGGTCGCTGCAGCGGTCGCTCACGGATCGGTCGTTCCGGTCCTCCGTGGGAGCCCCTAGACCGCACGCCGATCTCAGGCGCCGGAGAGCGCTACATCCGCGATCACCAGCGACGCCAAGAAGTCGCCGGAGGGCAGCCATTCGCCGTCGCCGCCGACCTCCACGATGTCGAGCAGCAGGCGCTGCAGGGTTGAGGCGAGCGTGATCTCGCGAACCGGCTC
>JAKOVA010000025.1 GCA_029782335.1 Actinomycetes bacterium | reverse complement strand
GCTGCCGACCCGTCCCGCGTCGCTCGAGACGTTGACGATCTTGCCGTGCTTGCGCTCGATCATCGACGGGAGGAAGGCGCGCACCACGCGCACCGTGCCCATGAAGTTCAGCTCGACCACCCGGGCGATGAATTCGTCGTCGTTGTCGAGGAACGGCTGGATCTTGCCCCAGCCCGCGACGTTGGCCACGATGTCGACGCGTCCGTGCCGGCCGAGGACCGCGTCGCGGAATGCGTTCACCGAGGCCGGATCGGTAACGTCGCAGCGCAGGTACTCGGCGCGCTGCCCCGCGGCCCGGATCGCCGCCGCGGCCTGTTCGCCCTTGTCGTCGGCGATGTCGCCGAGCACGACGGTCGCGCCGGCCTGCGCGAGGCCCTGCGCAGTGGCCAGCCCGATGCCCGAGGCGGCTCCGGTGACGATGGCGATGCTGTCATTGAGCTTCATCTGGGATTCCTCTTTTGCGGACCGGGATCGGAGCGCCGGCGTTTCGATCGACTGAATGAATGTTCATTCATGACGATCGGAATGTCAACCACCTGGGCCCTGCCTGCGGGCCGGCGGGTTCCGGAGGGCGCTGCAAGGGGCGGGGGGGCGTCCGCGATTTTTGTGGAAGCAAATAGTTTTCCACAATAAGAAATTGACGCGCCGCAATGCACCATCCTCGTTTTTCATTGCGATAACGTCATTACCGCATCGTGGTATAGACTAGGCAAGTTATTGAACATGAACTGAAAAAAAGCGCACGGAATGGTTGATCCATGTCTGTTGCGTTGCCGCAGATGTTCGGTAATCTCACGGTCATGCACGCGGGGCCACGGTCGTTGCCGGGCCGCGCTCGCACCGATTTCCAACTCTCGACGCTCAAGGAGCCTGTCCATGTCTTCCCGTGAACTCGAAGCGCAGAAGCTGCAGAAGGAATGGTCGGAAAGCCCGCGCTGGCGCGGCATCAAGCGCGGCTACACCGCCGAGGACGTCGTCCGGCTGCGCGGCTCGCTGCAGGTCGAGCACACGCTGGCCAAGCGCGGCGCCGAGAAGCTGTGGAAGCTGCTGAACGAAGAGCCGTTCGTGAACTCGCTGGGCGCGCTGACGGGCAACCAGGCGATGCAGCAGGTCAAGGCCGGCCTGAAGGCGATCTACCTGTCGGGCTGGCAGGTGGCGGGCGACGCGAACCTGGCCGGCGAGATGTACCCCGACCAGTCGCTGTATCCGGCCAACTCGGTGCCG
>JAKOVA010000301.1 GCA_029782335.1 Actinomycetes bacterium | reverse complement strand
TGTCAACGACCGCCTCGCAGCCGTGAAGGGGCGACGGTCACCCCTTCACCAGCGAGATGTTCAGCCGCTTCCCGAGCGCCCCAGCCGCCTTCACCAGCGTCTGCAAGGTGGTCGATGGCGCGGAGGCGCACCGGTCTTCGACGGCGAGCGGGGCGACGCTGTTCATCGTCGATCGAGGCGGGTCCGCGGGCGCAGGCCTTCCACGAGCGCCTGGCATCGGCCATCGCGCCGAATCCGTCCGACCCTTTCGGCGTACCCGGAGACGCCGCGACCTGCGGCAGACTGGTCTTCGCAGCCTCCGTCCGATTGTCAATTGGCAATTTACGCTTTACAATTCACGGAACGAACGGTGATCGAGAGCTTGAGGCACAGGGGGCTGAAGAGACTGTACGAACGCGGCGACCGGAGCGGAGTCAATCCCGATCATGTCGAGCGTATCGAGAACATTCTCTCGATTCTTTCGGCTGCCGAGAGCCTGTCGGACATCGATCTCCCGTCGCTGCGCCTTCACGCAATGAAGGGTGACCGCAAGGGCTTTCATGCGGTCACGGTCCGGGCGAACTGGAGGATCGTCTTCCGCTTCGACAACGGCACCTGCCAGGACGTGGATCTCGTCGACTATCACTAGAACCGTACCGAAGGGTGCGAGACCAACGATGCAGATGAAGAACCCGGCACACCCTGGCCGTATCGTGCGCCAGGAGTGCCTCGACGCCTTTGGCCTCTCGGTGGCCGAGGCTGCCAGGGCGCTTGGCGTGACTCGCCAGGCGCTGAACAACGTGGTGAGCGGCAGGTCGGCGATCACACCCGAGATGGCCGTGCGCCTGTCGAAGGCCGTCGGCAACGACCCCGACTTCTGGCTGCGCCTGCAGCGTCAGTACGACCTCGCGCAGGTGCTGAAGAACGCTTCCCGGATCAAGGTTGCCCGGCTGAGGAGGCCGGTTGGCGAGTCCGAAGTCGCGCGCTGACCGCGACCTTCCGCCGGGCGTCTTGCCGGTTTGTCCAACGGTCACCCCTTCACCAGCGAGACGTTCAGCCGCTTCCCGAGCGCCCCAGCCGCCTTCACCAGCGTCTGCAAGGTGGTCGAAGGATTGTCCGGGTCGAGTAGGCGGTCGAGTTGCGCGCGGGTCGTCCGCATGCGTCGCGCCATCTCCGACTTGGTCAGGCGCGCCTTCCTCATGCTCTCCTCGAGCTGGAAGGCCAGGACGCGCTTGACGGCGATCGCCTGCACGGCGTCGTAGCTGCCGTCGTCGCGCAGGAAGTCGTCGAGGGTCGACCCGACGTGGGGATTGCGTTTCATGTAGCGCTCCTCGGCCGGCAGCGCCTGCAACCACTCGCGAACGGGTTCGTTGCCCGAACTCTCGTGAAAGAAGCGCACGGCCAGAATCGCCTTGCTGGACGGCGGCTTCCGGGAATGTATCATTTCTGGTGCGCACTCGACAATCTGGAGATCCCATCGACCTGCCCGATACGCCTCCGCTCAACCGCGGGGACGCCCGGGGACCGACGCAAATTGTTCGTGTGGTTTCTCCGGGCATCAATCGGCGGGGCTGCCGAGTCATCGGATTGATCCGACAGTCCGACGTTCATCCCATGAGCCCCTCGCGTCTCGCAGGCTCTGACACACCGATGCCATGAGTGAATAGCAAATACGCTATATGTCCGATAGCATGGAGGATCGGAATCGTCGACGGCGATCCGTCGGTTGCAGGAGGCGAAAGGTGAGCAGCGCGCTGAAACGCTTCAAGGCGCGGGCCCTGAAGCGCCCCGAAGTGAGGAAGGAGTACGAGGGGCTCGCGGACGAGTTCGCCTTCATCGACGAGCTCCTGAAGGCGCGCGCGAGCGCCGGCCTCACGCAGGCGCAACTCGCCGAGCGGATCGGCACCACCCAGTCAGCCGTCGCCCGGCTCGAATCGGGCAGCGCCGCGCATTCACCGTCGATCGCCACGCTTCAGCGCTACGCCAGCGCGCTCGGCTTTCGGGTCGAGGTGCGATTCGTGAAG
>JAKOVA010000250.1 GCA_029782335.1 Actinomycetes bacterium | reverse complement strand
TGGTGCGGCTTGTCGATGACGACGCGGCAGCCGGTGACGTTGGGGTGGAACTGCTCGAGCTTGGCGGTCTTGTCGCGAATCAGCGTCTCCAGTGCCGGCGACGTGTCCATGCCATGAAAGTTGATTTGCAGCGGTGTACGCATGGGGCTCCTTCGTCTCAGGATGTGCCCGGCTGCGGGCCGGGCGCCGGTACGCTCGATTGTGCCGGGTCGGCGGTCAATGATCGTCGGTGCGGGTGCGCTCGTCGTCGGCGAGCTGGCCGGTGTCGGGATCGACCCAGTCGGGCACCCCCAGCACGTCGCCCGCCTCGCGGAGGTCGTCGGTGTCGGCCTCGTCGGCCCCCGACTCGACGTCGGCCAGCTGCATGTCGGCAACCGCCTCGACCATCGTCTGGAACGGCCCGTACTCGCGACCGTCGGCATCGTCCTGCCAGTCGAATCCGTCGGGGCGCTCGATGATCCGCGTGTGGTCGAACTCGGCAGACGTCGTCGGGATCTTCTGGGTCATGCCTTCCCTCCGTCTCGGGCGGCCGCAACCACCTCTTCGATCGTGGACAAGTGGCGGGTCTCGGCCAGGGCGAACTGCAGCGCCCGGATCCGTACCGCTTCGTTGGGCGAGGTCGCCGCGATGTGCTCGAAGATCGCCCGCATGCCCCGCTCGTTGTGCCGCGCCGTCTCCAGCGCGTCGTCGAGCGACATCGAGCCGATCGGGCGCGCCGGACGCACCGGCTGCGCCCACATGACCTCCTCGGCCAGTATCGTCCCCACGTCGAGATCGGGCAAGTCGCGCTCGATGCGGGCTGCCTGCTCGGCCTCGAGAACTGCCAGACGCGAGAATACCCGAGCCACCTGGGGCGCCTCCCTCACCGCGGGTTCCATGGCCAGCCGGCGATAGCCCGAGGCGGCCTCGCGCCGCATCGCGAGCGCCCTGGCGAGTAGATCGCGAAGCGAAACGACGGCTGGAACTGCTGACCCCATGAGAATATCGTGCCCCGGCGTCCTCCGGGCCGACTTGATGCGGGTCAATCGGGAATCACCGCTGCACTGCACGGTCGGCTTGATAACATGTTCGGTTAAAGTCTTTGCATCGTCTCTGATTTCGCGGAGCCCGGGCGTGGCATCGGTCACCATCGAAGCAGTCAGGAAGTCGTACGGTGCAGTCGAGGTCGTCCACGGAGTCGACGTGTCGATCGCCGACGGCGAGTTCTGCGTGCTGGTCGGGCCGTCGGGCTGCGGCAAGTCGACGCTGCTGCGCATGATCGCCGGCCTCGAGGAGATCACCGCCGGGCGCGTCCTGATCGGCGAGCGCGTCGTCAACGACGTGCAGGCGAAGGACCGGGACATCGCCATGGTGTTCCAGAACTACGCGCTGTACCCGCACATGAAGGTGCGCGAGAACATGGCGTTTTCGCTGGTGCTCGCGAAGCGCCCGAAGTCCGAGATCGACCAGCGCGTCGCCGAGGCCGCCGGCATTCTCGGGCTGACGCAGTACCTCGACCGCCATCCGCGGCAGCTTTCGGGCGGGCAGCGCCAGCGCGTCGCGATGGGGCGCGCCATCGTGCGCAAGCCGCAGGTGTTCCTGTTCGACGAGCCGCTGTCGAACCTGGACGCGAAGCTGCGCGTGCAGATGCGCGCCGAG
>JAKOVA010000243.1 GCA_029782335.1 Actinomycetes bacterium | reverse complement strand
CATCGACACCTCCGGCCCGCCGGTGCGGCGACACACGGGCCAGTCGGTAGACTCCGCTCCCTGTGAAATCCGTCGTCGAGCCCCTCGAGGGCAACAAAGTCAAGTTGTCCATCACCGTCGAAGCCGCCGAGTTCGAGTCGGCCATCGACGACGCCTGGAAGGCCATCGCCAAAGAGGTTCGAATCCCCGGCTTCCGCCACGGCAAGGTGCCGCGCAAGGTGCTCGAAGCCCGCATCGAAGCGGGTTACGCCCGTTCCGAGGCGCTCCAGCAGGCGTTGCCGGGCTACTACGTCGATGCGGTGCGTGAACACCAGGTCGACGTGATCGCCCAGCCCGAGTTCGACATCACGTCAGGACAAGACGACGGCGACGTCGCCTTCGACGCGGTCGTCGAGGTGCGCCCCGAGGTCACCGTCGTTGGATACGACGACCTGACCATCGAGGTCCCGAGTCCCCACGCCAGCGACGAGGACATCGAACGGCAACTCGAGCGGATGCGAAGCCAGTACGGCGAGATCGTCGGCGTGGACCGTCCCGCCGCCACGGGCGACTACGTCTCGATCAACATCGTCGGCACCGTCGACGACGAAGAGGTCGACGGTCTCACCGCCGAGGACTACCTCTACGAGGTCGGAGCGGGCAACGTCGTGCCGCAGCTCGACGAGGCCCTCGAAGGCGCAGCCGCCGGCGACAGCCGCGAGTTCGACGCGGAGCACCCGGACCCTGCCGAGGAAGGCGAGGTCCACTTCCGGGTGACGGTCAACGAGGTGAAGGAACGTGTCCTGCCGGAACTCAACGACGAGTGGGTCGCCGACGCGACCGAGTTCTCGAGCGTTGCCGAGCTCCGAGAGGACGTTGCAAAGCGGACTGCGACGATGCGCCGTACGCAGGCGTCGATGGCGTTGCAGTCGAAGCTCGGCGACCGGCTCGCAGAGCTCGTGATCGACGAGATCCCCGACGCGCTCATCGGCACCGAGATGCGGGCGCGGCTCGAAGATCTGGTGCATCGCCTGTCCCACCAGGGGCTGACCCTCGAGCAGTACCTCGCGGTCACCGGGACTCCGCCCGAGCGCTTCTCCGCCGACCTGCGTGAGACGGCCGAGGGCGCCACGAAGGTCGACCTCGCATTGCGGGCGATCGCCCAGGCCGAGGGGCTCGTCCCCGACGACGACGAACTCGATGCAGAAATCGAGCGGCTCGCCGCCGGCGCCGGTGTCGAAGCCGAGGCCCTGCGGACACAGCTCGTCGCCAACGACAGTCTCGGAGCGATCCGCGCCGATGTCGGGAACCGCAGCGCGCTGCGGTGGCTGACCGAGCGGGTCACCGTGGTCGACGAGGACGGCCAGCCGGTGGAGCTCACCGACCTCGATCTTCCCGGTGACGAAGAAGACGACCACGATCACGACCACGACCACGATCACGACCACGACCACGACTGAGAACCGAGATTCCCATGCACCCGTACTCAGCTCTGAACTACATCCCCAATCCCTCGGTCACCTGGACCGAGGCCGGCGGACGTGATCGCTACCAAGGTGATCTGTTCTCGCGCCTGCTCCGAGAGAACATCATCTTTCTCGGGACGCCCATCGACGACACCGTCGCCAACCTGATCTGCGCGCAGTTGCTGTTCCTCGAGGCGGAGAACCCCGACAAGGACATCCAGATCTACATCAACAGCCCCGGCGGAGACATCAACGCCCTGTTGGCGATCTACGACACGATGCAGTACATCCGTCCCGAGATCGCGACCCTCTGCTACGGGCAGGCGGCATCGGCCGCGGCGGTGCTGCTCGCTGCGGGGAGCCCCGGCAAGCGTCTGGCGTTGCCGAACGCGCGGGTGTTGCTGCATCAGCCGTACGCGCAGTCGGGTTACTCGCAAGCCTCCGACATCGAGCTCGCCGCTGCGGAGATCCTCCGCCTGAAAGACACCCTCGAGGTGATCCTCGCGAGTCACACGGGGCAGACGAAGGAGAAGATCGCGGAGGACACCGACCGCGACTTCATCATGACGGCGCACGAGGCGAAGGCCTACGGGATCATCGACGAGATCCTCATCACGCGAGACAAGGTCGACAACTCCGGGCCGATTTCTGCGGTGAGTTGAGCGTCGCCCCGCGACGCTCGCGAGATGGGGCAGAATGAACAGCCATCTTTCGGGATGGGTCCACCGACGAATCGGATCGAGGTGCCGGCGTGGCGAAGTTCGGAGACGGGGGTGAGCTCCTGAAGTGCTCGTTCTGCGGCAAGTCCCAAAAGCAGGTGAAGCGTCTGATCGCGGGGCCTGGGGTCTACATCTGCGACGAGTGCATCGGCCTCTGCAACGAGATCATCGAGGAGGAGCTCGCCGAGACGTCCGAGTCGAGCTTCGGAGAACTTCCAAAGCCTCGTGAGATCTTCGGGTTCCTCGACGACTTCATCGTCGGTCAGGAACGTGCCAAGAAGATCCTCTCGGTGGCCGTGTACAACCACTACAAGCGGGTGCAACACGGTGCGAAGGGCGACAACGACGTCGAACTGTCGAAGTCGAACATCATGCTCATCGGGCCCACCGGCTGCGGCAAGACGCTGCTCGCCCAGACACTCGCGCGGATGCTCAACGTCCCCTTCGCGATCGCCGACGCGACGGCGCTGACCGAGGCGGGCTACGTCGGCGAGGACGTCGAGAACATCCTCCTGAAGCTCATCCAGGCCGCCGACTTCGATGTGAAGAAGGCCGAGACGGGCATCATCTACATCGACGAGATCGACAAGATCGCCCGCAAGTCCGAGAACCCTTCGATCACCCGTGACGTCTCCGGCGAAGGCGTCCAGCAGGCGCTCTTGAAGATCCTGGAAGGCACGACGGCGTCGGTGCCTCCCCAGGGGGGACGCAAGCACCCCCACCAGGAGTTCATCCAGATCGACACCACGAACATCCTGTTCATCTGCGGCGGCGCTTTCGCCGGCCTCGAACGGATCATCGAGCAGCGGGTGGGGCGCCGCGGCATCGGTTTCGGTGCGGATATCCGCACGAGCAGCGACCGTGACAGCGACGAGCTGTTCGCGGCGGTGCAGCCGGAAGACCTGATGAAGTTCGGGCTGATTCCCGAGTTCACCGGTCGGCTCCCGGTGCTCGGCGTGGTCGACAGCCTCGACCGCGAAGCGCTCGTGAAGATCCTCGTCGAGCCGAAGAACGCGCTGGTGAAGCAGTACCAGCGGTTCTTCGAACTCGAGGACGTCGAGTTGGAGTTCACCGACGACGCGCTCGTCGCCGTCGCCGATCAGGCACTCACCCGTGGAACCGGAGCACGAGGGCTCCGGGCCATTCTCGAGGAGGTGCTGCTCGGTGTCATGTACGACCTGCCGTCCCGCGACGACGTCGGCCGCTGCGTGATCGACGCAGACGTCGTCGTCTCCAAGGTCAATCCGACGTTGGTGCCCCGCGCCGAGTCGTCGCGCCAGAGCCGACCTCGCCGCGCCGCTTCCTGATTGGGCGTGAACCCACCCCCCACGCTCCCCGAGGTGCTGGCGCGCCTCGACCGGTCGACCAACCACGAGGTTTCCGCGCGGAGCGGCATCGCGGCGGGCCGGGTCGCGGGGCTGTCGCTCGACTCGATGCGCGAGCTGTGCCGGATGCTCGGCGACCCGCAGGACGCGGTGCCGGGCATCCACATCACGGGGACCAACGGCAAGGGGTCGGTCGCCGCGATGGTGTCGTCACTGCTCGTCGCCGCCGGGCTGACCGTCGGCACCTACACGAGCCCACACATCGAGCGGGTGAATGAGCGGATCCGACGAAACGGCGAGGACATCGGCGACGGCGATCTGGCAGAGGTCCTCGGTGCCGTGCTCGACATCGCTGCGTTGGTCGACGTGGCGCCGAGTTGGTTCGAGTCGCTGACCGCTGCCGCGTTCCGCTGGTTCTCCGAAGCGTCGGTGGATGTGAGCGTGGTCGAGGTGGGGCTGTTGGGTCGCTACGACGCCACCAACGTGATGGACGGCGACGTGGCGGTGATCACCAACATCGGGGCGGATCACACCGACGGCGCCCCGGGTTGGGAACTGGCCGTCGCCTCGGAGAAGGCCGGCATCGTCACCCCCGGCCGCGACGTCGTGGTCGGGCCGCTCCCTGCGGAGCTGTTGGAGGTCGTCTCCGCCGAGGGGCCCGCGCGGGTCATCGCCGTGGGCCGCGACGTCGAGGTGCTCGACACCCAGATCGCGCTCGGCGGTCGGTCGGTCTCGATCTCCACCCCGTGGGCTCGCCACGATGACCTGTTCGTTCCGCTGCACGGCCGCCACCAGGCGGCGAACGTCGCGCTGTCCGTCGCGGTCGTCGAGTCGTTCTTCGACCGCCCGCTCAGCTCCGACGTGTTGGAAGCCGGCCTCGATGCCGTGGTCCTGCCGGGTCGATGCGAGGTGGTCGGCCACGATCCGCTGGTGATCCTCGACGGGGCCCACAACCGCGACGCGGCGCGGGCACTCGCGACGACGATCGGCGAGGAGTTCACGACCGTCGGGTCGCGCATCCTGGTCGTGGGGATGCTCGCCGGGCGTGACCCGCGCGACGTCCTCGGGCCACTCAGCGAGATCGGCCTCGACGCCGTTGTGCTCACCACGCCGCCGAGTCCGCGGGCCGCCGACCCCGCGGACCTGCTCGCCGCCGCCCGAGACCTCGGGATCAGCGCGACGGTCGTTGCTGACCCCTGGTCGGCGGTGGAGCGTGCGCTGGCGCACGCCGCTGAGGAAGACCTGGTCGTCGTCGCAGGCAGCTTCTACCTCGTCGGCCCGGCGAAGGCGGTCCTCGCCGCCGGCGATCGCCGGGATTCGCGGTCGGGGGCCGGCGGGCCGTAGTGTCGCCCGCTGCTATGTCACGCACACTCGTCATCGCCAAGCCCGACGCCGTAGAACGGAACCTCGTCGGAGAGATCGTGGGGCGCCTCGAGCGCAAGGGACTCCGACTCGTGGCAGCCGAACTCCGGCTGATCACCCGCGAGACGGCAGCGCAGCACTACGCCGAACACGAGGGCAAGGGCTTCTACGAGGACCTCGTCGCCTTCATCACCCGTTCGCCCGCGTTCGTCTTCGTCGTCGAGGGACCCGACGACACCTGGAAGATCGTCCGCACGTTGATGGGTGCGACCAACCCGGTCGAAGCGGCTCCCGGCACGATCCGTGGCGATCTCGGCACCTTGTTCACCGAGAACCTGATCCACGGCTCTGATTCCGAAGAATCGGCGCAACGCGAGATCGGGATCTTCTTCCCCAACCTGTGAGCTCGGGGGGCCGCTGGTGGCCCCTCGGATCGGCTCACTAGCATGAGTCGGTTCCCATGGCACGCTTTTCCAGTTTCTCGGGCATGTTCGGGCAGGACATGGCCATCGATCTCGGGACCGCCAACACCCTCGTGTACGTCCGGGGCGAGGGCATCGTGCTGCGCGAGCCGTCGGTCGTCGCGGTCAACACGTACACCAATCAGCC
>JAKOVA010000300.1 GCA_029782335.1 Actinomycetes bacterium | reverse complement strand
GCTTCGACCGTGTTCGCGCCGTTGCGCAGCGTGTACCTTGCCTCGGACTTGTCCAGCAGCCCGAGCAACGTCGTGCCGTCGGGCTGCACGCGGAACTTGCCGGTGACGTCCTGCCCGTTCAGCTGGACCGTGATCTTCGCCGGATCCTTGCCGGTCGGGAGCGAGACCTGCAGCAGGGCATCGCCGCCGGTGACGATGTCGGGGCGCGACGACAGCGAAGTGATCGAGAGGCTCACCGGAGGGGGCGGCGGCGGCGGCGGAGGGGGGGGCGGCGGCGGCGCGACCGAGGTGTCGATGACGACGCTGCGGGTTGCGATGCTGCTCGTATTGCCTGCCGCATCGGTCATCCGGGCCGAGTACTCGTGGAAGCCGTCGGACGGGGCAGTGGTGTCGGTGAAGTTCGCGGTGGTCGAATTCGTGGCCGCGGCGAACCCGATCGACGTGCCGTCCCTGAAGATCTCGACTGTCGCCTTCGCGCCGAACACCTCGCTGAAGCTCAATACCAGGGTCGGCGCGTTGTCGTCGGTCGTCCCGCCGTTCGCGACCGAACCGGTATCGGGCGCGACGTCGTCCAGCAGGTCGGCGATGGTCACGGCCGGGACGGAACGGTCTATCGCCACGCTGCGCGTGCCTGCCGGGCTGACGTTGCCTGCCGCATCGGCGGTGGCGCTGATCGTCGTCGCAGCGTCGTCGGGAGGCAGTTCCGCGGCCGCGAATTCGGCCGACCACTCGCCCGAGCCGACCGCGGTAACCGTCTTGCTCGTCGAACCCCAGCTGACCGTCACCGTGGAACCCGGTTCCGCCGCGCCGGTCACGACGATGCCGGCGCTCGCCTCGGCGGCATTCACGACGTCGTCGCCGGCGACCATTCCGATCGTCGGCGAGGGTATGGGCGTCGGCGTGGGCGTCGGCGTGGGTTCGGGCGTCGGCGTCGGTGTGGGCGTCGGCGTCGGCGTCGGTGCAGGCGCCGGGGCGGCCCCCGACCCGCTGCCGCAGGCGCTGATCAGCGTGGCGACGAATGCCGCGGCAAGCGCGCTGCGAATGATGCGACCGCAACTCATGGATTGATCGGACAACACGTGACGCCCGCCGCCGGCATGAAAAGT
>JAKOVA010000221.1 GCA_029782335.1 Actinomycetes bacterium | reverse complement strand
CAGTAGTCGGCGAAGGTCACGTAGCGGTCGAAGACGTTCTGGCCGTACTCGGAGTACGACTCGAGGTACGCGGTCTGGATCTCCTTGCCGATGAACTCGGCGTAGCGCGGCGCGAGCCAGCTCTTGATGAAGTCGAGCCAGCGGCGCTGGGTCTCCTCGGGAAGCCCCTCGCGCATCAGCCGCTGCTCGAGCACGTACATCAGGTGCACCGGGTTGGCGGCCACCTCGACCTGGTCGTAGTTGAACACCGCCGACAGCACCTTGAACGCGAAGCGCGTCGACAGCCCGCTCATGCCCTCGTCGATCCCGGCGTAGTCGCGGTACTCCTGCATCGACTTCGCGTTCGGCTCGACGTCCTTCAGGTTCTCTCCGTCGTAGACGCGCAGCTTGGCGTAGATGCTCGAGGTCTCGGGCTCCTTCAGCCGCGTGAGCACGGCGAACTGCGCCATCATCTCCAGCGTGCCGGGGGCGCACGGCGACAACGCGAGCGAGCTGCCGGCGAGCAGCTTGCGGTAGATGCGCACCTCCTCGGACACCTGCAGGCAATACGGCACCTTGACGATGTAGATGCGGTCGAGGACCGCCTCGTTGTTGCGGTTGTTGCGGAACGCCTGCCACTCGCTCTCGTTGGAGTGCGCGAGGATCAGGCCCTGGAACGGGATCGCCGAGAAGCCCTCGGTGCCCTTGTAGTTCCCCTCCTGCGTCGCCGTCAGCAGCGGGTGCAGCATCTTGATCGGCGCCTTGAACATCTCGACGAACTCGAGCAGCCCCTGGTTGGCCAGGCACAGCCCGCCCGAATAGCTGTAGGCGTCGGGGTCGTCCTGCGACAGCGACTCGAGCTTGCGGATGTCGACCTTGCCCACCAGCGACGAGATGTCCTGGTTGTTCTCGTCGCCGGGTTCGGTCTTGGCGATCGCCGTCTGCCGCAGCACCGACGGCTGCACGCGCACGACCCGGAACTGCGTGATGTCTCCGTCGAACTCGCGCAGCCGCTTGATCGCCCACGGGCTCATGATGCCGTTCAGGTAGCGTGCGGGGATCCCGTACTCGGCCTCGAGCCGCGGCCCGTCGCGCTCGGGGTGGAACAGTCCGAGCGGCGACTCGTTGACCGGCGAGCCTTTGAGCGCGTAGATCGGGTGCACCTCCATCAGCGCCTTCAGCCGCTCGGCGATCGACGACTTGCCGCCACCCACCGGCCCGAGCAGGTAGAGCACCTGCTTGCGCTCCTCGAGCCCCTGCGCGGCGTGGCGGAAGTACGCGACGATCTGCGAGATCGCGTCCTCCATCCCGTAGAACTCGCGGAACGCCGGATAGCGGCGGATGACGCGGTTGGCGAACAGCCGCGACAGGCGCGGGTCGTTGCGGGTGTCGACGACCTCGGGCTCGCCGATCGCCGCGAGCATCCGTTCGGCGGCGCTCGCGTAGGCGAGCGGGTCGCCGCGGCACAGTTCGAGGTATTCGACGAGGGACATCTCCTCGTCGCGCGATCGTGCGTACAACTCGCGGTACGCGTCGAACAGGTTCATGGCGACCTCCTCGCACTGGCTGGGTCAGCCGGCTGCGCCGGCTGGCTCATGAACGCTCGAGCAAGGCCCCTCGTCCGTCGAATCGTGCCGCGGTGCGGCTGCGCGACCGGCGGCGCGGGGCACGAGTCCACTTCACGCCTGTGGCAGCGCCGGCTGCATGCGAAAACGACGAACGCCGGGCGCAATGCGACGGACGGCGCGCAGTGTGGCCGTTCGCGGACATGCGCAGCGCACGACGCGTCGGCCGCTGCCGACCTGGCCCGCGGTGCGAGCGCGACGGGCGGGGCGGTGCCCCGCAGGCCTCAGCCCGACAGCGGCCTGAACCGCAGCCGCTCGGGCCGGTCGGCGTCGTCGCCGAGCCGGCGGCGCCGGTCGGCCAGGTAGTCGGCGTAGTTCCCCTCGAACCTTTCCAGATGATCCTGTGTAATCCAAGAATCATCAAAAATATGCCTGGTAAGAAGACTGACCAAATGGATTCAGAGTGGATTGCTGAACTCGCCCGCTGTGGATTGGTCGCCGCTAGCTTTGTTCCACCGCGCGCCATTCAGGAGCTTAGAGAATCTACACGAACGCGAAAATCCCTAACACAAGCAGGAACGCAAATTAAAAATCAAATTCATAATATTTTGCAGCGTTCAAACATAAAGTTAACTTCATTCGTTTCAAATATATTCCAAGGATCCGGATTGAAGTTATTAAATCTATT
>JAKOVA010000185.1 GCA_029782335.1 Actinomycetes bacterium | reverse complement strand
CGGCTCGGAAATCGCCGAAAACCGCAGAACGGCGCGGTTTTCGAGTACGGTCTTACATCAGTGTCATTTGAGCGCCGATGGAGGCCGAACCCATGAACAAGACAGAGCTGGTCGAGACGATCGCACGGCGGACGGAGCTGTCGAAGAAGGACGTCGAAGCCGTCATCAACACCTTCTTCGATGTGACCGCGCAGGTGGTGGCGAAGGGCAAGGACACCCTCACCATCCCCGGGTGGCTCAAGATCGAGCAGACCCAGCGCGGTGCCCGCACCGGCCGCAACCCCCAGACGGGCGAGACCATCAAGATCAAGGCCTCGAAGTCGGTGAAGATCACCCCGGGTGCCACCCTCAAGGCCATCGCGAAGGGCGACAAGCCGGCTCCCAAGTGAGCTCGACGTCCTGCTGATCGAGCGGTTTCGACCGCCGATCCGCAACACGGCGCCCCAACGGCGGGAAACCGTCGGCGGGGCGCCGTCGCGCGTGGAGGAGGGCTAGTTTCCCGCTATGGCCGAACTTCCTCTCAGCACCGGCAGGAAAGCCCCCGCGTTCACCCTCGCCGATCAGCACGGCGAGAAGGTGAAGCTCTCGGAGCACGCCGGACACAAGGTGCTCGTGTACTTCTATCCGAAGGCCGACACGCCGGGCTGCACGACCCAGTCCTGCGCATTGCGTGACATCGCGGGCGACATCGGCGACACCGAGATCATCGGGATCAGCCCCGACCTTCCCGACAAGCTGGCGAAGTTCGATGCGAAGTACTCGCTGGGCTTCACGTTGTTGTCCGACCCCGATCACAGCGTCGCCGAGAAGTACGGCGTGTGGGGGGAGAAGAAGAACTACGGCAAGACCTACATGGGCATCATCCGCTCTGCGTTCCTCATCGACGAGGCGGGCAAGCTCGCAGAGGTCTGGTACAAGATCAGCCCGAAGGACACCCCGACGAAGCTGCTCAAGGCGCTCGAGGGGTGACGGCGAACGGCGAACTGCCGCGGCCGACCGATCTCCTCCCGCACCGGCCGCCGTTCCTTTTCCTCGACGAGTTGGTCGAACTCGATCCGGGCGTGCGGGCGGTCGCCAGCTGGCGTGTCGAGGGCTCAGAGCCCTTCCTGGCGGGCCACTTCCCGGGGCGGCCGACCGTCCCCGGGGTCATCCAGGTCGAGGCGCTCGCTCAGGCGGGGGCGTGCGCGGTGCTCGCGGAAGGTCGATTCTCCGGGCGTCTCCCGCTCTTCGGCGGGATCGAGCGTGCCCGGTTTCGTCGACAAGTCGTGCCGGGCGACACGCTGCGGCTCGAGGTGTCGATGACCCGGCTCTCGGCACGAGGCGGCAAAGGCCACGGCGTCGCGTCGGTCGACGGCAACATCGCTGCCGAGGCAGACCTGCTGTTTGTGATCGTCAACGCGTAACGGGCGGCAACGTCGGCGCGGACGCCGATCCGCGCTCCTCAGGCGCCGGGGCCGAAGACCACGGTGCCGTTGTGACCTCCGAAACCGAACGAATTCGACAGTGCCGGTCCCGGCTGCCACTCACGCGGCGACCCGACGACGAAGTCGAGGGCGGGGAGTTCGGGGTCGATCGACTCGGTGCCGAGGGTGGGTGGGATCGCCCGATGCTGCATCGACAACACGACCGACACGGCCTCGAGGGCCCCGGCAGCGCCGAGCGCGTGGCCCGTCACCCCCTTGATCGACGAGATCGGCGGTCCGGGTGACCCGAACACCTCCGCTACTGCCTGCGCCTCGGCAGCGTCGTTGAGGGGCGTGGAGGTGCCGTGGGCGTTGATGTAGGTGACCTGTTCGGCAGTGATGCCGGCATCGTCGAGGGCGGCGCGCATGCAGCGGATCGCCCCGTCGCCGCCGGGGGAGGGGGCGGTGATGTGATAGGCGTCGGCGGTGGAGGCCGAGCCGAGCACCTCGGCGAGGATCGTCACGCCGCGCTCGTGCGCCTGGGACCACTCCTCGAGGATCAGCACGCCGGCACCCTCGGCGATCACGAACCCGTCGCGTGCGACGTCAAAGGGGCGGCTCTGCCCGGTGGCGGACAGGGCCGTCATGTTGCCGAACGCAGCGAGCGACACCGGCGTGATCGCCGCTTCGCTGCCGCCGGCGACGACGAGGTCGCAGCGGCCGTCGCGGATCAGCCGCGCGCCGTTGCCCACGGCGTGGGTTCCCGCAGCGCAAGCGGTGACGGTGTTCTCGCAGGGACCTTGCAGTCCGTAGCGCATCGACACCGCCGCGCCGGCGGAGTTCGCCATCATCATCGGAACGAGGAAGGGCGAGACCCGACGTTCACCCTTCTCGCGCAGCACGTCGATTTGGCCTTCGAGGGTGGCGAGCCCGCCGATGCCGGAGCTGATCCAACTGCCGGCCCGAGGGCCCGTGAGCGCTTCGGGGACGCCGGCGTGTTCCCACGCCTCGGCCGCAGCAGCCAGTGCGAACTGGGTGAAGCGGTCGGCCCGACGTGCTTCTTTCGGGTTGTCGAAGTACGGCGCCGGGTCGAACCCCTCGACCGCTCGCGGCGAGCCGCTGACCGGCGTCTGCAGGCCGCCCCAGAAGGCGTCGCGGCCGATCCCGCACGGCGCGACAACACCGATCCCGGTGACCGCGACGCGCCTCGGCGCCTCCACGTCAGCCGACTTTGGAGACGAGGAGGTCGAACGCTGCACCGACGGTGGTGACGTTCTGGAGCTCTTCCTCCTCGATCGTCACGTCGAACTCCTCCTCGAGCGCCATGACCAGCTCGACAAGGTCGAGGCTGTCGGCGTCGAGGTCGTCGGCGAAGCTCGCCTCGCGGGTGACCTGGGATGCCTCCACTGAGAGCACCTCGACGGCGCACTTGGTGAATCGATCGAACAGCTCGTCGCTCATGTCTGGGTTTCTCCGTGTTTCCGGTGGTCGGTGTTTCGGGTGGTCGATGGTGATCACATGCCCAGTCCGCCGTCGACGGCGAGCGCGGCACCCGTGATGTACGACGCGGCGTCGCCCGCGAGGAACTCTACCGCCGCGGCGACTTCGCTCAGTTCCCCCATGCGGCCCAGCGGAACCGCTGCAACGAGCTGCGTTCGCTGGTCGTCGGTGAGCGATGCGGTCATGTCGGTGGGGAGCGGGCCGGGTTCGACGACGTTCACGCAGATGTTTCGGCTGGCGAGCTCGCGGGCGAGTGACTTCGCCATGCCGACGATGCCCGCCTTGGACGCGGCGTAGTTGACCTGGCCCGCCTGGCCGACCCGACCCGAGATCGACGAGACGAACACGATGCGGCCGCGGCGGGCGCGAACCATGGCCTTCGCTGCTCGCCGCGCGACCCGGAATGCCCCGGTGAGGTTCGCGTCGATCACGTCGGTGAAATCGTCGTCGGACATCCGCAGCACCAGTCCGTCCCGGGTGATGCCGGCGTTGGAGACGAGGACTTCGACGTTGCCAAAGCGCTCCTCGATCTCGTCGAATGCCGCGTTGACTGAGGCCGTATCGGTCACGTCGAGGCGAACCCATCCCTCTATGAGGTCACTGGCGGGTTCGCCGTCGCGGCTGGTGCCGATCACACGGAAACCACTACTCGCGAGATGCTCGGCGATCGCGAGCCCAAGTCCTCGGTTGGCTCCGGTAACGAGGGTGATTCGGCCCGTCGGCGGCTGGGTGTCATCGGGCATGGGTGAGCTTCGACCTTTCTCGAGCGGATCCGGTTACGCCCACCGCCAACGGAGCACCGCGGTCGCCCAACTCATCCCTGCGCCAAAGCCGCTCAGCAGCACGATCGAGCCGTCGGGGAGACGGCCGTCGGCGGCAGCGGTGGCGAGTGCGTGGGGGATCGTGGCGGCGGAGGAGTTTCCGAGCGTGGCGATGGTGGAGACGACGCGATCGGCGCCGATGCCGAGCCGCGCTGCGAGGGCGTCGGTGATGCGCTGGTTCGCCTGGTGCGGAACGAACAGGTCAACCCCCTCAGCCGTGACACCCGCATCCTCGAGCGCACGGAGCGCCGAGTCGGCGGCGGCCCGGACCGCGAGCCGGAAGACCGCTTGGCCCTGCATCGAAATGGTGCCGCCACGAGGGCAGTGCAGCAGATCGTGGGTGCCGGGGCGGTTACCCGCATCGAAGCCGATCAGCCCACCGTCGGTTGCCGGATCGCCGAGGAGCACCAACGCTCCGGCACCGTCGCCGAAGAGGATCGCGGTGCCGCGATCGCCGGGGTCGGTGATGCTCGTCATGACGTCGCTGCCGATCACCGCGACGCTGCGTCCGGGGGCGGCGAAGGGCGTCGCGGCGACAAGTGCGGCAACAAAGCCCGAGCACGCGGCATTCAGGTCGAACGCCGCGCCGTCAACACCAACTTCGACGGCAATCGAGGTGGCGGTCGCGGGAATGACCTCGTCGGGCGTCGAGGTCGCGACCACGATCGCGTCGAGATCCGCGGCGCTGACACGCTCACCCATCGCAGATCGCAGCGCGTCGAGTCCGAGACCGGCCGTGGTGCCGCCGGTTCGGCGCTCACGGATGCCTGTGCGTTCGCGGATCCACTCGTCGGTGGTCTCCATGCGGCCCTCGAGCTGGGCGTTGGTGAGGGTGTCGGGGGCGAGCGCGGCACCGACACCGGTGATTCGAAACGGTGCGCGCACTCAGCTCGGCGTGGTGGGAGGGGCCTCCGCCGGCTCAGCCGGAGCTGCGGAGGGACTGGTGGGTCGAGGTCCCGCGTTGCGCGCGAAGGCAAGTTCGCGGAGCGCGGCGACGATGATCGAGAGACCGAGCAGCGTCCACCAGCGGCGGCGACGGGAAGGGGGAGCGTTCCGTGGACTCACGGCCGACCACGCTACGCTGCTCCGTCGAGCCCGGGTGGCGGAATGGCAGACGCGGCGGACTCAAAATCCGCTGTCCGAGAGGGCGTGTGGGTTCGAATCCCACCCCGGGCACGCTGTTCCGCAGGACATTTCGTTCTGCGGTACAAACGGACGCTCGAGTGTCGTTTTGTGCCGCGGTTCGGTCGGCGACGTTGGGCTGAAAGCGTTGCCGCGGCGCGCAGGCCGCTACGGGCGGGTGACCGCGCGGCGGAGCAGCGTCGCCCCGAGCGGTATCAACACGACGAGCATCACGCCGAGGACCAGCAGCGGTCCCCCGATGTCGGCCACGGTTCCGTCGTGTCGCTGGATCGTGGCGAACGCCTGGTAGGCCCAATAGTGGGGGGTGAACCGCGCGACGGCGACAATCGCGCCGGGGAACAGTTCGAGCGGCACCATGGATCCGCCGATCGCTGCCGCGACGAGGCCGATGCCGATGCCGATGCCGGTCGCCGCGTTCTGGTTGTCGAAGGTGGAGCCGATGAGCACTCCGAGCGCCGCCGCGACCGCGCAGAACAGCACCATCGTGGCGAGGGTCGCGAGGAGGTTGCCCCATCGGACACCGAACAGCACTGCGGTGCCCGCAGCGATGTACACACCCTGGATGAGGGCGATGACGAATCGTCCGAGTCCTTCGCCCACGACGAGTTGGAACGCGGAGATCGGCGTGGTGAGCTCGCGCTGGGTCACGCGGAGCTCGCGTGACTGGATGAGGGGCACCGCGCCGGTCAACGCAGCGAGGAACACGAAGAGGTTGAACTGTTGGGCGGCGCCGAGGTCGAACTGGCCGAGTCCGTCGAAGTCCGCTCCCGGGTCGTCCGACTTCTTGACGACGAAACGGGGGCCGACGTCATCGACGCGGTCGTAGGCCGTCGCGGCCGCCGATCCGTGCACCCCGGCCGCGGCGAGCGCGGCGAGGGCGGATTCCCGATCTCCCAGCGCAGCGACCGCCTGGCGAATCGCCGCCGTCACCGCCTGGCCACGGGCGAAGGTTCCGGGGGTGACGGTGACGGCGTCGCCGGTGCTCGGCACCTCGACGACGGCCGAGATCCGTCCACGGGCGACCAACTCGCGCGCCGAATCGTCGTCGAAGGGGGTCACGGTGAGCGAGGCGTCTCGGAGCTCACGAGCGAGGTAGTCGGCTCGAGGGCCGTGGCCGACCAGCGCAACCTCCCCGAGGCCGGGGTCGCCCCCGAACTGCAATCCGATCAGCAGGATCAGCGCGATCGGAAAGACGAAGACGAAGAAGTACGACGACCGATCGCGGAAGTACCGCCGCAGGGCGGTGCCGGCGATCGCTGCGACGGCCCTCATCGGGGGGTGCTCCGATCGGGGAGCAGCGATGCGACCACGGCGGCCGCGGCGCCGAATCCGACGAGGATGAGCAGCGGTGAGGCCGCGTCGGCGATGGTGCCGCCGTCTGCGCCGATACCGACGCCGTGGATGAACGCCGCGGTGGGGGTGAGATCCGAGATGCGGGCGAGCAGTCCGGTGCCGGTGATCTGGAAGAACGACCCACCCAACAGGCCGAACACGACCCCGACGACCGACGTCGCCATCTGCGCCTGGTCCGCAGTGCTCGCAAGGCGGATCATCACCAGGCCGAGGGCGCTGACCGCGCCGACGCCGGCGACCACGACGGCTCCGACGGTCACGAGGTTGTCGTAGCGGAGGTCGAAAAGCAGCGCTCCGGCCGCGAGCAGCACCGAGGTCGCGACGAGCCCGAGGATGAAGCTCACGATCACCTTGGCCGTGACGATGGTGCGCCGCGCGATCGGCGACGACCGCAAACGCGGGAGGGTCCCGAGCTCACGCTCTCCCACATACGCGATCACGCCGAATCCGATCGTGAAGTACATGAAGAAGGCGGCTTGGCCGGCGACGAGCATTCCCGAGGTCGATAGCTGTCCAGGGGGTGCGTCGCGGATCTCCAGCGCGAGGTCGTGGGCGGGCGACGCCGTGTCCTGGGCAACCTTCGCGATCGTCGCCGGGTCGAGACCCTGTGAGCCGGCGACGACCGCGGCCCGTGCCGCCGCGGTCGCACGGTTGACGAAGCCGTCGACGACGTAGGAGACGATGACCGCTCCGATGCCGGAGCGACGATGCAGGGTGACGGCCGGGCGCCCTCCGCCCATGAGCGACGACGTGAAGTCCGTGGGCAGAACGATCGCTGCGTCGGTACGGCCCGATTCGACGGATTGCTCGAGGCGTGACTCCTGCGCGTTGTCGTCGGCGGGTGTGAGACGGGTGAGCTTCACACGCGGCGCCCCCAGCATCTCGATCGCCTTGGCGAGCCCCTCCGCAGATGGGTCGTCACGCGCGGACACGAGGGTGACCGACACCGGGTCGATCGACTCAGGATTGAGGCCACCGAAGGTGGCGTTCATCACGAGGATGAGTGCGAAGGGGACGACGAGCCCGAAGATGACGACCGACTTGTCGCGGAGACGCTGGCGGAGGTCGCTGCCGACCATGGCCCCGATGGCGGTGAGGTCCGAGACACGACGGCGCGGCGTCATGACCTAGTCGCGCAGCGCTCGGCCGGTCAGGTGCAGGAAGACGTCTTCGAGGTCGGGCCTGGAAACGTCCACGTCGGTGACCGACATTCCCGATTCGGCCGCGACGGCGAGCATGGTGGCGAGGTGTGCGGGTGCATCCACCACGGTCAGTGTGATCGAGGTGCCGTCGACGGACGCCGCCGAGACGCCGTCGAGTTCGCCGAGTGCCGCGGCGGCCGCTCCGACCGCGCCGCTGCCCGAGAGTGCAACGGCGTCAGCTTCCCCGGTGATGCGGAGCAACTCGTCGACGGTGCCCACGGCGACCATCCTGCCCTGGTCGACGATGCCGATGCGGTCGCAGAGCCGCTCCGCTTCCTCCATGTAGTGGGTGGTGTAGAGCAGGGCCAGTCCCTCCGCAGCGAGGGCATCGACCGCCTCGAGGATGGCGTTGCGGGACTGCGGGTCGACGCCCACGGTCGGCTCGTCGAGGATCAACAGGTCGGGTTGGTGGAGCAGGCCGACGCCGATGTTGAGGCGTCGCTTCATACCGCCCGAGTACTCCTTGGTCAGATCCCGGGCGCGATCGGCGAGGCCGACCATCTCGAGCACCTCGTCGACTCGACTGGTGAGCGCACGCCGCGGGATCCCCTGGAGGCGGCCGAACAGTTGCAGGTTCTCGCGTGCAGTCAGGTCGGGATAGATCGCCAGGTCCTGGGGGACATAGCCGAGGCGGGATCGCGCTTGCGGTGTCGCGGGGCCGTCGGCGTGACCGCAGAGCGTGATCCGACCCGCGTCGGGCGGGACGAGCCCGCAGATCATCGAGATGGTGGTCGTCTTCCCGGCGCCGTTGGGTCCGAGCAGACCGAAGGTCTCGCCGGGCGCGATCTCGAAGCTGACGCCATCGACGGCACGCCGGTCGCCGAACGACTTGGTGAGGCCCTCGACGGAGAGGACCGCGTCCGGCGGTTGCTCGGCGCCCATCGGGCCAGACGATAGGGGAATAGAGAACTGCTGGCCCGACCCCAATTCCCGCGACGCCGGCACTCGGACGATTGTGCCGCCGCCTGGGGCGTCACACCGGCAGGTGCTCGGGGCAGTTCACGCGGAGCTCTGCGATGGGGAGATCCGCGTTGAGGAGTGTGCAGTGGTGCGTGGAGTCGTCGAGTCGGTGGTAGGTGCAGGTGAGACAGGTCCGTGCGACCGTGATCGCACCGCGGTCGACCAGCGAGGCGATGACCTCGAGCAGGATCTCGAGGGCTCGTTCCTGGGTGGCTTGGGGGAGCGCCGCGATGGCGTCGATGAGGTGATGATCGACACGCCGCGTCCGACCCACGACCTCCCGACCCTGTGGGGTGATGCCGAGCACGCTCCGGCGGGCGTCGTCGGGGTCGGGGTGCCGCTCCAAGAGTCCCTTCGCCTCGGCGGCCCGGGCGGATTCGGTCAGGGTGGGTTGGGCGACGCCGAGTTCGGCGGCGAGCGCACTCACGTACGGCGAAGGGGGTTGGCCGTCGTCGAGGGTCGCCAACAGATCGACCTGGAGGGGGGTCAGGCCGGCCTCAGTCGCCGCGGACTGCCGGACGACCCGCTCCGCTCGAGCGATCCGGTCGATCGCTGCAGCGACCTTGGCTGCGAGCGGCTCGGGTCGGTCCGGCCTCATTG
>JAKOVA010000174.1 GCA_029782335.1 Actinomycetes bacterium | reverse complement strand
CACGAGCTCGGGCACCGCCCAGGTGAACGCGGGATCGTTCTTGATGCGGAAGTGGTACATCGACTGCATCGCCTGGTGGTCTTCCTTGCGGAAGGTCATCTTGCCCTTCGGCGTGTCGAAGCTCATCCCTTCCATCGTCTTGATCAGCGTCTCGGTCTTCGTGTCGCCGCCGGTCTTCTTCAGCGCCTCGACCACCGCCATCGCCGCCGCCATGCCGCCGGCCGTGAAGAAATCGGGCGGGCTCTTGAAGCGCTTGTAGTGCTCGGTAATGAGCCAGTTGTTGGCCGGGTTCTTCGGGATGCCGAAGTAGTAGTAGGTCGCGCCCTCCATGCCCGGGAAGGCCTTGTACGCCGCCATCGCCGGCAGGATGTTGCCGCCGGTGGAGATCTCGATGCCGTAGCGCTTCGGGTCGAGGTCGGCGATCTTGAACGGGTTGCCCGCGCCGGCCCAGATGATGAAGATCACCTTGCGTCCCGGCTTGTCCTTCAGCGCGTCGAACAGGCGCTGCGCGCCGGCGGTGAAGTCGGTGGTCGTCACCGGCAGGTATTCCTCGTGGACGATCTTCGCCTTCTTCAGCGCGTCCTTGAACGCCTTCACGCCGTCGCGTCCGAACGCGTAGTCCTGCGCCAGCGTCGCGATCGACACGCCCTCCTTGTCGAGCGCGAGCGCGTTCGAGATCGCGTCCTGCGACGAGTTGCGGCCGGTGCGGAAGATGTAGCGGTTCCACTTGTCGCCGGTGATCGAGTCGGCCACCGCCGGCTCGACCAGCAGGATCTTCTTGTACTCCTCGGCCACCGGCAGCATCGCCAGCGCGACGCCCGAGAAGGTCGGGCCGATCGCGAGGTCGACCTTGTCGTCGGCGTAGGCAGCCTGCAGTTGCGCCTTGCCGACGTCGGGCTTGCCCTGGTCGTCCTTCTCGATCAGCACGATCTTGCGGCCGTTGACCATCATCGTGCCGTTGGTCGCGTAGTCGAAGCCCAGCATCAGGCCGGTCTGCGTCTGCGCGCCGTAGGCCGCCAGGAAGCCGGTCTTCGAATAGACGTGGGCGATCTTGATGTCCTTCGCGACCGCGGTGCCGGCCAGCATCGCACCTGCGACGAGCGGCAGCGCGTAGCGGCCGGCACGCTTCAGAAGCGGGAAAAGCTGCATGGAGTCTCTCCTCGTGGGGGTTCGGGCCCGGTCCGGGAGCCGGGGTCTGGGCGTAAGCCTTGCAAGGCACATGCCAGGACCGCGCCGCTGCCGAAGGCCCTGATCGGCAAGGGAAAG
>JAKOVA010000160.1 GCA_029782335.1 Actinomycetes bacterium | reverse complement strand
TGAACGGCACGATGACGGTGCCCATCAGGTCGCCGATCTTCAGCGTGCGCTTGCCGCCGACCAGGATCGTTGCGCCCTTGTCCTTGCCCGGGGCCAGCGCGCCGGTCATCACGTTGATGCAGTGCATGCAGCGCACGCAGTCGCGGTTCTCGATCTCGAGCGCGTTCTGGTCGTCGAGCTTGACGCTGGAGATCGTCGGGCCGGACTTGACCTGGTCGATCGGCTTGATCTGGATCGTCTTGGTCGGGCAGCGCGAGATGACGTCGCTCACCAACTCGTGCATGCCGTGCTTGGCGAACCACTTGCGCGCCAGCTCTTCGTCGGTGCGCATGTTGTCGCGCCAGGTGCCGATGATCGCCATGTCGGCGCGCTGCACCGAGTTCATGCAGTCGTTCGGGCAGCCCGAGAACTTGAACTTGAACTTGTACGGCAGCGCCGGACGATGGATGTCGTCGAGGAAGTTATTGATCACCGTGCGGTGCGCGCGGCCCTCGTCGTAGCACGACTGCTCGCAGCGGGCGGCGCCGACGCAGGACATCGACGTGCGCACGGCCGGACCGGCGCCACCGAGGTCGAAGCCGAGCTCGTTGATCTCGTCCCAAGCGGGCTGCACGTTCGCCGACGTCGCGCCCTGGAACATGATGTCGCCCGACTGGCCGTGAAAGGCGATCAGGCCCGAACCGTGGCGCTCCCAGATGTCGGCCATCTTGCGCAGCACGTCGGTGTTGTAGTGCATGCCGGGGGGCGGCATCACGCGCAGCGTGTGGAACTCGGCTGCGTCGGGGAACTTCGGCTGGCCGTTTTCGTCCTTCAGCTCGGTGAAGCGCGGGATCACGCCGCCGCCATAGCCGAACACGCTGATCGTGCCGCCTTTCCAGTAGCCCTTGCGGTCCTTGTAGCTCGTCTCGAGTTGGCCGAGCACGTCGACCATGTAGTCCTTCTCTTTGGCGACTTGCTTCAGGCCGGTGATGAAGCTGGGCCAGGGGCCGGTCTCGAGCTCGTCGAGCATCGGCGTCTCATGCATCTTCTTTGCCATGGGCATCTCCTCCAGGCGCGCCGGAAGTGGCGCGCGACCGCCTAACATG
>JAKOVA010000145.1 GCA_029782335.1 Actinomycetes bacterium | reverse complement strand
TGCGAGGACGGTCGGCCGGTTGAGGATCGGCTCACCCCCTGCGTCGGTCATCTCACTCATCGCGGCAAAGCCCGCCTGCACTCCGGCGACGGAGAGCGGATCGGTGAGGAGGTTGCCATGCGCCGAGGAGTAGAGCGTGCTGTCAGGGCCGTTGGGGCCGACGATCAGGCTGGTCGCAAACTTCTCCTCCGTCCGCGCGGCTGCCCGGCCGAACCGCTTCGGGATGTCGGCAAACGCGCCCATTGCGTCGTTCCTGATCAACTCCCAGGAGAGCGGAATCCGCGTCCCGTACTTTTTGACGCGGAAGGTGGTCTTTGACTCGGTGAGGTGGGTCGCCGGGTATTCGCTCTGCTGCCCGACTTCCGGGAGCGTGCCGTCGCCGCCCGCGACCTCATAGCGAGCCGCGTCGCGGAAGTCCGGGACGGTGCTCACCATCGCCCAGTCGCGGTAGGATGTCGGCCAGGCCTTGTATGCGCCGACCATGACCTGTTCCATCGCGACCCCCATCAGGAGAGGGAAGTCGCTGGTACCCATCGCTTCGGCGAGCCGGTTGATCCCGACGTCGCCTCGGCTCGTGGCCTCTACGAGATCCAGGGCGCGACAGACGCGGTTCATGAGGTCGGCTTTGTTTTCTGCACGGGCGAGTGCCCGACTGACCGGAGTTCCTGCCTCCGCGAAGAACTGCTTGATCGACGCATCGGTCACATCGACGGTTTCGAATACCTTGTCCATTGTCATGTTCAGATCCCTCCTTTGAGGGCGACGGGAATCGTCGCGACGACCGCATCGGGCGCGCCCTTGGCGATTGCTGCGAGCGCGACGCCGAACTCTTTACCTGTGGTCGCGTTGGCGTCGATGATTGCGGGCGTCCCCCCAGACGGGGCAGTGTAATACACCTTGTCCCCTACGTTGATCGCCTTGTTCTCGGTTTCGTCGCGCCCGGTGACAGAGAGCTTGAAAACCCCCTTCACGCGGACGGGGGCATTTCCTGCCGCGTCGCGGTCTTCCATCGCGATGCCTGCAATGGTTCCGACGACGACCGGATCGCCACTCTTAGTACCCTCCGGGACGGGGAGCGGGATCGCGTCGCCCGGATAGTAGACTTCGTTTTTTGCCATGCTCAGAATCCTCCAAATATTTTGATTCGCTCTGCAAACGCCTTTTCCGCCTCTTCGAGCGTCTTCTCGGTCGGAGCGCCCGCGCCCATCCCGGAGACCTTACCGACGCCGAGCTTCGCGAGATACTCGGCCTCGCTCTTGATGGCGGCCTCGATCTTCGCGGCGTAGGCCGTCTCGTCGATCTTGCCGTCCTTGACGACCGGGTCCTTCGCGAGCGACTCGACGATCCGCGCCTTCGTGAGGTCCGGGATCTTGGCGCCCCTGACCTTCGCCTCGACGAACGTCCGCGCCTCGACGAGGAGTTGTGCCTCCTTCAGACGGGCGTTCTCCGCCTTCGCCTCTTCGAGGGCCTTCTGGGTCTCGGCGAGCTTCTTCTCCAGCTGTGCCTGCGCCTCCTTCATGGCGGCGTCGTTCTCGATCTCCTTCCGGAGCGCCTCGATAATTTCGGGGTGCTCCTTGCGGAGCGATTCGAGCGTGAGTTTCGGTGTAGATGTTTCACCCATGCTGCTGTCTCCTGCTGTTTTTTGTTCATCTGTCGGTTCTGGGGGCCGGGCGG
>JAKOVA010000138.1 GCA_029782335.1 Actinomycetes bacterium | reverse complement strand
CCTTACTCGATGATCTTGGCCACGACGCCGGCGCCGACGGTGCGGCCGCCTTCGCGGATGGCGAAGCGCAGGCCTTCTTCCATCGCGATCGGCGCGATCAGCTTGACCGTGATGCTGACGTTGTCGCCCGGCATCACCATCTCCTTGTCCTTGGGCAGCTCCACCGCCCCGGTCACGTCCGTCGTGCGGAAGTAGAACTGCGGACGGTAGTTGTTGAAGAACGGCGTGTGACGGCCGCCTTCTTCCTTGCTCAGCACGTACACCTCGGCGGTGAAGTGGGTGTGCGGCTTGATGCTGCCGGGCTTGCACAGCACCTGGCCGCGCTCGACTTCCTCGCGCTTGGTGCCGCGCAGCAGGATGCCGACGTTGTCACCGGCCTGGCCCTGGTCGAGCAGCTTGCGGAACATCTCGACGCCGGTGCAGGTGGTCTTCTGCGTCGGGCGGATGCCGACGATCTCGATTTCCTCGCCGACCTTGATGACGCCGCGCTCGACACGGCCGGTCACGACGGTGCCGCGGCCGCTGATGCTGAACACGTCTTCGACGGGCATCAGGAAGGCGCCGTCCACCGCGCGCTCGGGCGTGGGGATGTAGCTGTCCAGCGCTTCGGCCAGCTTCATGATGGCGCCTTCGCCGAGTTCGCCCTTGTCGCCTTCCATGGCGAGCTTGGCCGAGCCCTTGACGATGGGGGTGTCGTCACCGGGGAAGTCGTACTTGCTGAGCAGTTCGCGCACTTCCATTTCCACCAGCTCGAGCAGCTCGGCGTCGTCCACCATGTCGCACTTGTTCATGAAGACGATGATGTACGGCACACCCACCTGGCGCGCCAGCAGGATGTGCTCGCGGGTCTGCGGCATCGGGCCGTCGGCCGCCGACACCACCAGGATGGCGCCGTCCATCTGCGCCGCACCGGTGATCATGTTCTTCACGTAGTCGGCGTGCCCGGGGCAGTCGACGTGCGCGTAGTGGCGGTTGGCAGTCTCGTATTCGACGTGCGCGGTGTTGATGGTGATGCCGCGCGCCTTCTCTTCGGGCGCCGCGTCGATCTGGTCGTAGGCCTTGGCCTCACCACCGAACTTCGACGCCAGGATCGTCGTGATCGCCGCCGTCAGCGTCGTCTTCCCATGGTCCACGTGACCAATCGTCCCCACGTTCACGTGCGGCTTGGTCCGCTCGAATTTGCCTTTTGCCAT
>JAKOVA010000136.1 GCA_029782335.1 Actinomycetes bacterium | reverse complement strand
CGGTCGGGCAGGGGCGGTGCGTGCCGGGATTACGACAGAGCCCGGCGGGGCGGGGAATCGGAGGACGCGGGCCTGCCCAGCGGCCTGCCCATCCGGGCAACTGGCCGGATTCAGGCAGGCTGAGGCAGATTGGGTCGCTACACCCGGGTGGTTCCACGAATCAGGACGGCGCTGCGGGGTGCTTTGAACTTCCTATCCGCTCACTGAAATGGCGGATTCGTAAACTGTCTCGGTTGCGGCATCGGTCACAGTACCGGCCAAAGCGGCTCGGCCGGTTAGTGACAAGCTGCTGTTTATAAGACTATTATTCCGGCCATGGAACCGGCCACAATCCGTATTCATTGGGGCGTGCCTTGACCCCCGCTTCCGCCGAGCCGTTTATGCCGGCCGAGGGCACGGCCGTGCTCGAAAACCTGGCCTTCGACCTGGCCCGCGAGGCCAGCGAGCTGTCGGCCCAGCTGCACCCTGTCGTGCGGCTGTCGGTCGCCGAGCTCGTCCGGTCGATGAACTGCTACTACTCGAACCTGATCGAGGGCCACAACACGCAACCTCGCGACATCGATCGTGCCCTCGCGGCGGACTATTCGAGCGACCCGCATCGCCGTGATCTGCAGCTCGAAGCCCGGGCGCACATCGAAGTGCAGCAGATGATCGACGAGCGTGTGGACGAACTGCCGCGTCCACCGGCTTCGCGAGCCTTCTTCGAATGGACGCATCGCGAGTTCTGCGAGCGATTGCCTGAAAGCCTGCTGGTTGTCGAGAATCCTGACACCAAGGAGCGTATTCCGGTGGTTCCGGGCCAGATGCGTTCGCGCACGGTCGCCGTAGGCCGGCACGTCGCGCCTGCGGCCGAGGATCTCCCGGCCTTCATGCAAAGGTTCGAGGAAGCATACGACGCGGTCCGCTTGACGAAGCCGCGCCAGGTCATCGCCGTTGCCGCAGCTCACCATCGCTTTCTGTGGATCCATCCCTTCCTGGATGGCAACGGTCGCGTTGCACGCCTGATGTCGCACGCGATGTTGCTGGAGATCGGAATCGGCTCCGCGCTCTGGTCCGTTTCACGCGGGCTCGCGCGCGATTCCGCCGACTACAAGCGCCTGCTGATGGCGGCCGATGAGCCACGCCGAAGCGATGTCGATGGGCGAGGGGCACTCTCGCACGTCGCGTTGATCGACTTCTGCAAGTTCTTTCTCGAAATCTGCCTCGACCAGATCCGCTACATGCGTGAGCT
>JAKOVA010000108.1 GCA_029782335.1 Actinomycetes bacterium | reverse complement strand
GCCATCCAGGCCACAAGTAGCATGGGGTACAGAATGAGCGTAGAGCGCGGAGTAGCCGACGCTCCTCGGTACACCGCAACAAAAGCGAGCAGCACGAGGGACGACACCGCCACAGCGCGCAATACCCGCTTGAGGTCGGGAAGGCTGGCAAAGATCCACAGGCCGCGGTACAGGCCGGCCCAGAGGCAGATCAATGCGTGGGCGGGGATGAGAACCAGCAAGCCCACGAGCAGATGGTCCTCGTACGGCAGCGGGAAGCCAAAGTTGAAACGCAACAGGAATGCGCCGACCCAAGCCACCACGGGCGCAGCGAGGTCGAAAAGAAAGACGAGAGCGGTCCGCAAGGTGATAGTCACGGGGGCGATCTTAACGCGGCTTGCGCTGGGGGCAGGAAGACGTCCGCGGGAGGTCCGCCGCCATGCCCTTCCGGTGCCACCATGACGCCCGACGAAGGCCCGGGAGGCCGCGCTCGGCGCTCCGGTAGAATCGGCCCGAGGCCGGTTCGCCGGCGTCTTTCCACACTCATAAATGACGCCCGTACAGATCCATCCGACCGCCATTGTCGACGAGGGCGCCCGAATCGGCGAGGCAAGCCGCATCTGGCATTGGGTGCACGTGTGCTCCGGCGCGCAGATCGGCAGACATTGCTCACTGGGCCAGAACGTCTTCGTCGGCAACCGGGTCGTGATCGGGGACCGCGTGAAGATCCAGAACAACGTGTCGGTCTACGACAACGTCACGCTCGAGGACGATGTCTTTTGCGGTCCGAGCATGGTCTTCACCAACGTCTACAACCCGCGCGCGGCGATCGAGCGCAAGAGCGAGTACCGCGACACGCTCGTGAAGCGGGGCGCCACCCTCGGCGCGAACTGCACGATCGTGTGCGGCGTGACGATCGGCGAGTACGCGTTCGTCGGAGCCGGCGCGGTCGTCAATCGCGACGTGCCCGACCATGCGCTGGTCGTCGGCGTCCCGGCCCGGCAGATCGGATGGATGAGCCGGCACGGCGAGCAGTTGGCGCTGCCCCTCGCGGGCACCGGTGAGGCAGTCTGTCCGCATACGGGCGACCGCTATCGCCTGTCGGAAGGTCGGTGCATACGCGAGTGCTAGAAGCGGCGCGACCCCGGGGTTTCCTTCGAACGACAGCCCAAGGCAAGACGATGCAATTCATCGACCTCAAGGCCCAGTACTCGGCGCTGAAGCCCGAGATCGACCGGCGCATCCAGGCGGTGCTGGATCACGGCCAGTTCATCATGGGACCGGAGGTCCGCGAACTCGAGGAGCGGCTCGAAGCGCTGGTCGGTTCCCGACACTGCGTCACGGTGGCGTCGGGCACCGAGGCCTTGCTGATCGCGATGATGGCGCTCGGAGTCAAGCCCGGCGACGAAGTGATCACGAGTCCGTTCACCTTCGTGGCCACTGCCGAGATGATCGTCCTCCTGGGGGCGAAGCCGGTTTTCGTCGACGTCGACCCGGCGACCTGCAACATCGACGCATCCCGGATCGAGGCCCATGTCACGCCTCGCACCCGGGCGATCATGCCGGTCTCCCTGTACGGACAGCCCGCGGACATGGACGAGATCAACCGGATCGCCGACCGGCACGGCCTGCCGGTGATCGAGGATGCTGCGCAGAGCTTCGGAGCCGAATACAAGGGCCGCAAGAGCTGCAACCTGTCGACGATCGGCTGCACCAGCTTCTTCCCGAGCAAGCCGCTCGGCTGCTACGGCGAC
>JAKOVA010000081.1 GCA_029782335.1 Actinomycetes bacterium | reverse complement strand
GACCGACCACTCGGCGGGCATGCTGGACGTGCTGCGCCGCAAGCTCCGGGAACTCGGAATCTACAACGTCGAACCGCTGGAAGCGGATCTCGCGCAGCGGATGCCGGCGGGGCCCTTCGACTTCGTCTTCAGCAGCATGACCCTGCACCACATCGAGGACGTCGCGGGCCTCATCGCGCGCGTGCACGACGTGCTCGCGCCTGGCGGCCGCATTGCCTTCGCCGATCTGGCGAAGGAGGACGGCAGCTTCCACGCGCCCGACGTGCCGGGCGTGATGCACCACGGGTTCGAAGTTGCGGATCTCACGCGCTGGCTCGAAGCCGCCGGATTCGCGGATGTTCGCGTGCGCGTCGCGCACCGGATGCGCAAGACGCGGCCGGACGGTTCGACGCGCGAGTATCCGGTGCTGCTGGCGACGGCGAGGGCCTGACGCGGCAGGTTCCCTTGCCGCGAGCCCGGAGCGCCGCATGCTGCGCCGCTTCGCGGTCATTGCTACACTACCTGCGACGTTCCGATCCACCCCCATCGATCGAAGGAACCTCCATGACTGCCTTCAAGCAAGCGGCCCTCTTCGCGTGCCTGACGATCGTCTCCGCCGCCGCGCACGCCCAGGCGCTGACCGGCACGCTGCAGAAGGCGAAGGAAACCGGCGCCATCACCGTGGGCTATCGCGAATCGTCGATCCCCTTCTCGTACCTGGACAACGCCGGCAAGCCGATCGGCTACGCGATCGACCTGTGCGGGAAGATCGTCGACGCGGTGAAGGCCGAGTTGAAGATGCCCAACCTGAAGGTGAACTACTCGCCGGTCACGTCGAGCAACCGCATCCCGCTGCTGGAGAACGGCACCATCGACCTCGAGTGCGGCTCCACCACCAACTCGGTCGCGCGGCAGAAGCAGGTGGCGTTCGGGCCCACCTACTTCGTCATCAACGTCTCGGCGGCGGTGAAGAAAGACTCGGGCATCGAGCGCTTCGAGCAACTGAAGGGCAAGACGATCGTCACCACGTCGGGCACGACGTCGGTGCCGCTGCTGAAGAAGTACGCCAAGGCCGAAGACGCGGACTTCAAGGAGATCTACGGCAAGGACCACGCCGAGAGCTTTCTGCTCATGGCCGACGGCCGGGCGGTGGCGTTCGTCATGGACGACATCCTGCTGGCGGGCCAGATCGCGAACTCCAAGGATCCCTCGGGTTACCGGATCCTGGCCGGCTCGCTGCGCAGCGAGCCCTACAGCATGATGCTGCGCAAGAACGACCCGCAGTTCAAGGCGCTGGTCGACAAGACCATCGGCGCGGTGATGAAGTCCGGCGAAATCCACCAGATCTACAAGAAGTGGTTCACCAGCGCCATTCCGCCCAAGGGCATCAACCTGAATTTCCCCGAGAACGCTGCGAACAAGGAAGCGTTCGCCAATCCGAACGACAAGGGCGTCGAGTAAGCGCAAGCCAGGCCTGAAGGGCGGCCATGCTCGGCCTCGGCATCTTCGGCGAGGAGACTCCGGACGGCGACACGACGTGGGCGATGTCGCTGCTCTCGGGGCTGGAGTACACGCTGGCGCTCGTCGCGCTGTCGTGGATCGTCGCGATGGTGCTCGGCTCGCTGCTGGGCGTGCTGCGCACGACCAACCGGCGCTGGGTGGTCGCGCTGGGTGACGCCTGGGTCGAACTGTTCCGCAACATCCCGTTGCTGGTGCAGTTCTTTCTCTGGTACTTCGTCATCCCCGAATTCGTCCCGCCGCTCAAGCGCATGGCGGTCGAGATGGATCCGACCCGCTTCCAGCTGCTCCTCTCGGTGGTCTGCCTCGGGCTGTTCACCTCCGCGCGCATCGCCGAGCAGGTCAAGTCCGGCATCCTGTCGCTGCCGCGCGGCCAGCGAATGGCCGGTTACGCGATGGGCCTGACCGAGGCGCAGACGTATCGCTACGTGCTGCTGCCGATGGCGTTTCGCATCATCATTCCGCCGCTCACGTCCGAGTCGATGAACCTGGTGAAGAACTCGGCGGTGGCCTACTCGATCGGCCTGGCCGAGCTTTTCTTCCGCACGCGCGAGATGGGCGAGATGACCTTCCGCTATTTCGCCGCCTTCGGCGCCGCCACCGTGCTGTACGTGCTGGTGGCGTTCGCCATCAACCGGGTCTTCGCCTGGCTCGAGCGGGCCACGGCCGTGCCCGGTTATCTCGGAGGCAAACGCTAGGCCATGGAAGGGTTCGACTGGGCATCCGTCTCGGCCTCGCTGCCCTTCCTGATGAAGGGCCTGTCGTATACGGTCCAGCTCACCGTGGTCGCCGCCATCGGCGGCACGCTGTGGGGCATCCTGCTCGCGCTGGCGCGCCTGTCCGGCATCGCGCCGCTGGCGTGGGCAGCCGCCGCCTACGTGAACCTGATGCGCTCGGTGCCGCTGCTGCTGGTCATCTTCTGGTTCTACTTCCTCGTGCCGGTCATGCTGCAGTGGGTCAGCGGCGCCGCCTATCCACCCAAGATCGGCCCAGACCGTTCCGCCTACGTCACGTTCATCCTGTTCGAGGGCGCGTACTTCTGCGAGATCGTGCGCGCGGGCATCCAGAGCATCCCCAAGGGCCAGCTCGGCGCAGCGTACGCCATCGGCCTGAACTACGCGCAGGCGATGCGCCTGATCATCCTGCCGCAGGCGCTGCGCAACATGCTCCCCGTGCTGCTCACGCAGACCATCGTGCTGTTCCAGGACGTCTCGCTGGTGGCGTTACTCAACGTCACCGACCTCGTGGGCGCCGCCGTCAAGATCGCCCAGCGCGACAGCCGCCTCGTCGAGATGTACACGCTGGTGGCAGTGGTCTATTTCGTGCTGAGCTACGCGCTGTCCCTGGGCGTGAAGGCGCTGAACCGGCGTATCGCCATCATCCGTTGAGCCTGCGAGGCGAATCGACATGCCGATGATCGACATCCGCGCCGTCAGCAAGTGGTATGACAAGTTCCAGGTCCTCACCGACTGCACGACGCACGTCGAGAAGGGCGAAGTGGTGGTGGTCTGCGGGCCCTCGGGCTCGGGCAAGTCCACGCTGATCAAGTGCGTCAACGCGCTCGAGCCCTTCCAGAAGGGCGACATCGTGGTCGACGGAATCTCGGTGTCGGCACGCGGCACCGACCTTCCCAGGCTGCGCTCGCGGGTCGG
>JAKOVA010000062.1 GCA_029782335.1 Actinomycetes bacterium | reverse complement strand
CGCGTGCACCAGCAGCATCCGGTGCTCGTGCAGCCAGATCTGGCCAGTCTCGGCGCAGAAGTGCACCTGAGCGCGCAGGTCTTCGTTGTCGGCGTGGTCGTAGCTCCGGAGCCTGGTCATCGCGTCGGCGTCCGATGGCTGAGCAGAAGAACGAGTTCTAGGCGCCGGGCGCTGCGGACGCCTTGATCGACGTCAACCGGCGCCGATCGCGTTCCGGTGGGCCCGCAGCGGCGCGCGCATCGACAGTTCATCAAATGATCAAACCGGCGCCGCAGGCCGGGCCGATTGTCACCAAACGATCAACGGTCGCCGCGCGCCCGCCCCCCGCCCGGCCAGCGCGCGGCAGCAGGTGCGCGACCGTCGCCGCGCGGCCGCACCAATCGGCCGGAACGCTCGCCGGTGGCCGATGTTGGCGCGATCCGGGGTCGCAGCGAACCGCTGCTTTGCTGCAATGCGGCAGGCGACGGTGGCACGGCGATTGCATTTGATCGGTGACGAACCCCGGGCGCGAAGCACGTCCGGTCGACCCAAAGGGCATCCACGGATCAGAGGAGCGGGCAAGCGATGAAGTTTCCAGTGCCGCACGACGTCAAGGCCAAGGCCATTCCCGGAACCGAAGGCTGGGAGCGGATGTATCCGTACCAGTACCAGTTCGTGACCGACGACCCGCAGCGCAACCAGTACGAGAAGGAGACGTTCTGGTTCTACGACGGGCTGCACTACCCCGAGCCCCTCTATCCGTTCGACACCATCTGGGACGAGGCGTGGTACCTGGCGCTGTCGCAGTTCAACAACCGGATCTTCATGGTGCCGCCGGTACGCGGCGTCGACCACCGGATCATCAACGGCTACGTCTACATCTCGCCGGTGCCGGTGAAGGACCCGGAGGAGATCGGCAAGCGCGTGCCCAATTTCATGGAGCGCGCCGGCTACTACTACAAGAACTGGGACGCGCTCGAGGCGAAGTGGAAGGTGAAGATGGAGGCCACCATCCGCGAGCTCGAGGCGCTGCAGATCCCGCGGCTGGCCGACATGGAGGACATGTCGGTCGTCACCGAGGCGCTGGGCGAGTCGCACGGCTACCACCTGCTGAAGAACTACGACGACCTGATCAACCTCGGGATCAAGTGCTGGCAGTACCACTTCGAGTTCCTGAACCTGGGGTACGCGGCCTACGTGTTCTTCCTCGACTTCGTGCAGAAGCTGTTCCCGAGCATCCCGACGCAGCGCGTGACTCAGATGATCTCGGGCATCGACGTG
>JAKOVA010000039.1 GCA_029782335.1 Actinomycetes bacterium | reverse complement strand
ACCGCAACGTGGTGCGCGACGACCAGTGGCAGGAGTTCCACGAGGTCTACGTGCGGGACCGCTACCGGCTCGGCATGCGCAAGTGGTTCGAGCAGGCCAACCCGACCGCGCTGGCGCAGATCGCCGAGCGGATGCTCGAGGCGATCCGCAAGGACTACTGGAAGGCGGACGAGCGCACGCGGCGCGAGCTGGCGAGCGTCTACGCCGAGCTCGCGAGGAAGCACGACGTCTACACGCCGAACGAGGCGTTCCGCGCCTACGTGGCTGCCGCGGGGCGCGGCTTCGGCATGGACGGCGCGAAACCGCGGGCATCGACGCAGCCGGCCGCGCCGGTGCAGGCGGCCCCGCCGCCACGCGCGACGCCGAAGCCTGCATCGGCCCAAGCGGCGCCACCGCCGCCGCAGCCGCGCCGGCCCGAGATCGTTCGCGGGCAGGAGCTGCGCGAGGTGCAACAGCAGGCGCGCCTGGAGCAGCTGGTCTGGATCTACGCCTGGCTGATCGGACTGGTCGTCGCAGGTGGCGCAGGTTTCCAGGCCTGGGCCGCCTGGCGCGAGCGGCGCCGCGCCGCGCTGCAGGCGTGACGGCCGATCCGCAACCTCCCTTCCAGTCCCGAACCTCAACCGGAGACACCATGAACGCGATCGAAAGCTTCCTCTACGAGATCTCCCGCTTCTTCCTGACGCCGGTGCTGCTGCTGCTGTCGCTGATGTTCGTCTATGCGCTGTTCTGCCTGGGCATGCTGCTGTTCGAGTCGGCGCTGCGCGCCGCGCGCGGACAGGGCCGGCGACCGTTGGCGCAGTGGCTGCGCCGCCAGCCAGACGCGAGTACCGAGGCGCTGGAGTTGCAGGTGCTCAGGCAGCTGGAGACGCAACGCATCGTCAGTCGCATCGCGCCGATGCTGGGACTGGTGGCGACGATGATCCCGATGGGTCCGGCGCTGGTGGCCGTTGCCAATGGCAACACCCACGGCATGGCGCAGAACCTGGTCGTCGCGTTCGCCGCGGTGATCGTGGCGCTACTGTCGGCGGCGATCACCTTCGTCGTGCACTCGGTGCGGCGCCGCTGGTTGCTCGAGGAGCTCGATGGCCTGCTGCAGGGGCGCGAATCCGCCCCCGCGGCAGCCGAAGGCAAGGCGCAGGGAGCCGTCTATGCGTGAACGCCGAGTGCGCATGGACATCCTGTCGGACGACGACGGCGACGATCCGATCCTGAGCGTGGTGAACATCGTCGACGTGTTCCTGGTGATCATCGCGGTGCTGCTGATCGCGGTGATCGAGAACCCGCTGAACCCGTTCGCCACGCAGGACGCGGTGGTCATCCGCAACCCGGGCAAGCCGGACATGACGATGCTGGTCAAGCAAGGGAACGAGCTGAAGGAATACCGCTCGTCGGGGCAGATCGGCGAAGGCGAGGGTGCGAAGGCGGGGACGGCCTATCGGCTGAAGAACGGCACGATGGTGTACGTGCCGGAAGACTACGCGGCGGCGTCCGCCGGGGCAGGGCCGGGCGGGGCCGCTTCGGCCGTGAAGGCGGAGGCGGGCCGGGGAAGTGTGTATAATTCCCGCTCTTCGGGGCGGTAGCTCAGCTGGGAGAGCGTCGCGTTCGCAATGCGAAGGTCGGGAGTTCGATCCTCCTCCGCTCCACCAGTTTTTCAAGTGCCAAGAAAACACCAAGAAATCAGGCACTTGGAAAACTGAATCCCCGAGCGAGGCGACACATTGAGGGGACAATGAGGGGACAGAATATCGCCCCGTTGCCGCCCGTCTCCCTCGATCCTCTTACATCCACCCGACCGGGACCCGGCACGCTCCCCCAGCGGTTGCTGCGATCAGCCTTCCCTGACTTCCTCTGCCGAAAGCGGCGCGCCGCACTTCGACTTCCTGCAAGCCGTCGGCGCAGGATCCCAATGCCGCCCGCTGTACTTCTCGCCGCACTTCGGGCAGACCGCCCGCCACCCTGTGACGACTTCGGCCAGCCGATAGCCGCTGTAGGCCATGAGGCGTGCCAGCAGGACGCTCTGCTTCTCCGCGTCGTACTGGTCCCACGGGTCGATGATGACCGACCGGGTCGGGCGATGCAGTAGCCGGTACCGGCGAGAGGCCTCGCGCTTCTTCGTCACCGGGTCGATGGACGCCACGCTGAAATACTCAAGCCGATAGGCCTCATCGGGCGATTCGTAGACAAGCTTGAGGTCGGGATTGTCGAGCCTCGCCCTGATGTCCTTCTTGCTGACTTCCTCATTCAACATCTCGACCTTCCCCTGCCATCAGTCAACGCGTACGCCGAGCGCAGTCCAGAACACCGATTCATGCACGAGCGGGATCCCGTATGCGCGCGCCTTCTTCGCCTTGCCCGACTGCGAGAGCGGGTCAGACACGACCAGGTAGTTGAGCTTCTTGGTCACGTTGTCAATGACCGTAACGCCCGCTTCGCTCGCTCTGCGCTTCGCCAACTCCCGCGAGATCAGTTCCCCGCCAATCGAGCAGGCGCTCTCACCAGTGAAGCAGACCGTCCGTCCAACATACTCATGCTGAACGCCGGCCCCCGCCGCCGGTTCGCTCCGAGACGGGATGGTTGAGGCATTGCGAAGGGATTCCTCCGCTTCTATCGCTGCCACGCTCGCGTCATCGAGTCCCACCAAGTGCGCCACGCGGGATAGATCCCTGCGTCCGCTTGCTGTCACAGGACCGTCCTGAAGTGCAGCGCGGACAAGCCGTCGAAGCCGATGGCGATGAATCTCCGCGATCTGGGATCGGCCGAGGTTCCATCGGTGCGCCATGCCGATCAGGGCCTCTCCCTCGCCCTCGTCTATGTGACGATCCATGATCGCTCGACTGAGCAGATCGTCGTATTCAAGCACGCCCGCCGCAGAGCCAAGGTCGTCGGGGAACGCCGCTGCCCGGTCCATCAGTCGCTGTAGATAGCCTGGCGGAGCGAGACGGACGCTCTCAGCCTGCTGCCGGTTCATCAGCCTGCCAGCGACAGCGCGACTGATGCTCGGCCAAGGCACGGGGCGCCATCCCTCCAGTTCGGCCGGAAGGGTATTGGGGCGGTGCATCAAGGCACTCAGTAGCCGAGCGGTTGCCCGCGCGTCGTCAAGCGCAACGTGTTGGCTCCCCTGATATGGCACACCATATCTCTGGCAGCAATCGATCAGGCGGCCCCCGCCGGCCAATCGCATCGTGCAAAGCTCCGGCGCCTCGGGAAGGGTCACACCCGCTCTGCTGAACTCCGCCGAGAGGAAGGCCCGGTCGAAGGAGACGTTATGGCCGGCGAGTGCCGCCGACCCCTCAAGGCACTCGATCAGCGGCGCCATCACTTCAACGAACCTGGGTGCCCTTGTCAGATCGCTCGCAGAGACTCCGTGGATGCTGACCGGCCCGACATCGCGCTCGGGGTTGATGAGCGTACTCAATTCGCGGACACCTTCGCCCCGCTCATCAACGACCACCACGGCAAGCTCAATGACTCGGTCGTGACGGAACGGATTCAGTCCGGTGGTCTCAACGTCCACAACCGCCACAAGCGTCATTGCAGGAAATCCCCCGCCCAGCGACCCAGTTGCAGTGGATGATCTCACCGTGGGCCGATACGTTTCAAGCCAGCCCGGCAGGGCGGGCGAAACCGCTCAAGGACTGAGCGGGAACTGCTGAACAGAGAGGCCCCCCGATTTCTCGGAGGGCCTTGTGCGGCTACATGAAGGCGCGCTGCAGTTGCAGCTACGCTGCGTAGCAGCTACGTCAGTGCAGTCCTTCGCCAGCCCGCCTCGTGGCCTGGGTGAACCAGTCGGCGGGAAGGAGGGCCTTGCAGTTCGTCCACAACGAGAAGGACTTCGCGACCTCCCCACGGGCGGTTGCCCGCAGGGCAGAGTCGAGGTAGCCGACTGCGAGGTCTCTCGCAAGGTGGTCGATCAGTGCCTGCCGGCGCTTGCGAGTCATCCGGTAGGTGGTCACTGGATGCCTCCCGCAGGCTCTCGCCGGTACCAGGCATACGCCTTCAGGAGCCGGTAGATGGCTCGCACCTGGTGCCCGGTGGGTGTCGTGCCTGTCGCCTCGGCGTGGTCGAGGATGCGCTTTACGTCATCCAGGCACTTGATCGCCTTGGGGGCGGCTACGCGCTTCTGTGCAGGTACGGTCCCGCACAGGCGCCGTGTCTTCGTCGGGATGGTCACTTGGGTCTCCTCTCGTTTCGGTGGATCACTCGGGGCAATGGCAGACGGCCGGCGACGACATCGAGCCGGTAAGCCACGATGCGGGCCACGACGTCGGCCTCCTTCGCTGCACTGGTGGGGTCTTGGAGGAACCATTCGAGCGCCGCGCGGACCTCGTTCGCGACCCTGATCGTCTTCTCGACGGTGGGCGGTTGAAGGGCCATTCTGGTCACTCCCACTCGTAGGGCCGATTGCGGAACTCACGGTCCATCCGCCGAAGGTCTTCGTCCATGCGACGGAACATCGCGGTTATGCCGTCACCCGCTTCGGCCTTCGAGGGCGCCTCCCGGCGAGCGGGTTGCTGCGCCTGTTGTTTCGACTGCTTCGCCTCGTCTGCCCGTAGAGCCGCGATGCGCCGCTGAACAAGAGCCGCCATGGGCTTGCTCGACTGTGTCCGAGCGACAGCCTCCGAGGCCTTGACGTAGGCCGCGCGGTCGTTCTTCAGTGCCCACTGCACGAACTCGGCGTGGAGGGCCTGGTTACCGTCGAAGAGTCGGGCTGCGATCAGTCTCGTGTGTGCGTCAACGAGTCGAAGGGCCATTTCGTAGGCTCGCTCGGGCGTCGTACCGATCTCCTTCGCGAGCGCCTCGCAGTCAACTTCGCCATTGCCCGCCAGGCCCTTCAAGACATGGTCGAGTGCCACGGCAGTCTGCTCGGGGGCGACCCCCTCGGTCACTCGCAGGATCTCGGCCTGGTCCTCCGGGTCCGCGAAGTCCTCGGCAGGGAACTCAGCCTGAAGCCTCTCGGTTGCCTCCACGCCTGCGTCATCTGTGTCCAAGTTGAAGGGTGCGACATCAGCAGAGGGGGCCTCCTCCTCGGTAGAGGCCTCGCCTTCTGCCGTGTCGCCGGTCACTTTCCCGATTGGGTGCCCTCCGTGCCGGCCGCGCCAGCGGCGCTTACCACTCGGAACGAGCCGCTCGGGTCCTTCACGACCAGACCCATGGACACGGCGTCCTTGATGCGAACGGGGACGTCGAGCAGGCGCACGAACGAGTCTTCGGTGATCCTGCTGCCCTGCATGGGCATACCGGACTCGCTCGTTGCCCTCAGGATCGTTCCGTTGCCGGCGAATTCTGCCTCGCCGCTTACGGTGACAGCCATGTGAGAGTTGGCGCCGCCTTCACGGATTTGTACTCGCTCGGAGGCCTTGACCATCCGCTCGGCGTGATCCTGGCTGTCGCCTTCCTGTTTCGGGAAGAAGTTCACTCGGACTCCGCCGCCCATGAGCGGGTCGAATTGGACGGTGTGGTCGTTGCTGCTGTGTTCGTTGGACATGGTGGTCTTTCTCTGGTGTGTGTGTGGATGGGGTGCTGCTCACTCGGGCCGGGACAGTCCGGTGTATGAGTCGGTAGGCGGAGCCTTGATGCCGCCTCCGTTGTCCTTCAAGGTCGGCGGGGGCACGTTCGGGTAACCGTTCGCAGGGGTCGCCGCTCCGGGGTGCGGCAGGATTGCGCTCGGGGTGTCCCGCTCGCTACCGTCGGGTGCCGCGAAGGGCATTGAGAGGCCAGTGAGGGCCTTCAGGGGCGATGCGCTGCGCTCGTTCTTCGAGTACTCGGGGCCGACCGAAGAGACGATCTCGGAGATCGCCTTCAACATCGAGCCGTTCAGTTCCTGGAGGGGAACTTCTTCGAGGTAACGCGCGGCTGTCGCCAACAGGTCACGCCTCAACATCTGGACATCGACCGCCTTCCTTCGCTTGCGCCGCTTCTTCTCGGCGGGTTGCTGTGGTTCGTTGCTCATGGGGTTCCTTTCGGATTGGTTGTCGTTCGTTTCCTGCGGCGAAGCTTTCGGTTCCTCTCGACCGTGGCGACCATCAACGTCACCAGTGGTCCGCAGACATCGAGCACGGCGCCTGCCATTGCCTTGCTGCGCTTCAGGGACTTCAGCTCACCCCCGCCCGTGTACCGTCGTGGGCCGAGCTTCAGCAGTCGGCGCGCGATCTGAGTCGCGAGGTAGTCGGGATCGTGGTACCCGTCGGGGTCGAACCGGACGAGGCAAGCGCAGACGGCTACCGTCTCGGCGATCACTTCGCGGGGATTGGCTGTCGAGGAGATCCGCCGCAGGTACTCGTGCTTCTCCTCCGCATGGATGAAGCTGCCTGGTGCGAGCAGTCGGCGGATTGCCTCGACGCCCGCGAGTGCCGTCGGGTGCTGTGCTTCGATGGAGGCGTCGAGCAGGGCGCGGGCGCGGATCTTGGTCTTCCAGATCTCGCTGCCGGGCAGATGGCGCTTGCTGATGTGCCCGTAGGTGACGAAGCGCCGGTAGTGATTCCGACAGTAGCGGCCGACAGGCTCGCGCATCCGCTTGCAGCCTGGTACGGCGCACTGACGGGTAACGTTCCACGCCCAGTATTCGGGTGGCGGCATCCCCTTGCGCTGCCCAGGGCAGCTACGGTGGGGAGGACCGGTGTCGAAGGGGTCGAGGTCTTCGTAGGTCATGGTTCATTGCTCATGTGTGTGTGTGTGTGCGACGAGTGGAGGCCTCCCGTGCGGGATGCGCTGCGCTCTTCGCGGGTTACTTCGTGCTGTCCTGCCAGTCCCGGCGGTCAGCAGCGGCTGGGATGGTTACGCGGCGAGGGGTTCCGTGGCGGACTCGTCTTCGAAGCCGTAGTCGGGCACCGTGGGCGGGCGACGAGTGAAGGACTGCCCCCGTCGGTGCCACCCGGCAGCGAACTCCGGGGCGAGCTTTGTCGCAGCCGTGAAGGTCCTCGGCGGGACCTTTTCGAGGTCCAGTCCCTGCCTCACCCGCCGGCAACTGATGTCCGACCCGTCCGTCTCCGCGAGGAACTCGGCGATCCTCTGCGCGAGCTTCTCGATCTTGCCTTCCGTCTCCGCCGAGTAGTCACCCGACCATCGCGACCAGACGGCCCCCGGCATCACTTCCTGCAGGTGCGGCTTGACGTTCAGGAAGGGATGAACGAAGTACAGGCTCATCGGGCTTGCTACCCCATCCGCATCCGTGGCTCGACAGGCACCCCGGCTCGCTGCCTGATAGATCAGGTGTGCCGACTCCGTGGCGACGAAGACAGGCAGATGGAGGGCCGGCAGTTCGGCCCGAAGGTCGTCCTTCGCGGACAGGTAGCGCCCGAAGAGCAGTTCGTTCGGGTGTCGCAGGACCCCTGCCAGGATGACGTGCTTGCAGTGGGACCACTCGTTGGTTGAGGTCTCGCTGCCCCAAGTCGCGATGTTGATCCGCCGCAGCGACTTGCCGTCCACCTGAACGGTCCCCGCAAGGTCCACCCCGGCGTCCTGAAGGTCATCCGTCAGGATGTCACGCATGGGCCTGCCGCGCCCCCGGTGCTTGTAGACGAAGATCAGGACGGCTTCGTCCTTCGGGATTCCCTCCGACACAAGCTGGACGATGTCCCGAGCGAGCCTGCGCTCGACCTTCGGCTTGTCGAAATCCTCGGTGATCGAGGTGCGGCCTCCCCCTGCGACCATGTGCCGGATCCGAAGCGTCGAGTACTGCTTGAGCTTTCGTGGTTCAAGCTCGGCCTCCATCCCGGCGAAGGTCGGAAGTGTCCAGACGGAACGGATCGAAGTGTCGGCCTTCTGAAGCGTCCGAATGGGGTAGGAAGCATCGAGGACCACGATCCTATCCAGTTCCTTGGGGACGGCGATCTCGTATGCGACAACTCCCCCGCCACCCTCGCACGGGAAGACACGGACGGAAGACTCACCCATCGCGATGAGCGTCTCGACAGTGGACAGATCTCGCTGCCTCGGGAACATCCGAGAGAACGCCCGACGGTCCTCTTCGGTGGCCGACGGAAGCTCCACGACAGCCCCTTGGGGATCCTTGGTGTTGATGACTGCCTTGATGCGCCGGTCCAGTTCCTTCGTCCACTCGTACAGGGGCCTGCGACTCTCGTTGCCTTCGCAGTAGGCCATGACCGCTGCGGCATCGACCTTCACCAGATCGGCGTTCTCCGCCTTCACGTCCGAAGGGATCAAGGCTTCGTCCCAGATCAGCAGTGACCGTGGCTTACCGTCGAAGACGTTGAAGGCCTTCAGGGCGACGTCGCCTTGCTTGACCCTGTTGTGGGTAACCAGGACGAATTGCCGACCCTCGTTGTCGTCGGTCCTCGGCTCGCTGGCGAAGCCGTCTTTCAACGGCCGGTCGGCGAGGCGGGCTTCTTCAATCTCCTGAGGGTCGAACTCGTAGGAGTGGATCAGTCCGACCTTCGCCTCCATGCCTTCACCACCGACTCGGATCAGTTCCCGCTTCAGCCGACACAGGTCCTCGACCTTCGATGCAGCGACAGCCACGGAGAAGTCCTTCACTCCAAGCTGATGGATGGCAGCGCACCAGGCCACGATTGAGGACGTCTTCCCATAGCCAGTCGGCAAGGGAAAGGCGAATCGACCACGGTCCAGCCCGAGAGACAGCCGCAGGTACAGCCGAAGGAGTGCGAGGAGGGCTTCCTGCTGCTTCGTGCCGGGGACGTTACGGGTCTCTTCGAGAATCTGGAGCAGTGTGGCGTGGGCCTTGAAGACGACACGGAGGTGGGTCGCTTCAGTCCGCGCGTCTTGCGTGACGCCGGGGCGAAAGCGGGGCTTGAGGCTCATCGTTGGATGTCCTGTAAGTGGGAGTAAAGGGGGCTGGAGGGCGGCGCTGAGCGCCACTGGCGTGGCTGGCCGATGCCGGGCGGAACAGCGCAAGCTGCTCCAAGAGAGACTGTGTAGAACCTTGCGTTGTTTGAACGGGGCCTTCAGGCGTCATTCCGGTCACTCGCCGGGGCAGCGACAACGACGAGGGTGGCGCCCCGAGGAGGCGGCAGTCGGCGGGCTTACCGGAAGTGCTGGTGAGTGACTCGGAAGGTAGGGGTCCCGTCGGGGACCACCCTCAACACAGGGAACTTGACAGCCACTTCAGCCGCCCCTCTGCCGGCCGTCCTGTGCAACGGCAAGGGATGCGGATCGCTGCGACAGGACGGGGTGCCTTCAGGTCCCTTGTCTGGGGACTTACAGGCGGCTCGCGGGCGTCTTTCGGGGGCGATTGCCGGGTACTTGTCGAACCGCTGCAGGCGGCAGGCAGGTTGTCGGAGGGGGTCGGAAAGAGGCCGGAAGTCGGACCGTATTTTTATGCACCGTGATGGTGCATGAGAGGCTGTCTACTACTGCGGGCGCCTTGGCATCGGCAATCCGAAGTGTTCCCGGAGCAGGTACTCGACCAGCAGGCTATCGCTCGGGGCGCCCCCAAGGCTTCCTGCCAGTGCCTGGCGGCGGTCCTGCAAGGCGGCTCGAAGGGTTGCGGTAAGGCGTAGCCGAAGTTCGCTTCGAGGCTCCCGTAAGGTCTGGTTGATGCGGTGATTCATGGTGCTTGTCTCCTTTCATCGGTGAGGGTGGGTCCCTCCATTAGGGTCCGTTTACTACAACTTTTGCGGCTCTCTCCAATAGGGTTCGAATCGAGCAACTTTCTGCGGCTCTCTCCAATAGGGTCCGAACCGACCCACTTTCTGCGACCGTTCCCCCAATAGAGTCCGAATTCCCCCACTTTCACGAGAAGCCGTAGCTGAGCGCCGCTGGCGCGGCTCTGCCGTAGCTGCTTCGTAGCTGCTTCGCAGCGCAGCGCTCCTGAAGCCTGGTCCGTCTGCTGAGCGCCACTGGCGCGGCTGGTCGCCATCTCATGCCGCCTGCCGTACGACGTTCAGGACGCTCCCCCGGCTGATCTGGAAGGCCCTTGCGAGGGCACTGACCGTCTCCCCCATGCCGTACCGGCGCCGGATCTCCTCGCGCTGCCCCTCCGAGGTCTTCCAGCGTCTTCCAAGCTGCTTGCCCTCCGCTTTCGCCCTCGCGAGGCCCGCTTGGGTGCGCTCGATCAGGAGGTCTCGCTCCATGTCGGCGACAGCCCCCAGGACCTTGCGGATGAGCTTGCCAGTCGAGGAGGTCAGGTCGGTCTTCCCAAGCTGAAGGACGATCACGGATACCCCGCGTTCCTCCAAGTGCCGCAGGGTCTGCTCGACGTCGATGCTGTCTCGACCCAAACGATCCAGCTTCGCGACGACGAGCGAGTCTCCCTCCTCGATCCGGTCCAGCAGCTTCGAGAATTCCGGTCGCTGGCTCGCCGGGACCTTCCCCGAGATCGTGTCCGTGAACCATCGGCGAGGCTGTACTCGAAAGCCGGCCTGCTCCAGTTCCCTGCGCTGGTTCTCGGCTGTCTGGTCCGTGGTCGAGACCCGCCCGTAGCCGAATGTCCGGCCCGCTGTGGTCGCTGATGCTGCGTTCATGGTCGCCCCCTCTGCAGATGTCAACAAAGGGTGTCATCATCAACGCAGACTGTCAGATTGTCAATGGCTAGATTGTTGACAGTTTGGGGGCCACAGTCCGAAGGGTGTCAGCAATCGTTCGTTTGATGACACCCCTCAGGAGGCCTCAGGAAGCCTCAGGAGGCTCTTGAAGGGTTGGGGACTGCCAACCCCCCTTGGCGCCCCCTGTAAGCGCCTCCAGGCCTGTCCCTGTGGGCCGTAGCGCCACTACGCGCGGCTGGCGCGCCACTGCCAGAACCAGTCCTTCCTGCCGATCCGCACATACAGCCAGCCATTGCCCACTTGCACCTTGATCATGTCCATCGTCGTCACCCCATTGAAGGCACGGCAGAGCGCCGCTGGCGCGGCTGAGCGCCGCGAGACGCCATCGTGCAGGGCCTCGAAGCAAAGAACCAGAGGACGAGCGGAAGAGTTCCGCGAGAGGAAGGGAGGCCGCTACGCAGCGCAGCGCAGCCTAGCCCAGCGAGGATCGCGGACGGGGTCGCTTGCAGGTGCGCGGCGAGTGTCCCTGCCAGGCCCCCGCGCGTGGCGCTCCACACCCCATGGGGGAAAGTGGAGCCGACGGGGGAAGGGGATGGGTTCTCGGAATTTTGCGGTGAGAGTTGGGCCAGCCTAGCGGGGGGTTTGGCAGGTGGGCTTGGAGGCGCTGTGAGGGGGCTACGGGGGAATTCGGCGCAGCTGTCGCTCCTCCCAATGGCCCACCGAGTCGCTTAGACGCCCTTAGGCTTGAAATCCATCGTTGTCAAGCATCCTTAATTTCAAGGCCCATAACTCAGGGTCCAGAAGAGTCCTGCTATTTTAATTTCAGCGCCGTATGTAAAATTAGCTCTTGAGATTAGAGAAGGTCCTTTCAAAGACTTTAAGTAAGTAGGCCCAAGACGATGAACCAGCTTGCGTCGAACAGGGCCGGCCGGTACGTACACCAGCCGGCCGGATACAGGGCGTTCCTCCCCGAACCGCTCCCTCCAAAGCCGCCCGTGGCGTTCGACGGCGAGATGCTTCGCCTGCTGTCGGATGCAGACCGCGCCGTCGCGAAGCTAGATGCTTATGCGACGATCTTGCCGAACCCTGACCTGTTTGTCGCGATGTATGTGAGGAAGGAGGCTGTCCTTTCGTCGCAGATCGAGGGCACCCAAAGCACGTTGGAGGATGTGCTGGAATTCGAGGCAAACGCGCCGCCGGATCATCAGCCCAAAGACGTGGAAGAGGTCGTGAACTACGTGCGGGCGATGAACTATGGTCTCAGACGGTTGCGCGACCTGCCGCTCTCACTGCGTCTGATTCGCGAGATCCACGCGAAGCTCATGGAGGGTGTCCGAGGTGCCAACAAAACTCCGGGCGAATTTCGCACTTCGCAGAACTGGATAGGACCGCAAAACGCCCCGCTTGCGAATGCCACCTTCGTGCCCCCGCCTCCGCATGAAGTCATGGCCCTTCTCGGCAACCTTGAGTCGTTCTTTCATGACGCCAAGGAGGACACGCCTGTTCTCATCCTGTGCGGACTTGCACACGCCCAGTTCGAGACGATCCACCCCTTTCTGGACGGCAACGGGAGGATTGGCAGGCTTCTCATAACGTTTCTGCTATGTCAGGACGGCGTCCTTAAGCAACCTCTCTTGTACCTGTCCCATTACCTTAAGGCTAACCGCTCCGAGTATTACGATCGACTCAACTCCATTCGGTTCCGGGGAGACTGGGAGGGCTGGCTGAAGTTCTTTCTACGGGGGGTCGCCATCGTCGGGACCGAAGCCGCCCAGACGTCGGATCGGATTCTGCAGATGAGGGATGAACACCGCGCCAAGTTTGCCAGTAACGCGAACGCGCTTCGACTGTTGGACGTTCTGTTCAAGAGTCCCCTTGTTTCAGTGCAAAGATGTGCGGACCAGCTTGACGTGTCGTTCGTCACTGCCAATAGGTTGGTAGAGGCGTTCGAACGTCAGGGGATACTCCGGGAGATCACCGGACGCCGACGAGATCGGTTCTATCGGTACCAACCGTACGTTGATCTGTTCCGTGATCGTGATCGTGATGATCATGATCTTCAGGTCAAGGGGGCGGCCAGCGAACCCGGTGCAGCCACCCCATCTCGGTCTGCTCCGGACGAACACACGTCGAGTTAAGAATCTCTGTACACAGCCGGCCACTTCAGTGCTCCCTGGGGATGCTGGCGCGCGGAGGTCAGTGACGCAGTTACGGCCGCGGGCATTGGGAAGCGAAACTACACAAACAGTTTGTAGATGCCGACGATGATGGAAATCGCCCCGAGAAGATCGAAGAGATAGCCCAAGGCGCGTGGGCTGCGTGGATGGCCGCTGATCTTGCCTGGCGGGAAAAACACGTTTCCAGCGACCAATGCCTCCTTCAGTGGATGATTGATCCACTCACCGAGGCCGATGAAGAAGACACCGAGCGAGATCAACGCAGTCGGGGCAGCGGGGAATGCAGCAAGCGTCCCGGTTCCGGCGAGCAGGAACACGACGAAGCCGACCACCATCAGCACCTTGTACCAGTAGTCGAGTGCGAGCTTCGAGAGTGGATTGTCCATCACTGCTCCGAGAGGTCAGGCTCGATGATCATCGTCTTCTTGTCTGGATCAACTGAGACGTGCCAGACCTTCGAGACCGCCGGGTCGACCTTCGTCAGAACCTCGGCAAGATCCCGAATCGTTCGAAACTCGGCGTCTTCCCAGACGATGACCGTCAGATCATTGCACCTGATCGTTGTGAGTCCGTGACTGTTCGCCCTGCGCGCCATGAAGGGGCCGACCGTGTTCTTCAGCCAGCCGTAGATGTCCTCCGCCATCTTGGCCGCGAACTTCTTGCCGAACTCGGCGGCGAGAATCCCGACTACGATTGCGAGTGTCCACGACTCCGGGCCAGTGGCGCTTGGCATCCATCGGAGGCCGACCCGCGTGTCGTAGTCCGTCATGAACGGAGGCATCAGTTCTTCGAGATCCGCAACCTTGAATCCCGCGCTACTGAGGAAGAAGTCGATCTTGAGGTCGTTGGCGTTCATACACTGTGACGGCAAGGGCGGGGAGGAGAGCAGACCACTGCCGACGACTCCCCGCGACCAGATGCAGCCGCGCCGCGTTCAGTCCTCCAACTGCTGGTTGATGTAGTCAACGATAAACTGGCGCTTGTCTGCCTTGAACGCTGCCAGAGCCTTTGCCGCCTCTTCCATGCCCTGCGTCTGCGCTTGCACTTCGAATTCGGCTTCCTCGATCTCCGCCTCCAGCGTCGCCGTCTCGTCCTTCGTCTTCGCTGCGGCCAGGCGCTTCTGAAGAGCCTTCAGAGATGCGCGCGCCTCGGCAAGCTGGCGCTTCGGCTCGTCAAGATCGTCCTTTAGGGCTGCCTCCGTCTGCTTGATCTCATCCGTGAGGTAGCCGACGTGTTCACTGACCTCCCTCTCATCAAGGAAGCGGATCCGGACCATGTACGACTTGAAGACCGCCTTGGCGTCTGCGGTACTGAGGGGCTCTCCCGCCGGCTGAATCATCTCGGGGGTGATCCGGGGATACGGCCGCTTGCCCTTTGAACCCTTGAAGAAGCCGAAGATCACGGCGAGCGCCTCTGGATCGGAGTGTGCTTGATTGTCAGTCGGGGCCGCCAGCCTCTGCAAGTGCCGCGCAGAGGGCATTCTCGATCTCCTGCGGGTAACTGATCGTCTGCGCGATCTTCAGAAGCTGCCCCTCGCTGCCCCCCGAGTACACCCGCGACGCGAGATCCTTCGGCGTATGCCCGACGTACCGATCCCTCGCGAGAGGGGATGCTCCGGCATCCTCAAGGCGCGTGATGAAGCTTCGCCGCGTCGAGTGGAAGTCCGTCTCGACGCCAAGCCCAACCTGATCCCGGTAGCGCCCCAGTGCCCTCTGCGGGTACCACGAGAGCTTCTTGTCGCGGCCTCCGGGGATGAACTCCGCGAATAGCTGCGCGTCTCTCTCCTTGCGCCCCCCGATGCGCGCCTTCAGGATCCCGACGGCAATCGGATGGACCACCGGCAGGACCCGTATCCCTGCCTCCGTCTTCGATCCGGTGATGTGCAGCATGAACCCGTGCTCAAACGGGACCACGTCACCGACTTTCCGTGAGCAAAGCTCATCGAGCCGTGCGCCCGTGTACAGGCCGAGCGCGAGCAGTTCGAGCAGGGTCCGCTTCGGATACCGTGTCTTCTCGCTCTGGCGCACCTCGGGGCCGTTGATGAACGCGAGAAGCTCCTCGTCCCGGTACGGGCGCTTTCGACCCTCGGGGCCATCGGAAGGCTTGCGCCTGCCCGTGATCTTCAGTTCGTGCCACGGGTTGCGGCCGTCCTTCACGAGGTGCCTGCGCTCGACGTAGTCGCTCCAGAAGCTCGCAAGAGCCGTGATGCGGTCCTTCTTCGTCCGGTGCGCGAGCTGCCCGCCGTGCGCGCTCTTCGCTTCGGTATTCAGCCAGTCGGCATAGTCCTGGGTCACCTTGCGTGTGACATCGCGAAGGAGCAGATCAGGCACTTCAAGGCGCCCCATGAACTCCTCGAAGGCAAGCTTGTACTTCCCCTTCGTGGACTCGTTAAGTTCGCTGGCGTCAATCCACGCCTTCCACGCCTCGCGCATCGTCGGTGCGTCGGTTTCCTGCGCGAGCCTTGCGAACCTCTGCGCGGCTGTCGTTCCGTGCTTCTGCTCGATCTCCTCCGCCTCGTCCGTGAGAAGCCCGCGCAGGGCGTCGAAGTCGTCACTGTTCGCGGCCATCCGCAGGGCTTCTCGCCAGTGTGCTGCGCGGGTCGCGAGGGAAGGGGCCTCGACGGCTCCGTCGGCCCCGCGCGCGAGTCGGCGGAATTCGGCCTGCCAGAAGGCGACCCGCATATCCCGCTCGCTCATCGCCGCCGCGCGGTCGCCGGTCCTGAGGGACTCCTCGATGTGCGTGCGCGGTTTCCCGCTGGCGGACCTGTAGTGCGCGCGAAGGGCGCGCGGAATGGCGAGCTTCAGCCACCAGATGCCGCCTCGAAGCTTCATGCGCGGCGGGTGCTTCGGGCGCTGTAATGAGGGGCTTGGGCGGGTCATTTGAGGGCCTGAGGGGACAGTCTGAGGGGACAGAGTATCGCCCCAAGACCCGCGTCAATGCTAGCTCTCTCTGATAAACGGCCCTTCGGGTGCGATCCTCCTCCGCTCCACCACCGATATCACGCCCAACCTTCACCGGTTGGGCGTTTTCATTCCCGCGGCGAGGGCGCCTCAGATCTGCACCCGTGTCCCGATCTCTACGACCGCATTGCCGGGCAGCCTGAAGTATTCGACGACGCCCCCGGCGTTGCGCGACATCGCGGCGAACAGCCTGTCGCGCCACGTCGCCATCCCGGTTCGGGGCAGTGGCACCACGGTTTCGCGGCTCAGGAAATAGCTGGTCGAGAACGCCGGGACGTGCAGACCGTGCGAGTCGGCCAGCGCGAGTGCCCGGGGCACGTCGGGCGTCTCCATGAACCCGAAGTTGAGGACCACGCGCCAGAACCCCTCGCCGAGTCGCTCGACTTCGGCGCGATCGTCGGGTGCCACCCACGGCACGTCGCGGAACACGACGGTCACGATCACGTTGTGCTCGTGGAGCACCTCGTTGTGCTTGATGTTGTGCAGCAGGGCCTGCGG
>JAKOVA010000018.1 GCA_029782335.1 Actinomycetes bacterium | reverse complement strand
ATCCTGCTCACCTCGCACGTCTGGCGCCAGGACCACAACGGCTTCTCGCACCAGGATCCGGGTTTCATCGATCACGTCGTCAACAAGAAGGCCGAGGTGATCCGCGTGTACCTGCCGCCCGACGCGAACACCCTGCTGCACGTCACGCATCAGTGCCTGGCCAGCCGCAATCTCGTCAACGTGATCGTCGCGGGAAAGCAGTCGTCGCCGCAATGGCTGTCGATGGACGCGGCGATCAAGCACGCGTCGGCCGGCATCGGGATCTGGGAATGGGCCTCCAACGACCAGGGCGGCGATCCGGACGTGATCATGGCCTGCTGCGGCGACGTGCCCACGATGGAGACGTTGGCCGCCGTGTCGATCCTGCGCGCCCACGCTCCGGAAGTGCGGGTTCGAGTCGTCAACGTCGTCGACCTGATGAAGCTGGAGCCGCCCAGCGAGCATCCACATGGACTCCCCGATGCCGACTTCGATGCCCTGTTCACCCGCGACAGGCCGATCGTCTTTGCCTTCCACGGATACCCGTGGCTGATCCATCGGCTAACCTACCGGCGCACCAACCACGACAACCTGCACGTGCGTGGCTACAAGGAGGAAGGCACGACCACGACCCCCTTCGACATGTGCGTGCTGAACGACATCGACCGATTCCACCTGGTCGAGGACGTCGTCGACCGGGTGCCGAAGATCGGCGCGCGGGCGGCCTACCTCAAGCAGGCCATGCGCGACGCCCGGGTCGAGCACAAGCAATACATCGTCAAGCACGGGGAGGACATGCCGGTCGTGCGCGACTGGCGTTGGCACCCATGAGCGAACCGCCGGCACGCGCCGACGGGTCTGCGAGCGGCGTCGCGCATGGCGCCCGACGAGCCGGGACCGAGGGCTCGGGGACGAGGGCTACGACATTCGGGGTTCGGTCGAGGCCCGGGCCGGCTCGGCCGGCGCGAGGCGCCAGCGCGCGCCGACCGCCTCGAGCCGGTAACGCTCGCCGACGGCCAGCACCGCCTTGCGCGGCACGTGCCCGAACGGCAGGCCGGTCACGATCGGCACCGGCAGCCGCGAACGGAAGTAGTCGACGACCGCGTCGAGGTCGTAGCCGTTGTCGTGCGG
>JAKOVA010000003.1 GCA_029782335.1 Actinomycetes bacterium | reverse complement strand
CTCCTGGGGACGAAATGCCGGGACGACGCCCAGCCTATGGTGTGGGGATGCTGAACACGACTTCTCGTGTAGTGATGCCAGCATACAACTTGAGTCGTTGATTATCAACTTTGTGGAGCATCAAATGTCGCACCTCATTCTCCTGCGTCACGGCCACAGCGAGTGGAACGAGAAGAATCTCTTCACCGGCTGGTACGACTGCGACCTCACGGAAGCGGGCCGCCAGGAGGCCACCGCTGCCGGACCCGCGATCACCGCCGCGGGGCTCGCTCCGACGGTGGTCCACACCTCGCTCCAACGGCGGGCGATCCGCACCGCGCAACTCGTCGCCGAATCGCTCGATCGGATGTGGCTGCCCGTCCGCCGTTCGTGGCGACTCAACGAACGCCACTACGGCGACCTGACCGGGCGGGACAAGGCGGAGACCGCCGCGAAGTTTGGCGAGGACATGGTCAAGGTCTGGCGCCGGAGCTACGACACTCCGCCACCGCCGATCGCGGACGACAACCCCTACAACCCCAACCGCGGCGCCGCCTACGCCACGCTTCCACCCGAGTTGATCCCCCAGAGCGAGTGCCTCGCGGACGTCGTCGAGCGTGTGCTGCCCTACTGGTACGACGCGATCGTCACCGATCTCGCGGCGGGGCACACGGTGTTGGTCGTCGCCCACGGAAACTCGCTGCGGGCGCTGGTGAAACACATCGACGACATCTCCGACGATGAGATCACCGAACTGAACATCCCCACCGGCGTGCCGCTCCGCTACGAGATGAACGCGGCGTACCGGCCGAGCGAGTCACGGCCGATCATCGAGCGCTACCTCGGAGACCCCGCCGCCGTGGCGGCGAAGGCCGCCGCGGTCGCAGCGCAGGGAACCGCTACACGCTGAGGTCGATCAGTCAGAACGTGCCGGCGCCGGAATCGCTCGACCCGTGCGAATGGTCGCACGCCCGCGTTCCGTCCTTGGTCTGACCGGCACCCACCCCCTCGAGCGACGCGAACGGTCCGCACGGGTTCGGGCGGATCCACACGTGGATCATCGGTGACGGCTGGAACTTCTGGAGACCCGCCGCGCACCCGCCGTTGTAGGTCAGCCCGGCAACGACCGGCGCATCGCCGGTCGTGAAACACAGATTGTCGTGGATGTGCCACTGGATGAGCGGGCCGCCGATGTCGGGCACGGTGTCGAGCGTGTAGGTGTTCGGCAGGATGAACATCGCCGCCGCGAGCACCGGCACCCCCGAACGCGTGTCGTAGACGAGCGACTCGGGGTGTTCCGGGTTGAGAATGTCGTCGTCGTTGATGCTCGACCACTTGATCAGGTGCTCGTCGCCGGTGGACGCATCGCCGATCGAGCGGTACCCCTCGGCAAACGCCACCTCTTGGCTGGCGTACTTCGGCAGGAGCGCCAGCGTCTTGGCGAGGAGCAACTCTGCCTGCTTTTGTTGCACCTGGCTGACCCCGGGCGTCCCGCTCAGATCGATCGGCTTGGTCGGATCGAAGGGAGTGGGCGCCGCAGCGTCTCCGTGGTCGTGGCCCGCTGGCGTGGCGGTATCCGCGCCTGCGGGGTCGTCGCTCGGGTGGGAGGACGACGAGTGGTCGTGAGCCGCGCTCTCGACGACGGTGCCGGCGACGGCCGGATGTTCGTCGTGGCCGTGGGTGTCGGTCGCCGCGACGAACACCGCCGGGCCGCACAGCAGCATCACGGCGAGTGCCGCGGGCGCCACCGCCGCCGCAACCACCCGCTGAGGCAACGCGACTCGGTCCTGGCGGCGCATGCCCCACAGGCCGCCCACCACCACCACCACGACCTCGAAGCCAGCCGCGACCGCGTCGGGGAAGCCGACCGACTCGGACGTCTCGAGGCCTTCGACAAAGCCCACGCCGACGGTACGGCTGAGTACCCAGGTGACCACCATGACGAGATGTGCGAGGACCACGACCGACAGCACCGGGCGCGTCGGTCGAGCGACGACCGCGACGCCTGACGCCAAACCGGCGACCGCAGCGAGCGCGAAGAGGCCGGGCATGACGCCGTGACCGTTGTGCGGCCCGATGGCGGCTGCGTGGATCAGCCCCGCACCGAATGCCGCGGCGCCAACCGCGCTCAGCAACCACGGAGGTGACGTCGCCTCATGCGCGCGCTGCATTTCCATCGCGGTGACCCCCTGTCGAAACCACCAGGCTACGCCGTCGCCGCGCGGCGGATCTGCGCGTGGCCGTCGCTACCGTTGGAGAGATGGTCTACCCGCCTCCCGCGCAACCGGGCCGCATCCGCGCATCGATCGAGATCGTCAAGGCGAGCTGGGCGGTCCTGCGCAAAGACAAGAGCCTGCTGTGGCTGCCCGTGCTGTCCTTCGCGGCGACCCTCGTCACCATCGGACTGTTCGCGGGCGGCATCTTCGCCGTGTCCGACTTCGACAGCGCCGCCGGGACCACCAACTCGCTCGGGGCACCGGGGTACATCCTGCTGTTCGTCATGTACCTCGCCCTCGCCGTGATCACCGTGTTCTTCAACGCGGCGCTGATCTCCGGCGCCTATGAACGCCTCAGCGGAGGCGACCCGACCCTCGACTCGGCGCTCGGGGGCGCGACCCGGCGCTTCGGGGTGCTGCTGCCCTGGGCGATCGTCTCCGCGACGGTCTCCACGATCCTGCGCTCGATTCAGGAGCGTTCCGGACTGCTGGGCCGACTCGTCGTCGGCATCGTCGGGATGGCATGGGCGCTGGTTACGTTCCTCGTGCTCCCCGTCATCGTCGTCGAGGGCCTCTCGGTGGGCGATGCCATCCGACGCTCGAAGGACCTCTTCAAGCGCACCTGGGGAGAGCAGGTCGTCGGGAATGCCGGAATCGGCATCATCGGCGTGTTGGCGGTCGTGGCGTTCGCGCCGATCGCGCTCCTCGCCTTCGCCTCGGGCGTCACCGCCATTGCGATCGCTGGCGGTGTGCTGTGGGCGCTGTGGACGGCGCTGGTCGTCACCATCACGGCGGCCATGTCGGGCATCTTCCAGACAGCGCTCTATGTGTACGCGTCGACCGGCACGCCTCCCGCCGCCTATTCCGCGGCGGCGGTCGAAGCGGCGTTCCGGCCGAAGCGATCCCGCTCCGGCGGCATGTGGGGCTGAGCTTCGCCGGCCGCGGGAGCAGCGGAACCCCTCCCCCACTAGGCTCAGCCGCCCGCCACCGGCCTCACGAGGAGTGCAGTGTCCGACACCACGACGTCGACGGTGATCGCCGCCGCGGCGCACGATGCAACCAAGGTCTACGGCCACGGCGATACGCAAGTCGTGGCGCTCAACGGCGTTTCGGTGGACTTCGCTCGCGGCCAGTACACCGCCATCATGGGGCCGTCCGGCTCGGGCAAGTCCACGTTGATGCACTGCCTCGCCGGCCTCGACCGACTCACGTCCGGACAGGTCTTCGTCGCCGGCGTCGATCTCTCCTCGCTGGACGAGAAGGCCCTCACACAGCTCCGCCGCGACCAGATCGGCTTCGTGTTCCAGGCGTTCAACCTGATCCCCACGTTGTCTGCGATTGAGAACATCACGCTGCCGATGGACCTCGGCGGACGTGAGCCCGATCAACAGTGGGTCGATCAGGTGGTGACCACCGTCGGACTCGCGGACCGACTGTCGCATCGGCCCTCCGAACTCTCCGGCGGGCAGCAACAGCGTGTCGCGGTCGCCCGGGCGCTCGCGAGCCGGCCGCAGATCATCTTCGCCGACGAGCCGACCGGCAACCTCGACTCGCGCACCGGCAACGAGATCCTCACCTTCATGCGCGCCGCGGTCGACGAGCTTCGCCAGACGATCGTCATGGTGACCCACGACCCCAACGCCGCCAGCTACGCGGACCGTGTCATCTTCCTCGCCGACGGCCACATCGTCGACGAGATGCCGAACCCGACCGCAGCGTCGGTGCTCGACAAGATGAAGCAACTCGGCGACTGATCCACAGCCATGCTTCGCGTCGCCCTCCGAGGCATTCTCTCCCGCCGCTGGAGACTGCTCACTACCGGAATCGCCATCCTCCTGGGGGTCGCGTTCATCTCGGGCACCGATGTCCTTTCCGACGTGCTCACCCGTGGGGCGAACGGGCTCATCGACGCCGCCTACCGCGGCATCGACGTGCAGGTGCGATCCTCGGCCGCTACGGAGAACGAGTTCTCCTCCCAACCGGTTCGCCCCGAAGTCGACGCGTCGCTGCTCGACACGATCCGGGCGACCAAGGGCGTCGCCGTCGCCGAGGGACAGATCCAGGCGCAGGCGACCATGCTCGACAAGAAGGGCAAGCCCCTTCCGACGGTCGGCCCGCCGACCTTCCTGTTCAATTGGATCGACAACCCCGATCTCGTGGGCGGGACGGTCACGAGCGGTCGTGCACCCAACGGACCCGACGAGGCGGCACTCGACTTCAAGACGGCCGAAGAGTTCGGCTTCCGTGTCGGCGATCACCTCACGATGCAGCTCCCGAAGGGCCCGGCGACCTTCACCATCGTCGGCCTCGGTGGCATCGGCAAGAAGGGTGACCAATCCGCCGGGGCACGAAGCGTTCTGGTGGACACCGCCCGAGCCCAGCAACTCCTCGGCATCGAGGGGAAGTTCTCGAGCATCGTCGTCAAAGCGGCCCCCGGCGTTACCCAGGACCAGCTCGCGAAACGGATCGGCCAGATCCTCCCCGACAAGGTCGAGGCGATTACCGGGGAGGCGCTGATCAAGGAGACCCAAGCGTCGATCGCACAGATCCTCGGGGTCATCACGGACCTCGTCGCGGCGTTCGGATGGCTCGCCGTGTTCGTGGCCCTGTTCGTGATCTACAACACGTTCTCGATCCTGATCGCCCAACGCACCCGCGAGATGGCGCTGCTGCGAGCCGTCGGGGCGAGCCGCGGTCAGATCCTCGGCAGCGTGATCCTCGAAGCGACCGTCGTCGGCCTCGTCGCTGCGGTGTTGGGGGTCGCTGTCGGGTTCGTGCTCGCCGCGGGCCTCCAGAACATCCTCGCGAGTTTCATCCCGCTCGCGAAGGAGCCCGCTCGTCTGACCACCTCCGCGATCGTCACGAGCCTGATCGTCGGTGTCGTCGCAACCGTGGCGTCCGCGCTCGGCCCGGCGATCCGAGCGACCCGCATCCCGCCGGTGGCGGCGATCTCGGAGACCGCCGTCGAACCGCAGGAGGTCAGCCTCCGCCGCAAGGTGTTCGGAGCGTTGCTGGTCGTGGGCGGCGTCGCCGCGGTGCTGCTCGCGGTGCAAAAGACGCTCGAGCCGGTGCTCACCTGGGTCGGGGCCGGCGCCGCGATGCTGTTCCTGTCGGTCCTGGTCATCGGCCCGACCTTCGCCGGTCGGGTGACCGCATGGCTGGGCGCACCGCTGCGCCTGTTGGATCGGACCACCGGCCGGATCGCACAGCAGAACGCGGTGCGAAACCCGAAACGCACCACCGCAACCGCGGCGGCGCTCACCATCGGTGTCGGCGTGGTGGCGGTGATCGCCGTGGTCGCCGCGTCGTTCAAGGGCACCTTCACCGACGTGTTCCAGAATCAGATCCGAGCCGACTACGTGGTCGACTCGGGCGGGCAGTTCGGAACCGGCATGCCCCCCGAGGTCCTCGCTGCGGTGCAGCAGGTGCCTGGCGTCGCGGACGCGTCGTCGCTGCGCCTCTTCGGCGGCATCGTCTTGAACTCCAAGAAGGCCGCGGAGCAACGCGCCCTGCCCCGCTCGGAGCTCCCACCGGCCTTGCGCGACTCCACGGCACCTGTCGGCGAACCTGTGTTGACTGCGGGCATCGAACCGAAGCCGTTCACCACCGTGTTCGACCTCGGACGGGTCACCCCCGGCCTCTCCGCGGTCCGCGACGACGGCGTGATGATCGAGAAGAAACTGGCGGCTGACAACGGCTGGAAGATCGGCGATCGCGTCGAGTTCTACTTCGCGCAGCAGCACCTCCAGGGCGGCGACGGCCGGATCGAGCTCCCCATCGTCGCGACGTACGACAAGTCGTTCGCGATCGGCGGCGACACGCCGCTCTACTTCATGACGCAAGCCACGTTCGCGAAGTTGCAGCCGCCCCAGCTCAACGTCGACCAGACGATCTACTTCAACACCGCAGCAGGCGCCTCGGGCAAGACGGTCGCACGAGCGGTCACCAAAGCGATCGAGCCGATCTCACCCGTCGCCTCGGTCGTACCGATCGGGAAGTACTTCAACGACCGCCTCGCGCCGATCAACGGCTTCCTCAACCTCGTGTACGGCTTGCTCGCGTTGGCCGTCGTCGTCGCACTCGTCGGCATCTGGAACACCCTGTTGTTGTCGATCTACGAGCGGACCCGCGAGATCGGGTTGCTGCGCGCCATCGGAATGGAACGACGGAAAGTGCGACGGGCCGTACGGATGGAGGCGGCCGTGATCGCCCTGTTCGGAACGGTCATGGGCATCGCGCTCGGTGTGGCCCTCTCGCTGGCGTTCGTGAACGGGTTCGCCGATCAGGGCATCAAGCTGCATCTGCCGACGACCCAACTCGTGGTGATCGCCGTCGGGGGCGCCTTCGCCGGTGTGCTGGCCGCGTTGTGGCCGGCGTTCAAGGCGTCACGGACCAACATGTTGGAAGCGATCGCCACCACCTGAGCGCCCCGCCCCCGTTCGCTGTCCGACCGGGTACCACGATCAGGCGTCGAGGCCGTGCGCGTCTTCCATCGCCCAGAACGCGCGCATCGTGGTGATCCGGGCGTCGTCGTCGAAGGTCATCACGTCGATGATGTCGATGACGATCGTCATCTCGCCGATCGTGCTGATCGCCTGCATCGGGAACGCTGCCTCGCCCGCAACCGCCCGAATCGGGCCGGTGAGCTTCAACTCGAGGCGGTCGGCCATCGCGTGGGTGCCGCTGAAGAAGGCTCGCAACGCGTCGGCGCCGACGTGCGGCTCGCTCCCGACCGGATCCTCGACACGGGCGTCGGCGGCGAAACAGCTCACGATCCCGTCGATGTCGCCGGCGGTGTGCCGCTCGACGTAACGCTCAACGGTGGCTCGCATGGCAGCGGCGTCGGGCACGGCGACTCCTCAGGTCGGGGGCGTTCGAGCCGGACGCTAGTGGCCCCGGGGCGCCCGCCGTTGCGGCCGGGTTCCTAGACTCGTCGCGTGAGCCGCTTCACCAAGCTCACCGAGTTGATGACCGGTGTCGGCATGCTCGGTGGGGCGGACCCGGCCGAACAGCTCCCGATGCCGCCGACGGAGTTGATCCACGTCGACCCCGACACCTGGCGCGAAGTCCTCGCGTTGCGCGACGACCCCGCGGCGGACGCGGTCGCGGCGGCGGCGCTCGACAACGGCCGCGCCTTCCTCCACGCTCGAGACGCCCTGCGGGGCAGGGTGCCCGAGCGCATCGAGTGGAAGGGGCCGCATCGCACCCCCGGCGACGAGGTCGCGCCGGTCGA
>JAKOVA010000043.1 GCA_029782335.1 Actinomycetes bacterium | reverse complement strand
GGCGCTGCGTTCGCCGCACCGGCCATCAACGGCACGTCGATCGTGCCGGGTTTCGCTGCCGCCGCGAGCGGTGGGTCACAGATCACCGCGCAAGGGACGGCGGACAAGGAATTCGGTTGTTTCAGCGGGGCGGGTGGGGACGATTCCTGGGCCATTGACCTCGGTGACGGCTGGTGGGACTTCGCCTTCCAGGGATGCAGCTTGTTCAGCACGGAGTCGGTCGCGCTGTGGGATCCGCCTGGCGGGCACGCATTGGGCGACTGCTACAAGGCGCCGACGGGCTATAAGTGCAAGTTCAACCTGACTGCCCCGGGTGACCCCAGCACCGTCCGCTACTCGACGGGCTACGTGACTGACCCCATCAACGGCATGGCGGACACCGGCGGCTGGGAGTTCATCGGCACCGGGGCTTACCCGGACGGCTTTGGCGACATGGGGTGGCAGATCATCTGCGACCCGATCTGATCCGACGGTGAACGCCGGGGCCGACGCCCCACCACCACCGGTGTACTTGGTTGAACCCGCGGCACTCGCCGCGGGTTCAAACGCGCCGGTGGGCGGGCACACCTTGCACTGGCAGCCCTGGGCACGCCCGGTGCTCCTCGACGCCCACGCCGAGGCGATCCTCACCGCGTTCGACGGCGCCCCACTCGACGAGTTGGTCGACGCGCTCGCCGAGGTGCAACACCGTGCACGCGACGAGGTCGCCGCCGAGATGCAACTCCTGGTCCGCCACTTCGCCGGCCACGGCCTACTCGTCGGTTCGCCGCAGCGGCCGCGCTGGTCGCCCTCGGCGATGAACCGTCCGATCACCTCCTGCGACGCCACCGCGTGGAACCTCGAGTCGGCCGAGGTGCTCGACGTGGTCGTCAGCGGTCGACGCGCCACGTGCATCGTCGGCGACGCGGCCGTTGTCGACGCGCTGCGTCGGCAGGACCAACTCGAGGTCCTCGCCGCGCCCGGGAACCTCGGTGGGGCGCCCATCGCGCTGATCCTCGCCATCGAGGACCGGCCCGGCGGCGTCCACCGGCTCTTCGGTCGGGCGGGCCGCGGCCTGCTGCGCAGCACCGACCGCGACGAGGTGGTGCGGTCCTTCTTCTCCCACCTCGACACGCTGGCGTGGACCCGCAGCCTCCCCGAACATCTGTGGCTCGACGCCGCCACGATGCAACTCCCCAGTGGAGGCGTCGCCCTGGTGGCCGGCCGAGCCCGTTACGACTGGGCGCGTCTGGGTCGGCCGCTACAGCGAGCGGGCATCGGAACGGTCGAGGCGGCGCTCACCCCCGTCACCTTCGACGGCGGGGTCCCGGTGGCCGTCGAACCCCCCGAGGTGGTCGACCCCGATGTCGTCGCCGTCGCTCGTGCGTGCCTCGGCGACGACCGTCGGTTGCGCGCCGCGCCGAGGCGCCCGCAGCCGGTGACGCGCGTCGAGTTGATCGCTTCGTCCACCGAGATCGAGCAGCTCGCCGCCGCAGGGCACGACCCCGACGCGCTCGACGCCCCCCTCGCCGCGTACCGCATCGCTCTGCTGGCCCACGACGCCGCCCTGGACCGCTACCCCGACGAGCCTCCCTCGGGCCTGGACGCGTCCGCGGCACTCCAGGCGACGGTCAACCTCGCTGCATCGCCCGAGGTCGCGGTGTCGATCCGCTCCCAGGTCGCCGAACTCGTCACGGCACTCACTCAGGCGCCAACAGCCCCGCCTCGCGCAGCGAACTGACGAACGCGGCCACCTCGGGCCCTTCGGGCCACGCCGCGGCGGGCAGCGACGCCCACAACGCGGCCGCGGTGTCGTTGCAGGTCGTCGCGGTGGCTGTCGCCGTGTTCAACAGGACGACGCCGTCGTCGAAGCCGAGCCCGACGGCGTGCGGCGCGGCCCGCAGCATCGGGCCAGGCTCGTTCGACGCGATGGGGTCGACCACAGCGGCCTCGGGCCACACCCACCACGACCCGCCGGCGGGGTCGGGTGGTGCCTCGAGGAGCCCGCGCACCACCGCCGCGCCTTCGGCCGATGTCCGGTAGGTGACCCGCAGCACCGGCGTGGTGGTCACCAGCCATCCGAAGGCGGCGAGTGCGTCGTGGGGGCGGGCGAGCAAATCGAGGTTGTTGTCCATCAGGACCTTCGCCGCCTCGACCGCTCCGAGCTGCTCGACGGCGGGGTCCGCGGCGGCGTCGCGCCGAGCGATCACCACCAGCGCGGGGGTACCCACCACACGGTGGCGGGTGCCCAGATCCGCGGCGCGGACCAGCAGCGTCCCGCGACGGCTGGCCCACGCGGTGGCGAGCGGTTCGGGAAGGTGGACGGCCCCCGCGGGCTTGCACACCAACGGACGGGTGAACGCGGCAACGACGCCGTGGGCGGGGTGGAGTGCGACCTGTTCGTCATTGACCACGTCGAGGCCGCCCGCAGCGAGGTGGGCGACCATCGTCGACTTTCCGGTGCCGGAGGGCCCCAACACCAAGGCGACCGCGCCGTCGTCGCGAGCAACGGCACCGCCGTGGAGCCGGGCGGGCGCAGGGCGGAAGAGGTGACGGCGGGTGAGCGCGTTGAGGACCTGATCGGCGACCTCGACGGGGTCCGCGGTGGAGTTGGTAAAGGTCGCGGCCTCGTCAGCATCGGTGCCGCTGACCGCGATCCGCCATGTTCCGTCACGTTCCTCGGTCACGACCACCCGCTCGACGAGCGGTGGCCCCACCTCCGCGCCAACATCGAACGCCGCCGTCTCCGCGGCAACAAGGTCATCGAGGGGAAGGTCCAGCACCCGCAGCGACTCGATCAGCTCGGCCGTCACCGCGGTGTCGGTGGCGCTGGTGACCGTGCTGACACTGATCTCGCAGCGCCGGGTCACCAGGCGGTCGTCGAGTTCGGTCGCTGCGAGCATCCGCACCGCCAGCGCAACGTCATCGCCCACCGGGCCGTCCCTCCACTGTGATGGCCGCACCGCAGCCCGTTCCCAGCGGAAGGCTACGTAAGCTCGAACCCGTCATGGTCGACGTTGGTTGGGATGGGCGGCGGTGAGTTCACCCGCGTGGTTCGGAAAGCTGCGGCGTGGCGCGCTCTTCGTGGCGGTCATGGTGGCATCGGCCGTGGTGGCGATGCTGGCGGTGCAGACCCTCGTCGAACTCGTCTACCGCTGAAGGAGCGCCGGGTTGCTCCCGACGGTTGGCGATGCCGGCCACCGTCGGCGTTCGCGCCCCGGATCATTCCACCCGGCTGCTCCGCTTGGCGGACCGACTCGACGCGTGGGAACGCTTCTACAACGATGTCGGCACCCGACGCCACGGGTGACAGGACGGGCCGAAATGGGTGACGAGAGCGCTTCAACACGAATCCCGATGCCACACGGCCATCCGCGTTCAGTGAGCGTCGTAATCCCCGCGCGCTCCTGGGACACACGGCTCGACGACACCGTGGCATCGCTGGTCGCCATGGAAGTCCCCGACCACATCGCTGTCGAGGTCGTGGTGGCGCTCGCTGACGACTCAACGCCCAGCGTGCCCGAGGGCGTCATCGTGGTCCGCAATCTCTCCGGCACGATCCCCGACGCCCTCAACGCCGCAATCGCCGTGGCATCCGGTGAGGTGATCGTGCGGGTCGACGCCCGCTGTCTGGTTCAGCCCGACCACGTCACCCGAGTACTCGAGGGTCTGGAGGATCCTGCCGTCGGATGCGTCGGGGGCGCCGCGCTGGTGCTCGACCGGGGGCTGTTCGGATCCACCTACGCGGTGGCGTTCAACAGCGTGATGCTCGGCCCCACCGTGTACCGCTACCGACGCAGCTCGGGCCCTGTCGACACCGCGTATCTCGGCGCATGGCGACGGGTCGATCTCGACGCGCTCGGCGGATTCGACCCAGCGCTCGTGCGCAACCAGGACAACGACCTGGCGGACCGTGTCCGCTCGTCGGGCAAGGTCGTGTGGTACGACGCAAACCTCGTCGTCGGGTATTTCAACGATCGCGACCTGTTCGGCGCGCTCCGGCACCACCACGAGTTCGGCCTGTGGCGGATGATCCAACGTGACCGGGGCAGCAGGGCGTTGACCGCCCGTCATCTCGGAGCGCTGGGAGGGTTCGCGGCAGCAGGGCTCGCTTCGCTCGGCGCGCTCGTGTCACAGCGATCCCGCTCCACCGTTCTGCGAGTGGGTGCCGCCTCCTACGCGGCGGCGGGGTTGTGGTCGTGGCGGAGCGCCACCCGCCTGCGACAGGCACGCTCGGACATCGACGGTCCACCGCTGCACCCGCTGGCTCCCGTCCTCGCTCCCGCCCTCGCGGCGACGCTCGACGCCGCGTGGTTGGCGGGGTTGTTCAGAGGGATGATCCGGGCACGACGAACCGCTCGCTGAGCCCCCTCACCCCTTCCCCAGCACCCGGTCGAACACCCGCTCCCACTGTTTGCGCACGGCGGCCCAGTCCGACACGACAGCGAGTTCGTGGCCGTTCGCCGAGAGACGCGACACGAGTTCGGAGTCTCCGATGAGACGATCGACGGCGGCGGCGGATGCCTCGTCGTCGTCGTCGGGCACCAGCAGTGCCGTTCGGCCGTCTTCGAGCAAGTCCGGGATCCCGCCGACAGTGGTTGCGACGACCGGAAGTCCGGCGGCCGCCGCCTCCAGGACGCTCACGGGGGTGTTGTCGACGTGGTTGGTGTGCAGGTAGATGTCGTGCGCGTCGAACACCGGCGCCTTGTCGTCGGGGCCGAGAAATCCGGGGAAGCGGACCGCGTCGGCAAGGCCCAACGACGCTGCGAGTGCCCGAACCTGCTCGGTCAAGCCCTTCTCCTGGCCGGCCATCGTGAGGGTGGCGTCGGCGTGGTGACGCCGCACGCGGTGGAGCACTCGGACGGCCATTTCGGGGTTGTAGATGGGATGGAACGTCCGCATCCACAGCAGCCGCGGCGACGCGCTCGTGCGGTGTCGATACGGAACCGCCGCGAGGTCGACCACGTTCGGGATGATCTCCGCCGCGTGGTCACCGTCGGCGATCCCAGCAGCGAGGAATCCCGAGGGCGCTACGACGTGGGCGGCTCGCGCCATGACACGGCGCACCCAGCGGGGATGTTGGGATGCGAAGTCGGGGAGGTTGCCACCGTGGAGCCACATCACCACGGGTAGCCGCGCCAGCCGCGCGATCACGCTCGTGACGTCCGCCATCACGAACCCGGGACCGCTGAACACGGACAGCACCACCACGTCGACGCCCCGGTGCCAGCGCAGCAGACACCAGACGGTGTCGATCAGGCGAATCAGGCGCCGGGGCTGGCGTGACGTCTCCCGCACCTCCCAGCCATCGGCGACGAACCGATCGGCGAGGATCTCGCCCTGGGTGGTCACCCACCCTTCGTTGCGCCCGAGCATCGGCCCGACGAAGCACAGTCGTGCCCGACCCGACTCCATGCGGGCGACAATATCGGCCGTCCAACTCTCGCCCTCTTGCGACCGGGAACCCCCGAGCGGGACGCCGATACGCTCCGGAGATGCTCGCAGCGTCCAGGATCGACACCCGAGGGCGCCGCTCCCCACCGGTGCTCGAACGCCTTTCGACGGTGCGGGCATGGCTGGCGATGGTGGCGCTCAGCGCAGCAGTGGGATGGGCAACCAGCCTGTCGCCGCTCATCGCAACGGCGCACATGGGGCTGGTCGTCGTGACACTCCTGTCGACCGCAGTGTTCTCGTTGCGGCCGGAGCCAGTGCTGATGGTGAGCATCTACGCCGGGCTGTCCGACGTTCTCTGGCGGGCGTCGGACGCGCGGGGACCGTGGGAGGGGGCGAAGTGGTCGATGATCCTCGGGTTCACGGTGATGATCGTCCGGTTCGTCAAGCGTCCCCAACACCGGCTGCTCGGCAGCGCGCTGATCGCGCTGTTGATCCCCGGTGTCATCGTGAGCCTGCTCAACCGGGGCGTCGCGTTCACCCGCGCGTACACCTCCGCGAGCCTCGCCGGCCTCGTCGCCCTCGCGCTGGCGGTCATGGTGTGCTCGAGCCTCCGGCTGTCCCAGCGCGAGATCCGTGGCCTCTACGTCGTCGCGCTCAGCCCGATCATCTCGATGGCCGCCCAGGCGACCCTGTCGACGATCCGCGCCGGCAGTCTCTCGTTCACCGACGAGGTGAACTTCGACACCTCGGCGGGCTTCGGTCCGAATCAGGTGTCATCGGCGCTCTGCGTCGGCGGGCTCTTGTGCATCCTGATCCTGCTTCAACGCCACCAGCGGTGGATCGCCCGGATCCCCGTGCTGGCGACCGCTGTGTGGATCGTCGGCCAGGCGACGCTCACGTTCTCCCGCGGTGGGCTGTTCGGGCTCGTGCTCGCCGCAGCCATGATCGGTCTCGTCGCGCTCGCCACCTCCGGACAGCGTCTGTCGGTGATCATCACCGCTGCTGTCCTCGTCGTCGTGGCGATGCAGATCCTCTCGTGGGCGGGAGCGTTCACCGGCGGTAAGTCAGAGGAGCGCTTCGCGTCTACTGACTCGACGAATCGTGTGGAGATTGCTCAGTCGGAGGTGCGGATCTTCCTCCGCCATCCCATCCTCGGAACCGGGGTCGGCACCGCGAAAGACGAGCGTGACATCCACCTCACCACCGCTCCGCACACCGAGTACACACGACTCCTCGCGGAACACGGGATGTTCGGTGTCGCGGCCATCGCGGTGCTCGCTGCCCTCAGCGTGAAGATCTTCCGGGCCGGTCGCGGTTGGTACCGGATGGCCGCAGCAGGACTCGTGGTCATGGCGCTGGCGCAGATGGTCCACAGCGCGACCCGCATTGGATCGATCGCGGTGTGCTTCGGCCTCGCCGCGCTGCGCGGCGACGATGGCGACTGAACCCTCCACCCGAACGGTGCTCGTCGTCGCGTCAGGGCGACGGGCCGATCGAGCGGTCGCGCTTGCCGACGTGGGACCGGAGAGTAGGCCTCTCCACGTCACGGGAAGTTCCTCCCGCGGTCGACGGCCCGGCACCGCGGAGCAGATGTCGAGGGCCCCTGACCTGATCCTGGTGGTGGTCGCGCACGTTGACACGGCGTCACGCAACGCGCTGCGCCGCGCCGCCCTGCTCGCCCGCCGGCAGCGACTCCCGCTCATCGTGCAACAGCCCACCGCCGACACCCTCGCCCGCCTCAGACGGAATCGGGTCACCCGGATGCTCACCTCGCGCATCATCAGCCGGGCCGTCCTCTCGGATTCCAGCGATCCGAACGTGCCGCCGTCGGAGATGCTCCGCGAACTCGGCCTCGACACCGCCGCGGTGCCTCCCGACGGGACGGCGCCGCTGCGCCTCGACGACCTCGACGACGTGGTTCGGGTCCACCGGAGGGCATTCCCCGATTCGGCGTTGACGTTGCTGGGCGACCGCGTCGTCGACCGCTACTACCGCTGGCAGTTCGTCGGACCGCACCCCTCACCGTTCGCTCAGGCGGTGCGGCGCGACGGTCGTCTGGTCGGGTTTGTGGTGGGCGGGATCCGTCATGATGCGGTGTCGGGGTTCGCCCGCCGGTTCCTCGCGACAGTTGTCGTCGGGGCTGCCACCCACCCGCGCGGCGCGTGGCGGCTCGCCGGGCCGAAGGTGCTTCCGGTGCTCAGGCTGATGTTCCGCCGCCGGGCATCGTCGGCTTCCGCTCCGACAACCCTCCGGGTGTCACCGCCAGAGGCTCCTGTCGACGCCGCCCTCTCGCCTGCGGCCTCGTTCGGGATCCTGTCGATCGCGGTGGACCCAACCGCGCAGGGATCAGGGGCCGCGGCCGAACTCATGGGCGACGCGGAGACTGCGGCCCGGCGAGGCGGCTTCGACCGGATGCACCTGACCGTCGATGTCGACAACGGGCGTGCGATCCGTTTCTACGAGCGTCTCGGATGGGAGCGCGTCGCCGTCGATGGCAGGTGGACCGGTCGGATGGTCAAGCGGCTCAGCGACCGCGAATGATCTGCGGTTTGCCCGAGGGCGAGTCGGGGATGTGCTCGACCCGCCGCCACGTGATCGTCAGCCGCTCGCCGACCGCGTCCCGCAACGCGTCGGCGGCTCGTTCAAGCACGCTCGGATCGAGATCGCCGCCTGCCCGGTACTCGAGGGTAAGCGCGTCGTCGTGGGGGATCACGGAGAACTGCTCGATCTCCTCGAAGTGCTCCATGACGCCGGTGAAGGTGTGCACCGTGAGGGTCCGTCCGCCCGGCGACACCCACACGTCGGTCTCGCGGCCCACGATTCGTTCGAGTTGGGGGAATGCCGGAGCGCCAGGGATCACCACGGGTTCCGCCGGCGCGACGGCGAGATCGCCAAGACGGAACCGGATCATCGGCATCGTGAGCGCGTCGATGCGGGTGACCACGACGTGGCCCAACTCTCCCGGCTCGACCGGCTCGTCGTGGTCGTCGAGCAACTCGACCACGACGTGGGGCGACATGACGTAGTACGGCCCGTCGAAACGCTGCGCCGCGATCATGAATCCCTCCGCCGCCCCATAGGTGTCGAGCACCGGAGCGTCGAACGCGTCGCGTAGGTGGCGCCGGTGCTGCGGGTAGAGCTTGTCGCCCCAGCTGATTGCCGCATCGAAGCTCACCCGCAGCTCGGGGCGGGCGAGCGCCACTCGGGCGAACGCGTCGAGCGACGACGCATAGCCACCGAAGTGACGCCACCCACCCCTGGGTGCCCCGCGGAGGATGGACGCCATGTCGTCGTCGGTGAGGCCGAACGCGGAGATGTAGGTGGTGCGCAGCAGGCGGTCCTTGACGCGTTTCGCGATCCCCCGGTCTGGAGTGATCCCGGTCTGCAGCAGGCGGTCACCGATCCGATAGCCGGCCCACTCCCACCACAACGTCTGGATGGCCTGCGCCCGGCTGATCTCCCGCGGGGTCGACCACAGGGTGCTCTGGAAACCGGACGAACCACTGCTCGACACCTTCACGAGGTGCTTCGAACCCGGGGTCAGTAGCCGTGTGCCGCCGTTGCGGAGGTCGGCCTTGGTGAGGATCGGGAAGCGACGGAGCCACCGATACGGGTCGTCGTCGGGGGCGATGTCGAGATCCCGGTAGTGGGGCACGACAGCAGTCGCGTGGGTGAGGAGCGTCCGGAGCCCGTCGCGTTGGACGCGATTGAGATCTGCTGCGGACAACTGCTCGAGGCGACGCCAACGCCGCAGCTCGGCCATGAACTCGGTCCGCAGCAGCAGATCTCCCGCAGGCAGAGCGCCCTGTTCGATGACACGGCCGTAGAGCCGTTCCGACGTGCGGCGGGTCGAGAGAGGTTGAGCGCTCACTGGGGACAGCCTGCCGGATCGACATGCTGGCGGCACGGCGCGAGATACCGTGACCGACCTTCGCACGTCCGACGGCCCCCGAGGCAACCCACACACTCCATCAGGTGCTCCGCACTACACGAACTCGAGTCGACTGGACCAGATCCATGGCACCCACCGAGCACCGTTCCCACCGCCCGACCCTCGTCATACTGGGGGACACCCACCACTACTTCGATGACTCAGGGCGACTCTGCACGCACGGAGCGCTCGCCTCGCAACTCGACCTCTGGGCCTCCGGATTCGATCGGGTGATCTTCTGCGGCGTCCGAAAGGACGGGCCGCCCCCCGCCTCCTTCGTCCCGTACGCCAGCACGAACATCGAACTGGTGCCGCTCAAGTCGGCTGGCGGGACCGGCTGGCGCGCCAAGATCCGTGCACTCACGGCGGCCGCGTCGTGGATCCGGACCGCGGTTCCCGCGCTGCGGCGGGCAGACGCAGTTCACCTGCGCGCCCCCTGCAACGTCACGCTCGTGATGATCCCGCTGGCACGGATTCTGGCCCGGCGGCGCTACGCGATCTACGCCGGCTCGTGGAGTACGTATCCAGGCGAAGCCGCCTCGTATCGACTCCAGCGTTGGATGCTCCGTCATCTGTTCAGAGGCGTCGTGCATGCATATGTGGTCGAGCGGCCGACCAGCGGTGGGGTTCGTCCTGCGTTCAGTCCGGTGCTGACCGACGAGGAGCTCACCGAGATTGCGACCCGCCGCTCATCACCACCCGAAGGTGAACGACCGGGAGTCGACCGGCCCCTTCGAGTGGTGTCCGTGGGTCGGTTCTCGACGAACAAGAACCAGGCCGCGATCGTGGAGGCCATACGCGCCGTTTCGGACAAAGGGATTGCGGTGGAGGCCAAGCTGATCGGCGACGGGCCCAACCTCGACGCCGCGCGAGCGGCGGCAGCCGACCTCGCCGGGGTGAGCTTCATTCCCGTCGCCAGCCGTCACGAGGTGTTCGACAGCATGGTCTGGGCCGATCTCAACGTGTTGGCCAGCTTCCACGAGGGGTACCCGAAGGTGCTGCTCGAGGGGATCTCGGCGGGGGCCCTCCCCGTGGCCGCGGACCGGCCGGTCAACCGGTCGATGGTCGACGCTCGAGGGTGGGTCTTCGATCCGGCTCGGCCCGACACGTTGACCAACGTGCTTCTCGAAGCCACAGCTGTGAGCGAAAGCGAATGGGCAGAGCGGCGGGATCGATGCCAGCGCTACGCGCGGACACACACCCTCGACGCGTTTCGCGCAGAGGTCGACTACATCATCCGCGACATCTGGGGGTTCAGCGGCTGAGCAGCCGGTGGTAGGCCGTCTCGACGTCGTTCAACGTTCGGTTGATTGAGTACGAGTCGTGAGCAAATCGGATCCCAAGCTCGGCGTCACCGCGGCGATCCTCCTCGGGCCGCGACAACGCCTCTTCGACGAGATCGGCGAGGGCCACCGGGTCGTTCGGCCGGACGACCCACCGCCTGAGGGGGGTCGGTAGCGACTGCGGAACGTTACCGACATCGGTGACCACGAAGGGCAATCCTGCGGCGAGGTACTCGATGAGCGCGACCGGGCCCGATTCGCTCGTCGAAGTCAGTACTCCGAGGTCGTAGCCGGCAAGAGCGCTACCGATCGTGTCGCTCGCTCCTGCGATCCGTACCGACTCCCGTAGGCCGAGTTCCTCGAGCCGCTCCAGGCAGGTCGAGAGATATGCGTCGTCGTCCGTAGCGCCGAGGAGGTCGGTGTGGACTCGGAGTCCTCTCGATGCGAGCAACGCCAACGCTTCGAAGAGCACCGGGTGCGCCTTTTCCAGACGCAGGTTGGCCACCATCACCAGACGGCGCGTCGTTCCGACGGTGTACGTCTGTTTCCGGTCGAACCGATCAAGGACTGATCCGTTGGGAACGAGCATCCGGAGAGGATGACGCCGCGCACGCGGCAGCCGGCTCAACTGCGACTCGTCAACTGCGAGATACGCCCGCACCGACGGCCACACTGACGCGCGATAGGTCCACCCCAACGGCGCCAGACCACGTGACCGATGATCGTGGAAGACCAGAGCCGGCGCTCGACGAACCGCGACGAGCGCCACCGTCGTGAACTGCAACGTCGACCATCCGTGAGCGTGGACCACAGCCGGACGATGGCGTCGTATGAGGGCACGGAACCTCCGCACGCCCCCGAGATCGAACCTGGAACGGCGGTTCAGTCGGTGAAGTGAAACCCGGTCGTCCAACTCGTCAGCAAGTGGTCCTGACGACCGAGTCGCGACCAAGTGGACACGCCAGCCCCGCGCGGCCAACCCGTTCGCGATGTCGACCACCATTCTCTCGGCGCCCCCGATTGCCAGCGAATCCACTACGTGGAACACCGCGCGGTCCCAGTCGCCCGTCTGCACTGTCGTCACCCACTCCCTGACGCCGATCGAGCGCCGGGTGACGCCGGGACTGGGGCAGCGGAGATCGAGCTCAAGAGTCTGCGAACTGCTTGAGGACGCGGGTGTCCCACGTCATCGGCGCGCGCAGGAGCTGGAGAATCGCCTGGGCGCTGTCGCCGGTTCCGAAGTGTCTGCTGGGTGCAAAACGGTGTCCCCAGAGGTCGTCGACCGCTCGGAGGACGGTGGGCACGTCGAAGTCGACAGTGCGGATCGATTCATAGGCGAAGCGGTTCTCCTGCCGCGATCCGATGTTGATGCTCGGCACTCCGTAAACCGGTGCCTCGTGGATGCCGGAACTGGAGTTGCCGATCAGCACCGCTGAGTGGCGTAGGAGAGTGAGGTAGGACTCGAACCTCACCGAGGGCAGGAGCCGCAGGAACGGCGAACCGGCCCGCTCCTGCAGCGGCCGAAGGATGTACTCGGAACCGGGATCGTTGTTGGGGTAGACCGCGACGATGTAGCGGCCCGCGCGCTGCAGGCCGTCGAGCAAGGCACCGGTGAGATCCGCGATCTCCGGGCCCTCCCCGACAACAGGGTGCAACAGGAGCAGTCCGTAGGGCCGCTCGTCGATCTCGTAGTGCCCTCGGACCTCGTCGAGATCCGGCAGCTCGTCGGACAGCATCACGTCGATGTTCGGGGAGCCGACGACGTGGACCTTCTCGGCGTACTCGCCCATGGCGATGACCCGGTCACGCGCCAGGGGGTTCGACACGAAGTGGAGGTGGGCCATCTTGGTGATCGCGTGGCGCAGCAACTCGTCGATGGTGCCGGAGACCTCGCCACCCTCGATATGGGCCACGATGATGCCGTTGAGCGATCCCGCGAGCGCGCCGGCGAGGGCTTCGACCCGGTCGCCGTGCACGATGATCATGTCCGGTCGGTTCTCGGCGACGTAGAGGCTGAGGCCGCTGAGGGTGTTCGCGAGGACCCGGTCGAGATGTGTTGCGGTGCTGCGGTCCTGGTTGAAGAACTTGAACAGCTCCCCGTAACCGTCCCGCTCGATCTCGAGCCACGTCGAGCCGTAGTGCGCCAGAAGGTGCATACCGGTCACGAAGATCGAGCACGTCAGGTCTGCTGCTTCGTCGACCTTCCGGATGACTGGCTTCAGCTTGCCGTAGTCGGCCCTTGTGCCCGAGACGAACAAGATGCGCCGAACGCCTGGCGAGTCGTCGGACACGCCCATCACGCCTCGTCGATCATCGCCCACGAGATCTGCGCGTCTCGCGGGATGCGCACCGCGGCGCGCCGTCCGTAGAGGGCGGTCAGATCGGCAGCAGGGATGTCACCGGTCCCTGGGCGCTTCACCCACAGGTTCGTCGCGTTCAACTCGTCGCCGGGTCCTATGTCGGCGATGGCGACGACCGACGCGAACGCGAACGCGATCGTCGGCTCCTCTGCTGCGACCGGCCCCTTGCTCCCACCCCGAGCGGCCCACACGATCCGCGACGCGTCGATCAGCTCAGTGAGCGCGCGGGGGTCCATCGAGCACTCGACGTCGGGGCCTTGCCGTGTGAGGTCGTCGACGAAGTGGCGTTCGAGGATGTTCGCCCCAAGTGCGACGGCGCCGATGCACGGGTAGTTCGTGACGGAATGGTCCGACAGGCCTACCACCGCATCGGGGAACGCCTCCGCGAGTTCGCTCATGGCCCCGAGGCGCACCAGCTCCGGTGGGGTCGGATACACGTTCGTGCAGTGCAGGAGCGCGAAGGGGACGCCCGCCCGAGCGATGACCTCCACCGAGCGCGCGACCGATTCAACGGTGTTCATGCCGGTGCTGAGGATGATCGGCTTGCCGAACCCGGCGATGTGCTCGATGAGCGGCAGGTTGTTGCACTCTCCTGAGCCGATCTTGTACCCCACCACACCGAGGGACTCGAGCCGATCCGCCGCCGCCCTGGAGAACGGAGTACTCAGGTAGATCAAACCTCTCGACTCCGTGTGGCGCTTCAAGTCCGCCTCTTCATCCGCGTCGAGGGCGCACCCCGCCATGATCTCGTAGATCGAGACGTCGGCGTTGCCTGGGATCACGTCCTTCGCGTGGTGCGACATCTCGTCATCGATCACGTGGCTTTGGAACTTCACGACCTCCGCACCCGCGTCGGCAGCGGCATCGACCATCGCCTTGGCGACCTCCACGTCACCACCGTGGTTGATCCCGATCTCAGGGACGACCAGCGGCGGCGCACTATCGCCGACCAGCCGATCCCCCAGATAGAACGACGCAGCCACCAGCTCAATCCTACGAGTCCGCAGACCCTGAGGCACCGCTGCCGTAGACCGTTAGCAGCGCCTCCGCGAGCGCCAGATCGGCCTCGTGGTCGATGTCGACCATGCCGAACGGATGGTCGACGACCACGCCAGCGATCCGTTGGCCGAACACCGAACCGGTCGCCACGCAACGGCTTCGGGTCACATACAGCAGCCCGTTCTCCGCGTACAGCGGGGTCAGGTCCTGGCTGCGAGTCTCCAACTCGTAGCGCGGGGTGAACACCCCATCTGTGAGTGTTCCGACCTTCAGGGGACTCGCGCTGACCGTGATCGCCGAATCGACGCTCGGATCCTCCAGGCGCGCGAGGCACTCGTCCAACCAGCCCGGCAACCGCAACGGCGACGTCGGCTGGAGGGTCACGACCACATCCACCCGTCGTGAGGCAGCCACCTGCCCGAGCGCGTGGCGTACCGCGGCGGACGTTGTCGCGTGGTCACCCGACAGCTCCTGAGGGCGATCGATCACCTCCGCCCCGACGGACCGGGCCACTTCGGCGATATCGAGGTCGTCGGTGCTCACATACACCGCGTCGATGGACGGATGAGCCAGTGCGTAGTCGATGGAGTGGACGACCAGCGGCCGCCCGCCGAGGGACACGAGGTTTTTGCGAGGCAGGCGTTTACTCCCTCCTCGAGCCGGGATGACGGCGACCGTCGAACGGTGACTGGGCGAGGTCATCATTTCGCGGCGATGTGTCGAAGGGCTTCTGCAACGCGTCGTCCGCCTCCGCCGTCGAGTCGGTCGCCGAAGAACTGCTCGAGCAGGCTCCGCCGCTCCACGGCCTGCCGGTCTGGATGCTCGATCGCGTCGCGGGTCTTCGATGCGAGGTCGCCCGCATCGTGAACGAGCGTCACGGCACCTGCGGCGACCACCGGCCGGTAGTGGTCGAAGCGGTAGTACCGCGAGAAGTCCGCGTGCGCCCGGGGGACCCCCGGGGGCGTGTAGGCGATGTTGAGGACGGGCTTGTCGAACATCGCGAGTTCGAGTGAGACGGTCGACGCGATGTTGACGCCGGCCGCGACGTGCAGGAGGGTCGAGGCCCACATCACGCTGTCGATGGGCAGCGGCGTCAGGAAGTTCGGCTCCCACGAGGGCGGGGCGAACACGATGTCACGACGCCTCCGGCGGAGGTCGTCGAACTGGTCGGTCGTGTCCTTCGCATAGACGCGGACGAGGAGCTGAGGAGGTCCGAGATCGACCATGGCGGCCAACGCGTCGGCGAGTTGCTCGACGAGGTGGGGCTCCCCGGGGGTCAACCAGGGCATCCCGGTGCTGTACAGCACGACGGGTCGTGCAGGGTCGACGCCGACGCTCCTCGCCCACTCGTCCCTCGACAGGTGGTTCCGCTGGTCGAAGTGGCCGTCGAACTGCGGCGTGCCGGTCACGTGGACGTGTGCGGGGTCGATGTCGGGGTAGATGCGGAGGAGGTCGTCGCGGATCGACTCGTTCCAGACGAGGTAGCGGTCGTAGATGTCGAGGAGTCGCCCCTGGGAGGTGAGGTTGTCCCATGAGAACAAGAACGCGACGGTGGTCGCCCCGGCAGCTCGACCCGCTGCCACGACCGGTGTGGCACCAGGAGCATGGATGTGGCTGCCGTTGAAGACGACGTCAGCGCGCGCCGCGAGGCTCGACGCCTCGGTGGGTGCAACCGGGTATCGGGCGCTGATCGAGCGCTCGAGGCGACTGAGGGCCTGGACACCGTGACGGTTGCCGAAGATCCGAGCGAACCCGCGGAGACCCACCGTGCGGATCCGGGTGCCTCGCTCGGCGGCCTCGTGATCACGCCTCGTGGCGCGGAAGCGGTGGACCTCTGACCAGACGTAGCGGGTGTGGGCGTGGTCGAGCAGCGCGCGGGCCTGGGCGACGCGTGGGTGTTCGCGGATGGCTTCGAGCTCGACCGCCTCGTCCGAGACCACTTCGACGAGACGCCAGATGTCCGCCGATGGGCGCACCGACGCGACGGCGAGGTGGTGGTCCGGCCGCAGCGAGTCGAGCGAGCCGGAGTAGACGAAATTCCGGATGGCCTCGCCCCGGGGTAGCACGGCGAGGATGGTGGGTTGGTCCATGGGGTCGTCAGGGCTTCGTCGGCGTGGGGGGAGAGGGGAACCTGGCGGCCGCGGCATCGGTGCGACGAAGGTGCCGGAGGGTTGCGGGGAGGATCGCGGTTTGCACGATGAAGCGCAAGGCGCGCCGCAGCGGTGATCCGTCGCCGGAAAGGGTCGTCAGCAGTGTGAGCGCTCGGGCTTCTCGGCGCTCCGACTCCCCGAAGTAGCGATAGCCCATCGCGAGGCTCGAAACCTGCGGGAGGTTGCGTTCGGTCAGCGACCGTCGAGCCGAGGCGCGTGTCGTGCCACGGACCCCGTGGGTCCGGAGACCCCCGGCGGGAGCGTGGTGGTGGAAGACCTTCGCTGTCGGATCGTTGACGAGCAGCGCCCCGGCGCGATGGAGGCGCAGCCCGAGGTCGTGGTCCTCCTGGGGAAGTGTGTCGAATGCGGGATCGAACGGTCCGGAGCGTCTCAGCCAGTCGATCCGCATCACCGTGTTGTTGGTCGGAAACGTGTCTGAGGCGCGCCGGTGCCGGAACCCCTCGGGGATCGGTCCCGCCGTGGCGTCGTCGACGCCGCCGCTGTGCACGTCGATGCCGTCGGTGAGGCCGGCGAGGTGCTGGGCGATGAGCTCTGGACCGATCTCGTCGTCGTCGTCGAGAAACAGCGCCAGTTCCCCGGTGGCCGCGGCGAGCGCCCGGTTGCGCGCCGTGCTCTGGCCGGGAACATCCTGGTGAATCACGACCACGGGTAGATCGGGCTCGATGTCGGTGAGGTCGCCGCGGCGATGCTCCGCGGGGGTCTGATCGACGATCACCACCTGGTGGGGCGGGATGGTTTGATCCGCGAGCTGGTGGAGCAGTTCCTCGAGGTAGGGGTACCGGTCGATCGTCGGAAGCACAACGGTCACCCGGCGCCGCAGATCACCCGGTGGGCGTGGGGGCGCCTCGTACGCAGCGGGATTCGCTGGCACCGGCCGCCTCAGGAGCGGCAGGAGGCCGAGCATCCGGCGCAGCGGAACGCGTCGCGTCACGGCCGACCGCTGGAGCGCCCAACCCGCCCACAACTTCCCGTGGTGGCGGAGCGCGAGGCGCACGTCGTCGGCAGTGACCCCGTCGAGGTCCGACGCAAGCTCGCGTCGGCCATGGTCCGACTCCGGCCCCGGGGCGGGGAGCAGTCCCGGCACGTGACGGATGAGCGCCCCGGCGCGCAACCAGCGCAATCCGAGCTCGAGACCCGCGCCGTCAAGCGTCTCTTGGTTCGGCCACGGCCCACCGAGTTGTCGAACAACCGTGGTGCGCACCAGCAGGGCCCGGAGCGAGACCCGCCACGAAGTGGTCTCGATATCCGGCTCGACCGGCATGCTCGGCATCCACAGCGGTCGGATGCTGTCGTAAAGGCGGGGACGATCGGCCGTGCCAAGCAGGAGACCGGCGTGCCAGGCATCTGCGGGTCCGTCCAACAGCTCCTCGACAAGCGTGAGCGACGGCATCGGCAGCGTCGCGTCCCACACGAGCGCCGCGTCGGACGTCAGCGATTCCAACGCGGCGGCGATTGCTGCGACCGAAGCGGGCACGTGCTGGTGGGTGCCGTGCTTCCAGTCACGCGCGTCGACGTCGGGCGAGTCCGTGTGGCCGAACGACACAAGGTCGATACCGGTCACTCGTCATCCCCGGGCTCAGGAGTTCCGGCCGTGACCGACGTCAGCGACGCGGCGGGGTCGTCACGAACCTTCGAGAGCGCCACCGCGTCGCGGTAGAAGCTGCTGGAGGCCTGAATTTCGTCACGGCTGCCGAAGGCCTGTACCCGCCCCTCGTTGAGGACGAGCAGCCGGTCGCACGTGTTGAGGGTGGAGAGGCGGTGGGCAATGACGATGATCGTCACGTGTCCTTTCAACTCTGTGAAGGTCTGGTGGACCAACGCCTCCGAGCGCATGTCGAGCGCGCTGGTCGGCTCGTCGAGCACCAGAATCCGGGGGGCGCTCAACAGGGCGCGTGCGATGCTGAGGCGCTGTCGCTGACCTCCCGACAGGGCACCTCCACGGCTGCCGAGGTCGGTGTCGTAGCCATCGGGCATCGCGAGGATTTCGGCATGCAGGTTCGCGCGTCGCGCCGCATCCTCGATCTGGTCGCGGCCCGCATCGCGGAAGAACGCGATGTTCTCGGCGACGGTTCCCTCGATCAGTCGGGAGTCCTGCGGAACGAACGCGATGTGGTCGAACCACGCCGCGTCGCTGATCGTGGACGCGTCGACTCCGTCGATGACGTATGCCCCGTCGGTCGGGGTGCGGAGCCGGAGCAGGATCTGGATGAGAGTGGACTTGCCGCTGCCGGACGGCCCGATCACCCCGACGGCCTCGCCCTGCTCGATGTTGAGGTCGACGTCGCAGAGCGCGGGCCGAGCATCGTCATAGCTGTAGCTGACGTGGTCGAGACGGAGCTGGGACGGCTCGGCGACCGTGGTGCCCCCCTGTGGAGGAGGATTCGCGCGGAAGCGACGCCGCTCAGTCTCGAGCCGCTCGACGTAGGGGACCGACTCGACGATGGTGTGGTAGCCGGACTGGACTCCCGAGAGCAGGTTCACCGCGCGGACGAGGATGACGACGATTGCGCCGAGGTCGGCGATCGGACGCGTCACCCAGGCGTGGATGACCCACAGGCCGCCGATGAGAAGCCCGAGGGCGATGGACTGGTACAGCGGACTGACCAGGTTGCGCACCACGTAGGCCCGCCGGAGCGGTTCGATTTCCTCGTGCGCAGAGCGTTCGAGCCGCTCAGCGACCTGCTCTGAGACGCCGAAGCTTCGGATCTCCTGGCTGACAGTGACCGCTTCGATCGCCCGGGCGGCGTAGTCGCGTCCGGCGAGCGACTGGAGGCGCGACAACCGCTTGGCTCTCCCAGTGATGGGACGGACCGCCGTGAAGAGCACCGTTCCGCTGACCAGCAGGATCGCGGCGGAAACCCAGTCGACGAGGAACGTCGATACGAGCAGAGCAGCCACAAGAAACAGGGTGCCCAGCGCGTTGGTGGTCGCCGAGATTCCCGCCACTGCCAGGTTGGTGTGGCGCAGCAGGAGGTCTTGAATGTCGGACTCGCGGTGCCGGCTCTGCTCCGCCCAGCTTGCCCCGGCGTAGTCGCGGAACGTGCCCGCGCGGATCGAAGCGGTCGTGGTGGAGACGAGCCTGGCTCCGAGCCACGCAACGAGCACCTGCCCGAGGAGTCGCACGACCGCCAGCCCGGCTGCGATCCCGAGCGCCGCACCGGGCTCGAGAGAGTCGGCGTTGAGCGGGCCGAGGCCCATCGACACGACGCTGCCGGCCCCTGATATCCGGGCGATGGAGAACGCGACGTTGGCCACGAGCAGCAACAGTGCGGATTCGACGATGCCCGTGGCGAAGGACACGGAGGCGATGACGACCACCAGCGGCGCGTGCGGCCGGAAGTACGGGTGGAAGACGCGCCACGCCCCCGAGACGTTCTTCGAGTCAGTTCGTGAGGCGTCGTTCATGAAGAGCTACCGGGGTCGCTGAGGGTTGCGTCGGGTGCGTCGGGTGCCGGATCGACTCGACAGGTTGTCCCATTGCAGCGTGCGAGCAGAAATGGTGGCAGTCGTCACGCCGAGGGTCCACCGCGTGAACGGAACGGGTGGACAGACAACCATTCGGCGACCGGGCGACGGTCGACCTGGGAGGTGAAGCGTACCGGCCTCACCGGCCTTCAGCCCGCGGTCCGCCACCGCCGCCGAGCCCACCAGCCGCAACCGACAGCGACCGCCACCGCGGCGAGCACCCGCCACTCATCCGCCGAGACTCGAAGCGGGACTACACGTCCGTCGACGCGCAGCTCACGCTGCCATGCCCGTTTCGTCACGGCCACCCCCCGCCAGGAGTCCATGCCCCCGGCCCGTTTGATGAGAGTGTGGTCGACGGTGAGCGTGCGGCCGTCGGTTAGCTGTAGTACGCGGGTGCGGCCGCTGGTGCCGCTCTCGTATGCCGCGCGGACGACGGTCGCATCGAGCCGCAGCGGGATGAGGGTCGATCCAAGCGTCCACCACAGGGCGAGGACGGCGAGCGCGAGGCCGCACGCGATCCCGACGAGCAGACTCGGTCGTGCGGGGGGTTTGTCGTCCATCAGTGGCCGATCCTCACCCCGTAGCGCCAAAGGGCGGCAAGCGCCATCAGGCCCGCGGCGACACGGCCGAGCCGGACGCGCCCCGCCCGGTCGAGATCCGACCACCTCGGCAGAGCGGCGAGTGCGACGAACGAACCGGCTGCGCCGAAGGTGACGTCGAGGAGGTCGAATGGCCCCAGCACGGTCATCTCCGCAACCCAGGCGACCGCGACGACCAGAGCGAAGACGGCCGCCTCGACACGTCCCGCGGCTCGTCGGATGAGCGCCGACGGCACGAGCGCGCCCGCGGCCATCGTGAGCGCCGCGCCTCCCATGACGTGAGCGGTGCTGTCACCTCGGAAGGGCAACAGCAGTTGCACCGCGAACGCCACTCCCATGACGAGCACGACCTGCGCGACAACGCCGCCCCGGCCGGAGCGGCCTACGGCCGACGTGTCGTCACTCACCGGCGTCCCCGGAGGCGCTCCAGGCCGCGGCGGATCTGCCCGACGCGGCTCAGGGAGCGGCCCTCGAGCACTTCCGGAGTGGGGAAGAGGACCCCCCACGTGTAGGCGAGTCCCTCCCGCCATCCGAGTTCGCGGACGATGTCGGTGCTGACGGGCCAGCGTGCCCGCTGGTGGCTGGCCGCAATCAGGCGAAGGTCGTCCTCGGATGGCGTCCAGGACTCCGTCCATTCCCGCCACTGGTCCGACACCTCTGCGAAACCGCCTTCGAGCGCCCGCACCGCCGACCACAGCACCGTCTCGCCCCGCCAGCGGGCCGCTTCGGGAACCAGCACGTCAGGCGGTAGCTCTCGTCTTCCGAGATACCGGTGCAGGTCACGCAGGGTGTGCAACGCGGGCACCGGCGTGCCCATCACGGCGTGGTAGGCGGCGTGCAGCACACGGTGTTCCAACCGCGGCGCCGCGAACTGCTCGCCGCCGACGGTGAAGGAGTCGGGTTGGGAGAACAGTTCGTCGAGGGGGATGCGGAACCCCAGAGCACCGACACACAGCGTGCGGTGCACGTCGATCTCGACGCCGTCCGAACAGGTGAGGCCGACCCCTTTGACGAAGCGACGGTCGAACCCGCGGTGGTGTTCGGGGATCCGCCGCTGCGCCCCGTGGGCCTGCAACACCTCGAGCGCACGGTCCATATCAGCTGACGCGATGAGCAGGTCGAGGTCCGCGAAGGACCGTTGGGAGGGATCGTCCTCGTCGAGGTGCGCGACCGCGGCGCCCTTGAGCACCCGGAAGTCGATGCCGCCGGCGTCCTTGAACCACCCGCCGATCTCGATGAGGCGTAACTCGAGCTCCAAACACCACGCCATCGCCCCTTGGAACCGCTCACGGGCTGTCCGAGCAACGTGGTCGGCCAACTCGACTCCAGCCTCGTCCAGCGCCCAGATCGTCGGGCCGATGACCCGATGGAACCGCGCCTGGTCGATCAGGGCACCGAGGGCGAGCTCGTCGAGGCCACGCGCAGCCGCGCCGTCTCCGGCGAGCAGCGAACGCAGGACGGCGTCCAGGTCGACGCTGTCGCGAGGTTCCGGCGTGTTCACTGGAGCCATCCAGCTACGTGCGTGCCGTCCATGCTCCACGATCGTCCCATCAAGCCCCCAAGCCAGCGCGGAGGCTACCCAGGACGAGCCGGGCCGGAGCGCCGCCCCACCGAGCCCCGGCAGGCTCGGCTCTCAGTCAAGTTCTGTCAGCAGGTGGCGAGCGACGGTCATCGGCGCGTCCGCGAAGGTGAGGCGGTAACCGGTGGCATGTTCGGCCAGGTGACACAGGGCGTCCAAGCCCGGCTGCCCGACGCGGACAAGGTTCAGGGTGTTGGCGAGCAGTTGGTTGAACGTGTCCACCAACGTCAGTTCCCGCAGTTCAATCTGGTCCGCGACTCCCCCCGCGTCGTACGAGGGAAACACCACCACGTTGATCTCACCGACTCGGCCGCTGAGCCTCGTCGCGCTCTCGAGCAGCTCGGTTGGATCGGTGTCGCGAACAGCGGGATCACCGGGCGGGAGCCCGATCGCGTTACGGGCCGCGTCGTCGAGCGCGAGTCGCCGGGGGTAGCCGATCGCGTATCCCGAGCGGAGATCGACCCCGATGATCTCGTCGCCCGCCAAGTCACATCCAGCGGCGACGAGCGCGGCGGTGAGCGTCGACTTGCCCCCACCCGACACCGCTGGCAGCAGCACCACGCGACCCTCCGGTGTACGGACCCCGCCCGCGTGAAGAGCAAGGCAGGAGTGCGTAGCAGCGGCATAGCTGTTGAGGATGGTTCCGATCTGGTCGAGCATCGACAGCGGCGTCGCGAAGACCCAGGCTCGCTCCCCCTTGAGAGTGACCTCACCCTCAAGTCCCTCGAGGACGTCCAGACAGATGGGCGGTCGCCGTTCTGGGCCTGCCGGGTCCGCGGTGCGGTTCCGGAGACCAAGGTGATCGACGATGGACTCGAGCAAGCCGGGCGCTCCTCGAAGCCTCACGGTGAAGTCGAGGACGTCAACGTCGACACACGCGGGCGGATCGAGCCCTCCGTCATCGCTCGCACCAGAGAGCGGACAGGGCACGCACACCGGATCATCGCGGTCGACGAGTCCGAGTTCGGCGAACACGCCGAGCACCTTCTCGATGTCCGCTGCGACTCGGGAGGTTTCAGCGCCACTCAGGGCAGACCACCGATCAACGATGGTTGCGGTTGAGCTCAGGCCATCGCATTCGGCCAGGATCTGCCCGGCTGTGAGGTTGAGGTGGTGCACGGTCTCGGTGCGGAGGTCGTACGCGACCGCTCCATTACCGAGCGCCGAGACCAGCACGCTCGGTGACCGTACAGGTAGTGCGGGCATCGGTCAGTGAGGTTCCTCGGGAATCGGTGAGAGACGTGCGTGAGGCACCCCCACCGACCCGCTGAACTTTGGTCGAGCGAGGAGAACGATCAGACGAGACTCAAGTAGACGTACCCGGCTGCGCCGTTCCCGCCGGCGCGAGCGTCAGGCGGATGCCCGTTACTGTTCGTGGTTGGGATGCCCTTTGCGCCGCCCTTGCCATAGGTGGCGTGGGTGCCTGCGGCCGCGGTTGAACTCGAGTACACCGAGCCGGAGCCTCCCCCGCTTCCGCCGTGCTGGCTGCCCGAGCTGCCAGATCTGGTGGGGTTCCCACCACCCTCGGCGCCGCCAGCGCCGTAGTAGCCGCCGCCACCGCCGCCACCGCCGCCGCTGTTGTCAGAGCCCTTACCACCGGAATTTCCGTTGTGGCCGCTACCTGCCGAACCAGGGTTGCCAGTACCCCATCCGTCCGCTGAGGCACCCGCACCGGATGCTCCGCCGGCGTTTCCTGGCTTGCTCCCGGCCAGCGACGAGCCGTTCGCCCCTCCCTCGGACCCGTCGTTGCCAGCGAGCGCGCCGCTGAAGCCGCCGGAGCTGAGGTTTGTGCCACCGGTACCGCCGTATCGGTTCGCGGCGTTGTCGCTACCACCCCCAGCACCACCACCGCCGGATGCCACGACGAGGATGGTTCCGGTGAACGTGTTGTTATTCGAGATTGCGGACGCACCACCGCCGCCCCCGGCGTCGCCCCCCCCAACTGTTGGCGCGGTCGCCGCCTTTTCCGCCGGTGCCGTACGGGGAGATACCACCCGCCTTGCCGCCTGTGGCACCATGGCCGCCACCGCCACCGCCACCCACCGCGATGTACAGCGTGTAGCCGGAGCCTTGTGCAGGGATGGTGCCCGTCAGCTGGGTCCCGTTGCCGCCGACTCCGCCGTCTCCGTCGTTGCCGGGCGATCCGTGCCCCGCCTGCCCGCCGCCGCCCCCTCCGCCGACGACCGTGAAGTTCACCGCTCGATTCGCAGGCACGCCAACGCTGTAAGCCGTGCTCTTCGGCCCACCTTTCGTTGAGCTGTCCCACGGGAAGTCGTCTGTTGCGGCTGCGGCAACAGAGATGAGGCTGTCCACGACCACGGGCGCCACCCACGCTGCGCCAGCGGTCGCGACGCCGCCGCCCAACAGCGCTCGGCGGGAGACCGTACGTCCGTGCGTTTCGTGAACCCCACCGTCGTCTACCACATTCGAACCGTCGTCACTGCTCATTCTGTTCACCTTCCCCAGCCACTTGGGCACAGCGACCCAGGCGCAGCGCCGACTGAGCCTTGCTCGACATTCTAACGGGCCCTGCATTTGAGACAAACGAGCGCCGCGGCGTGCCTGCCGAGAGAACCGACGTGGGTCAATCGCCGACCGACTTGCGCGACACGGGTGCAGGCGTCAGCTCCACGAGTCTCTTCCACCCCCCACCATTGACGCCCGTGGTTCCACATCCTCACACTGTGGCCGTCGGTTTGTGAGGGAGCACCCACGTGAGCAACGAGAAGGCCGTCGTCATCGGTCAGGGATATGTCGGCCTGCCCGTCGCCATGCGGGCTGTCGCGGCCGGCTACGACGTGGTGGGCTTCGAGGTCGACCCACACAAGGTGACCCGACTCAACGCCGGCCACTCCCACGTGGAAGACATCGCCGACTCCCAGCTGGCCGAAGCCATCGCCACCGGCCGCTACCACGCCAGCGGCGACCCCGCGGACCTCGCCGGCTTCGACATCGCCGTCATCTCGGTGCCCACCCCCATGGGCGAAGGCGTCCCCGACCTGTCCTATATCGAATCCGCGGCGGCCACCCTCGCCCCCCACGTGCGGCCCGGATCCACCGTCATCCTCGAATCCACCACCTACCCCGGCACCACCGAAGAGCTCGCCGCTCCGATCCTCGAAGCAGGCTCGGGCCTCAAGGCCGGCCCCGACTTCCACCTCGGCTACTCCCCCGAACGCATCGACCCCGGCAACCCCACCTGGCGCCTCGAGAACACCCCCAAAGTGGTCTCGGGGATCGACGCCGACTCGCTCGCCAAAGTCCAGGGCTTCTTCGACCGCGTCGTCGAGCGGACCGTGCCCGTCTCGGGTACCCGCGAAGCCGAGCTCACCAAGCTGTTGGAGAACACGTTCCGCCACGTGAACATCGCGCTCGTCAACGAGCTCGCCATGTTCGCCCGCGACCTCGGCATCGACGTGTGGGAAGCCATCGACGCCGCGTCCACCAAACCGTTCGGCTACATGCGCTTCACCCCCGGCCCCGGCGTGGGCGGCCACTGCCTGCCGATCGACCCCTCCTACCTGTCGTGGCAGGTGGAGCGCACCCTCGGCCAGACCTTCCGCTTCGTCGAGTTGGCCAACGACGTCAACAGCCACATGCCCGACTACGTGGTGCGCCGCGTCCAGGCGCTGCTCAACGACATGGAACGCTCCGTGCGCGGCACCAACATCCTGCTGTACGGCCTCGCCTACAAAGCCAACACCGGCGACGCCCGCGAGACCCCCTCGGTGCCCATCGCCCAACAACTCGTGGGACTCGGAGCCAACGTCAGCGCCGCGGACCCTCACGTGGCCGACCACCAGTTCCCCCACGGCGTCACCCGAGCCGCAGGCGACGCCGCCGACGCAGCGGCAGCGGATCTCATCGTGTACCTCGTCGACCATTCGCTGTTCGACCACTCCACGATCGTGGCGTCAGGCACCCCCATCCTCGACTGCCGCCGGGCGCTGGAGGGCCCTACCGTTCAGCGGTTGTGAGCACCGTCCGGATCCTGCTGCTCTGCACCGCCAACCAGTGCCGCTCACCCATGGCCGAGGTGATCCTCACCGATATCGCGGCGCGGCGCGGACTGGACGTGACGACACGTTCGGCCGGCTTCAGCGACGAGGGCGTGGAAGCCACCGATTCCGCCTGCCGCGTGGTGGCGAAGCTCGGCCTCGACCTACGCGCACACCGGAGCCGTCGCTGTAGCCCAGCACACCTGGACTCTGCCGACCTGGTGCTCACGATGGAGCGCTCGCACCTGTTCCACATCGCGGAGATGAGCCCCGCGGCAATCGCCCGAAGTTTCACCCTCGTGGAGTTCGCACGCCTTGTTGCAGAAACCCCCCGAAGCGGCGAGTTTCGCGCCTGGGTGGCGGCGGTTCACGAGCGCCGACCGAGCACTCGCATCCTTCATGTCGGTCGTGGCGACGACGTCGCGGACCCGACCGGCCGGTCGTTACGTCAACACCGGCGGACCGCCGGATACATCGCCGATGTCCTGAATGGGATCGCTGACGCCGCGTGGCCCGATACCCGGGCAGAACTACCGGTTGATTCCCCTGCCTGAATCGTCTTGAATGCTTGGGCTCCGTTGCCTCGGGAGAGGAGGCATCGGCGCCGGGAGGAGCTGCTCGGATGGCGGATTGGTGGGCTTTCACACGCTACAGGTACCTGCTTCAGTCGGCGTTCGACTGCGCCGCCTGGGCAGCCGCGATCGCCCTCCCCACCTTCGTCCGCAACGAGTTCCAGTGGGCGAACGTCTCGTTCGTTGACATCGCCCTGATCGCGGTGGTGGCCGCGGCGTTGCAGGTCGCTGTCGGCAGCACCATCGGCCTTTACGTGCACCGGTGGAGATACGGGGCCTTCGAGGAGGTCGGCGGACTGGCCCGAACGGTCGCCATCGTGGCGGTGCTCGAAGCCCTCCTGAACCGTTTCGTTCTCGGCCACCGCATTCCGGTGTCGGCGTCGGTCTTCGCGCCGATGGTCGCGTTCCTCGCCATGTGCGGGGCACGGTTCTCCTGGCGTCTGATCCTCGAGCGAGCGGTCCGCCCCGACGAGGCAACCGCCGAGCCCGTGATCGTCTTCGGGGCCGGCGAGGGCGGCACCCAGGCGGTCAAGGCGATGCTCAGCGCGAAGCGGGGCCCCTACTACCCCGTCGCCCTCCTCGACGACGACCCTCGCCGCCAGAAGCTCTCCCTCAAGGGCGTCCGGGTGCAGGGCACCCGCTCCGACATGGCCGACGTGGCGCACCGCAGCGGCGCCACCACGCTCCTCATTGCCATCCCGTCGGCGTCCGGATCCCTCCTGCGCGAGTTGTCGATGATCGCCGCAGAATCCCACCTGCGGGTCCTGGTACTCCCGCCGGTTGCCGAGCTGTTCGGCGGAGTGGCCGAGCTGTCCCACATTCGGCCGCTCGCCGAGGAAGACCTGCTCGGACGCCGCGCCCTCCACACCGACATCGATTCGGTTGCGGGATACGTGACGGGCAAGCGGGTGCTCGTCACCGGCGCCGGCGGGTCAATCGGTTCCGAACTGTGTCGGCAACTCCACCGTTTCGCTCCCGAGCAGCTCGTCATGTTGGACCGCGACGAGACGGGTCTCCAGGCAGTGCAGGTCTCCATCGAGGGGAACGGCCTGTTGGATACCGACGACCTGGTGGTCGCCGACATCCGCGACCTCGGCCGACTGCGCGACGTGTTCGACACGTTCCGCCCCCAGGTTGTGTTCCACGCCGCGGCGCTGAAGCACCTGCCGCTGCTGGAGCGGAACGCGGGCGAGGGCTTCAAGACCAACGTCGTCGGGACTCATCACATGCTCACCTGCGCCGGGGAGAGCGGCGTTGAGGTGTTCGTCAACATCTCCACCGACAAGGCCGCCGACGCGACCTCAGTCCTCGGAACGACAAAGCGCCAGGCGGAACAGCTCACGGCACATGCCGCACAGCACTTCACCGGGACCTACCTGTCGGTCCGCTTCGGCAACGTGCTCGGCAGCCGCGGGTCGGTACTTCCGCTCTTCCGCGAGCAGATCGCGCTGGGCGGGCCGGTGACGGTCACCCACCCGGACGTGACCCGCTACTTCATGACGATCCCCGAAGCCTGCGAGCTCGTGATCCAAGCAGGAGCGATCGGCGAGGACGGCCACGTGATGGTGCTCGACATGGGCACCCCGGTTCGCATCGACGACGTGGCCCGGCGTCTCATCTCCGAGTCCGGCAAGCGGATCGACATCGTGTACACGGGGCTGCGCAGCGGCGAGAAGCTTCACGAGGTGCTCTTCAGCGACACCGAGCAACCCCGTCGCTCACGTCACCCGCTCATCTCGTGTGTCGAGGTGCCCGCCACCGACCCGGCCGCCCTGGGCATCTCCATCGATGGGCCGGCGGAGGTCATCGACATCCGCGACGGCGACCGCTCAGCCGCCGCGAGCTGAACCCGACCGCTCAGCGCCAACTTCAGCGGGCGAGCGGCGGCGCCACCCACCGCCAACCTGCGTCACCCACCGCCAACCTGCGTCGACCCACCGCCAACCTGCGTCGAAATCCGACCTCCTACGACGGAAACGTACGCACGTTCGGAACGGGTGAGCGCCTACCCCCCAACCACCGCCAACCTGCGTCGAAATCCGACCTCCTACGACGGAAACGTACGCACGTTCGGAACGGGCGACGAACGGGCGACGGAACGGGCGAGCGGCGGCGTCGACCTGGGTGGCGATGTCGACCTGGTTGCGATGCGTGGCGATGCGTAGCGATGGGCGGCGACTGCGTGGAGATGCGTGCCGAGACCGACACGAGCGAGCCGCTCAGCCGGTTCGCCACCTTGCCCAGGGGGCCTACACAGGCACGGAAGGGTTGGTGCCGGGTGAGCCCCCGGCTGCTCAGGAACGGCGACGGGAGCGAAGCAGCAGCAACGCACCGACGGCGATGCAAGCTGCCGCAGCCACGATGAACGGCCGGATCGTCGAACCGGTCCGTGCCAAGCTCGAGGCGGCAACCGAGGAGTTCGAAGCCGATCGGGCAGGTGCGGCGCTCGAGACACGCTGGACGGGACGCTCGAGGCCGGCTCCCAGAACGCTGGTCGGGATCCCGCCAGTGGCGTTGTCCGTTGTCGACTCAACGTCGTAGAGGCCCCCAGGAACCGAGGACGACGTAGATGTCGCGCTGTCCACCGCGGTCGTCGTAGAGCCCGGAGTCGTCGTCGACGGCGTGGTCGTAGAGCCCGGAGTCGTCGTCGACGGCGTGGTCGTCGAGCCCGGAGTCGTCGTCGACGGCGTGGTCGTCGAGCCCGGAGCGGTCGTCGACGGCGTGGTCGTCGAGCCCGGAGTCGTCGTCGACGGCGAGGTGCTCGACGTGGTGCCACCGCCACCGCCGTAGTTGCCACCGCGGACTCGCACGCGACATGCCATCGCGAAGTGGTGGCCACCGCGCTTGGCGCGGCCGGTCTGCACCACCCAGTAGAAGCCGTCCCGCGCACGATCCGGAACCGTGAAGCTCACCTTCCCGGAGTTCGGGTACGGCCCGCCATACACCTGGAACGAGCTACCGACGAAGAACCTCGGCACGAGCGTGAGCGTCGTGCGGCGGCGGTGATCGAAGAAGCCGTTGAACAGCTTCCATTCCACGGTCTGACCACGACGCACCACGGCAGGATTCCCGCGACAGCTTCCCGAGTCCTGCGGAGGATCGATCACCAGCGAGATCGTCCCGACCGACGGGCACGGTGGGGCGCTGACACGGATCTGGGCAGTGCCCGCAGGCGTGTCATTCGGGACCGTTACCGTGGCGGCGAAGTCACCGTTCGAGTCGACAACGGCCGTACCGATCTGTTGGAAGGAGCCGTTGGGTCGCCGGATCGAGACCACCACGGTCGTACCGGGCATCGCGACGCCCGAGATGACGACCTCGTCACCGGGATGTGCCCGCGGCACGTTGATCGAGAGTTCAGAGGGGGTGTAGCCGTTGCACTGGCCGCCGTGGCCACCATGTCCGCCGTGGTGGCCACCATGTCCGCCGTGACCGCCGTTGTTGCCGCCGTGACCGCCGTTGTTGCCGCCGTGACCGCCGTTGTTGCCGCCGTGACCACCGGTGTTTCCACCGTTGTTGCCACCATGGCCGCCGGTGTTCCCGCCGTTCCCCCCGCCGTAATAGTCCTGTCCCCCGCCTCGGCCGGATGCCGTCGGGCCGCCGGTCGTCGCAGATGCACCAGCCGGTGCCGCCGAAAAGCCGAACACTACGGACGCACCGAGGAGGAACAGCGTCGCCAGCACAGCGGGCCACGCTCGTTTTCCCACGCCCGCCTGGTCGACTCCCATGTCACCCACTCCAGCCACGTTGAGGTTCGCTCCACATTCTGTCCGTCGCCCCGTCGGCAAGTCCAGCGTCGTTTCAAGATCTTTCAAACTCATCGACGCACACGCACCCGAATCTCACTATTTGCACCGTCTCGAGCACGCACAGTAACGCCCGATGGGTCGACGGTAAGACCTCGACCTCCGACGACGGAGCCCTTCGTCGGCCGAATCCGAATCGTCATCGCACCCTCGTTGACGAGCGGCTGGCCAACGATGAACGCCACATAGGTGTCCGACGGAGCGACCGCCCCCTCCAGCGAGTAGCGGATCGTCCTCGTTTCGCCAGCGGCGAGCGCCACCCGCACGGTGTCGCGCCAATAGCGGCCGTCGAAGACCGGCCGTGTCGCCACCGGCTCGCCGTCGAGGGTCGCCTCGGTCAGCTCGAAGCTGGTGAGGAGCGCCACATCGGTCAGATTCGTCCCCAGCGGAAGGCCGGCCAGATTGCCGATGACCAGGTTGGGAAGCCCCGTCGCCGGCGCGGCGTTGCGCAACGTCACCGTCACCTGCTCGGAAACCTCCCCCGTCGACGGGTCCCAGCGCACCTCGACGTCTGTCGTGCGGTGCAGGAACGTGTCGATCTTCGACGGGTTCGCGTTGCGGTTGATGACGCCGATCACGTCGCCATCGCCACCCGCCGGCAACGGAAGCACCCCGTCGATCCCCATGGCCGCGAGCAGCTTCTGATCCGCCTTCACGAGCGAATAGAGCTTCAGGCTGCCCCGCAACACCGCTGGACGAAACAGCTCGGCCAACTCCTTGGGACCGGGCAACTGCGCGCTCGTCAGGCGGCTGAACATCTCCCGAACCAGCTCCGTGACCGCAGTGTTCGCTGCGCTCTCGGTTGGGAAGGCGACGAACTGCGTTGCGGTCAGGAACTCCGCCGCGTCCTTCTGAGAGATCGTTCTGTCGAGCCCTGGCACCTGGATCGGTCCGGTGATCGCGAGGAAATCGGCGAAAGCGGTCGGGTCGGCGTAGAGCACGCCATCGATCCGACGGCCGGTCTTCCGCTGGTAGAGGTCGGCGCTCAGGCGAGCGACCTCGGCCATGTCCGGCGACGACCCCCAGTTCTGGGGGAACGTCAGGGGCTTCATCTCGCTGAGACTCGGCGGATAGGGGTCGAGGGACGCCAGCGACGCCTCGTCGGACGGGAGGGTGAGTTCACCTGGGCTTCCAACCGCCTCCAGACGCAACTGACCGTCCACCGCGTCGAGTTCTGCCCAGTTGCCGAGGTGCCCGCCCAGGTCGCGCGCCTCAGCCGGGTTGCCCATCAGCACCAGATAGCGCCGTTCGCCTCGCGCCCCCAGCATGGCGGGAACCCGGTCAACGGCGAGCGCCGCGATCGCGGTTTGGCGGTGGAGTTGTGTCACCTTCCGGTCGAACTCGTCGAGCCGCTCGTCCAGCAGCCCGAGTTGCCAACGGCTGTCGAGACCGCCGACCTCGGCCTTCGCGCGGTCGAGCGCCTCAACGGCCCCGAACAACGGACCGCGGAACGACGTCAACACGTCGAGGTCGACACGGCCGTCGGGAAGGCGCAGCCGCTCGTAGTCGACCTTCGCGGCGATGTCACGAGCGGCGGATGTCAGCGCCGCGCCCGACGACGAAACCCGCTGCATGACCGTCAGATTCTGCGAGACAACAGGCACCAGGTGACCGAGTTGCGCCCAGAACGCCCCCGTACGAGCGGCGGCGGATTCGAGACGGCGGTTCGCCTCTGAGAGCGACGCCGTCGCGGCAGACCGGTCGGCGCTCTCCAGGGCCGACACCCCGTCGCGGATCGCCTCCACACCGTCGAGCAACGGACTCGACGCGAGCGCTGCCGCCACGCCCGCGGCGACGGTCCCCGCGACCAACAACACCAACGCACCAGCGGCCGCGAGCCGCCAGACGCGACGGAACCGCGACGACGTGTTCCGGAAGCCCGACCAGCACAGCACCACCGCAGCGATCGCTGCCAAGACGGCCGTGTCGCCCAGGAAGAACTCCAACGTCAAGTGCATCGAGGCGACCGACACGAGGGCGCCGATCGCCGCACCCCACACACGATCTCGGCGGTTCCTTCCGACCAGAAACACCGCGAGCACCAGGGCCGCGAGGCCGGCCAACAGCGCCGGGCCCAACGAACCGACCGACACCACCACCGACGCGACCACGAGCGACCAGCGCCTCGCCCTCGATCCCGCGAGCGTCAGGATCGCAGCGAACGCTGAGCGGTACAGCAGGTCGAGCCACGCAATCTCGGTGGGCGCGCACGACGCGAACGCTGCCGCCACCACCGCCAGTGCCACGATCACCGCCACAGCGCGCTGCTGCTCCGGCGTCGCCCTGCGAGAACGACGACGCCGGGTGGGCTCCGCCGCTGTGGTCGAGAACGGGGACATCGTGGTCTGCCCGGCTTCGGTTGGGAACCCACCCCACTCGCTCACTGCACCCACGGTAGAGGACGACACCGACGACGAATCACCGACGGCCCGCGCCCCGCTTCCACCTCTGGCGCTCGCCGGCTCCCCGCTTAGACTGGTGCCGCGGACCGCGAGTGCGGCCGGTCGGGAGGGTTGAGATGTTGGCTGCTGCTCCGCGCGCGTCGAGCGCGATGAAGCGTGCCCTGTTGTTGTCGGCCACGGCGGCGATCGTGTTGCTCGCGGCGTGCACGCCGACCAACTCGGGGAGCGGGAACAAGCGCCCGGTTGCGGTAGCGAACGCGAACCCGGGGGCAACGTCGATGGAGATCGCGTTCTCCTCCGCCGGCTCGAACGATCCCGACGGCACCATCGTCGGGTGGCAGTGGACGTTCGGCGACGGCGGTTCCACGCCATCGACCGATCCGAACCCGTCCCACACCTACGCGACCGCGGGCTCCTACCTCGCGACCCTGAAGGTGACCGACAACAAGGGCGCGACCGGCACCGCCACCGTTGCGGTCACGGTTCCGGTTGTCCCCAACCAGCCGCCGGTCGCCGTGGCCACCGCCACCCCGAACGAAGGGCCCGCACCACTGGTGGTGCAGTTCTCCTCGGCCGGCAGCACCGACCCCGAAGGTCTCCCCATCGCCTCGTACTTGTGGAACTTCGGTGACGGGGTGACCTCGACCGCCGCCAACCCATCCCACACCTATTCGATCCTCGGCGACTTCAACGCGACCCTGACCGTGACCGACGCCTCCGGCGCCACCGACGACACCACCGTGGCGGTGCGCACCTGGGAAGCGCAGATCGAAAACACCGCCCAGGGTCGTTGCGCCGACGTCGCCAACTCCAGCACCTCCAACGGCACCCGCGTGGGCTCCTACCCGTGCAAGAAGACCAACAATCAGCGGTGGGTGTTCGAGGCCAACGGCCGGATCACCACCGGCCTGAGCGCCACCAAGTGCCTTGACGCCCTCGGCGGCGGCGCACTGGGCGCCGACGTGGGCATCTACGACTGCAACGGCGCCCTCAACCAGCGCTGGATCCGCGACGGTGCCGCACTCGTGAACGACGCGAACGACCTGTGCCTCGCTGCGAAGGACGGCCATGTCGAACCGGGCACGCAGTTGGTGCTCGCCACCTGCAACCCCGCCGACCCGGCTCAGCAGTGGGAGATGAAGGAGTGGAAAGCCGCCGAGTTCCAGCGCCTCCGCAACACGGCGGTCGACCGTTGCACCGTCATCAAGGGCAACTCGCTGGCCAACGGCCGTGACATCGTCGACTGGGCGTGCGTCGACGACTCGAGCATGGGCTGGTACCTCGACCCCAACGGGATGATGCTCAACCGCCTCGGACTCGACTGGTGCATGGACGGCACCGGTGGCAACAACGGTAACGACGTGGAGATCTGGGAGTGCGGCGACACCCAGACGTGGCAGCGCTGGCACGTCTCGGGCGACCAGTTGGTGAACAACACCAACAACCTCTGCCTCACCCGGCAGAACTCCACCGGTTTGCCCAACACGAAGATGATCCTCCGGCCGTGCGACTCGAACGACCCGAACCAGCAGTTCGCGTTCGAGCCGACCGGTCAATGGGCGTGGCAGCGCCTGCACAATCCGGTCACCGACCAGTGCATCAAGGTGTCCAACACGAGCAACGGCACCAAGCTGCAGACCGCAGCCTGCGACGGCAGCGACAGCCAACGCTGGCACCACGAGGTCGGCGGCCGGCTGTTCCCGCGTGCGCAGCAGGGCGACAGCGGCAAGTGCGCGGATGCCACCAGCAACGGGGCGAATGACGTGGTTGCCTACGACTGCAACACCCAGCCGTGGCAACTGTGGACGGCCGACGACGTGGCGCAGAGCCTCGCGTCGAACGGGCTGTGCCTCGAGGCCGTCGGCGGCTACCTGAAGACGAAGGCGTGCGACGGTAGCGACGCCCAACGCTGGGTGGTGGAGACGCTGTGAACCGCTCCCGCCGCGTCGCACGTCTCACTGCCCTGGTGTGCGCGGCGGGGCTCATCGCCGCCGCGTGCACCAACCAGCCACCCAATTCCGGCTCGGGCAGCACGGGCGGTTCGAGCTACACGTTCCGAGCGACGAAGGTTCACGTCGTCTCCCACAACGACGCGTTCCTCCAGGGAACCCGTGACGAACCGTTCGTCTACAACCTGTGGTTCCGCGTGAAGGTCGGCCAAGCGAACTCGGCACAGGTCGGTATTTCCGGCAGCCGAGACAGCGCGTCGATGTCGTTGGGCGACGGCGAAAGCCGCTACCTCTTCTCCGACGCTGAACAGGGCGCAGTCCGCTTCGACAACGTCCGCTCCTACGACGCGCTCGATCTCGTCAACCCCCAGAACCACCTGGAGATCGTCGGCTCGTGGACTTGGGCGATGGAGGAAGACAACATCTCGGTCCGCGGGCTTGCGGATCAGGCCTCGGCGCTGTTGAAGACCGCGCTGAACAACACGCTCGCAACGATGACGTTGCCCTCCGACACGGGCACGTTGGTGAGCCAGCTCCTCGCCGCCATCCCCAACCCGTTCACGTTCTTCGTCGGCGCCGCGCTCGCGAGCATTCCGGGACTCACCGACGACGCCGTCGGGAGCAACGTGTATGTCGGGATCGCGGCGACCGGAGTGCTGGCGGACGCGCTTGACGCGGCGACCGCGTCGGTCTCGATTCCGTTCATCGAGATTCCCGTGGTCAGCATCCCGCCCGACATCGGACTCAATCCGGGTGGCGGCGGCCACATCTTCACGCTCCGCAGCCCACGCACGTTCACGGGCGAGGACTTCTCCCAGTGGAACTCGGGCCACCATCGCTACGACATCCAGATGGTCCGAACCGGTACCCCCCTTGACCTGACCCAGATCTACAACGCCCGCTACGCCCGTTGCGTTGACCTCTCGTATGGGAACGCCGACGGCGGCCTGGTCGATCCGTGGCCGTGCAACGGCAACGGCCGCCAGGCGTGGATCCTCAACGCTCAAGGCCAAATCCTCACGCCGGTGAAGTCCGGGCGATGCCTCGACGCTGGTTCCGGCGCGGCGAACAACACCGTCAGCTCCCAAGGGTGCAACGGCTCCGCTGGCCAGATGTGGCGGGTCAACGGCAGCCAGATCGTCAACCAGGCACAAAACATGTGCCTCGCGATCCCCGGCCAGCCAATCTCAGGAACTAATCTGCGGCTGCGGCCGTGCGCCTCGGGCGACACCGAGCAGGAGTGGCAGTTCCAGCCCCTCGCCGCGGGTTCGTACCGGCGGATCCGCCAACTCACTCGTGACCGCTGCGCCGGGGTCGACGGCGCCGACCAGAGCAACGGCGCCGGCGTGTCGGGCTGGATGTGCACGAACGCTCCCGACCAGGGCTGGATGCTCGACCCGAGCGGGTTCATCCTGAACCGCGGCAGCGACCGCTGTCTCGACGGCAACGGTGGTCAGGCCGGCGCGACCGTCCTGATCTGGAACTGTGCGGACGTGCCGTGGCAGCGCTGGGAGTGGACCGGGACGCAGCTCGTCAACACCTACCGCACGACCTGCCTGGCGATCCTCAACAACGACGAACTACCCGGCGGCCGAATGTCGCTGGTGACCTGCGACCCGAACGACCCGTCGCAGCGCATCACGATGGAACCGGCCGCTCCGTGGCCTTGGCATCGGATCGCCAACCCGTCGAGCGGCGATTGCGCCGAGATCACCGACAACAACTCCTCCAACGGCACCCGGGTGCGGCGTGCCGACTGCGCCGGCTACCAGGCCACCGGGCAGGGGTGGAAGCTCGACGCCACCGGCATGGTGTTCTCACGCATCGACGACGGGGCACACGGCAAGTGCCTCGACGCCTCGACGGGCGCCAACGGCTCGGAGGTGCTCGTGTGGGACTGTCACGGCGGCAACAACCAGCGTTGGCACGTCGATGGACAGCAGCTGGTCAACAACGTCGCCGGGATGTGTCTCCAGGCGCCCTCGAACGACGGGGAGACGCTCACGGTGGCCACGTGTGACGGCTCGGCCCGTCAGCGCTGGGCGCTCAACCTCCAGTAGCGGCGGCCTGCCGGCGGCGGGTCGGCTCGCCGCTGCTGCTTCCCTCACAGGAGGCGCGTGCTTGCCTCGAGGGAGACGCGCCGACGTGCCGACGTCCCGTCGTCAGTCGGGTCGTGGATCAGCCCGCGACGGTGATGGGGTCGCCGCGCCAGCGCTCGGCAGGGTCCTCGGTGAGGATCCGCTCCTGGAGCAGCACGATGCCCTCGAGGAGCGCCTCGGGCCGCGGCGGGCAGCCCGGGACGTACACGTCGACGGGGATGATCTGGTCGACGCCCTTGGTCACCGAGTAGCTGTCCCAGTACGGGCCGCCGCAGTTGGCGCATGAGCCCATCGAGATGACGTACTTCGGATCGGGCATCTGCTCCCAGAGGCGGCGGATCACCGGTGCCATCTTGTCGGTCACCGTGCCCGACACGATCATCAGGTCGGCCTGGCGGGGCGACGCCGGCAGCGGGATGACACCAAGGCGCATCACGTCGTAGCGGGGCGCGGCCAGCGCAGCAGCCATCTCAATGGCGCAGCACGCAAGACCCCACTGGTACACCCACACCGAGTACTTGCGGCTGACGTTGAGCAGCTTGGTGAGCGGCTTGGGCATCTTGCCGCTCTCGACAAGACCTAGGCCCATCGCAGCACTCCCTTGCGCCATGCGTACACGAGTCCGAGGACCACGATGCCGATGAAGACGAGCATCTCGACGAGACCGAACATGCCGTACGTCTCCAAGCGGGTCGCCCACGGGAAGACGAACACGGCCTCGACGTCGAAGATCACGAAGAGCAGGGCGAAGATGTAGTAGCGAACCTGCGACTGGGTCCACATCGAGCCGATCGGGTCAACACCCGACTCGTACGCGAGGTACTTCCCCTTCTGCCTGCGGTTCGGGCGGATGAGGTAGGCGACGCCCAACAGCAGGCCGACGAGCAGCGCCGAGAGCAGCGCGAACAGGAAGATCGTCAGGTACTGGCGAAGACTGCCGGAAGGATCGCCGGCGACAGCAACGAGCACGTCGGTGAGGTTAGCCAGCACGCTTCAACCCGCCCAACTCCCGTACCCCCCTCCCGAACCGACCCCACCCGAACCGACCCCACCCAAACCGACCCCACCCGCTTCCGCCCCGCACCCCTCCCGAACCGACCCCTCCCGAACTTTGGGCTGAGCGCGCCGAAAGCGGGACCCACGACCCAAAGTTCGGGAAGGGGGGTGCGCGGGAAGGGGCGCGGAGCGCGGGAGGGGGTGCGGTTAGCGGGGGGCGGGGCAGGGGCGGTCGACGCCGTCGGTGGGGAGCGCCTCGTTGCAGAAGCGCCAGTCGTCGACGCCCAACAGCCGGCCGAACTCGGCATGGGTGCCGTCGAGGCTGGCGTCATCGAGCGTCAGGATCGCCGAGCCCCGCAACCGACCGCCCGAGACCGCCCGAAGCAAGACCCGTCGGCTCGCCGGCTGTACCGACGGCGACGCCAGCACCCCCACCTGCACCGAGTTGTTGAGGTGCCACGACGCCAGGCCCTGCGCGACGAGACCGCCACCGAAGATCGGCAGGTTCGACGCGCTCCCCCACCAGTTGACGTTGACCCCGCTGTTCGGGAGTTGCGCCTTGCCGAACAGCCACATGCCCCGTCCGCCGTCGGGATCGACCCACGTGGAGAAGGCGGACGGCACGATGCCGTTCGTCGTCGTGGCCTCCAACCACACGTGATCGAGCGACAGCGACGCTGTTCCGCTGGAGCCGCTGCGAACCAGCCGGGGGTTCAACGTAAGCGTCGCGTCCTCGAGCCGCGCCCCGTCGTTCAACCACGAACAGAACCCGGTGAGATCGAAGGCGTACGTCTTCACCGACGAGCTCCCCACCGGGAGGCTCGCCGACTCGGGGAGGCGGCAGATCTTGCCGTCGGCCGAGGTGATGGTCGCACGCATGCGTGAACTCGATGAGAGCCGCGAGGAAGTTCCCAGCACGCGGAGCTTCAACCCGACGAGCGACCCGCTGTAGTGGGCGTGGAAGCCGCTGAGTTCGAGTTGCGGTTGGTTCTCGGTGTTGGTCGAACAGGCGGCGGTGGAGAACAGCGCGGTCGGTGCCTCGTGGCTGTCCCACGGCGCCCCGGCCGTTGGGTAGTCGGTGAGCGCCGCGGGCATCGTGGAGGATCCGACGGCGTTCTGACCGTTCTCGAACGCGCCGAACGACGGGTTCGCCGGATTGGTCGCGCAGGGAAGGCTCGCGTTGAACAGCCCGCCCACCGCCGTCGTGGGAGCAGTCGCCCACTTGGTCGAGCCGAGCCCACCCTGCTCTTGGTAGACGGTCTGGCGTACTCCCGCCGCGTCGCTTCGGCCGCACATCGCGACGAGCCCGTCGTAGTGCTGGAGCGTGGTGCGAGACGAGAGGGTGACGGTGGCGCCATCGGCGGTCGGGTCGCACGCCGCGGGGAACGCAGTGGCCGGCGCGCCGCCGACGGCAGGGTCCCAACCCTTGGGGGTTCCGAACACCCATCGGTCGGTGCGGTCGCCGAAGCGGAGCGCTCCTCGAGTGCTGCCGTCGCCGCCGCTGACGTCGAAGTAGTAGTCGCCGGGCGGGAAGTGGAAGGTCACGTTGCGACACGACCCGCTGAACCACTTGTTCAGCGTTGCCGTCTCGGTGAACCCGTACGAGCCGGGCGGAATCACGATCACCGACGGGCTCCCCGGCAGTGCCCACGTGGCGCAGGCGGCCGGAACCACCTTCGCTTCGGCGGCTCGTTTCGCGCCGTCCCACATCGCGATGGGTGCGGTGGTGTCGGCGAAGTCGGTGTGACTGCGGCCGAGGCCACATTTCCGCCCGAGCGAAGCACTGATCCGCACCCCGAAGTCGAGCGGGAAGTCGGGGTCGAAGATGCCGCACGGTGGAGTGCCGATCCAGGTCGTGCCGAGATAGAACCCGATGCCGCCGAGGGGGCCGAGGTCGCCCTGGCTGTAACGGCCGGTGATCTGCATCGACGGCGACACCGCGACGCCGGCGCCGTTCAGTCGCTGCGCGAGCGACCACGTCCGCACCCGCAGATCGCCGTCGATGCGGAGGGGTTGCGGCCCGAGCGCGATGAGCCCGGGGCCGGTGGCCCGCAAGGACGCCTGCACCTGGGCGGTGACGTCGCCGAGTTGATCCGCGATCGAGCCGATGATGCCGTCGGCGACCACCTTCGCGAGCGCCGCATCTGCGTCGGCGAGTGGTGTGGTGTAAGGGCCGAGCAGCGTGACAGCGGGACCTTCCGTTGTGGGGAGCACGTCGGATCGTGGGCCGGGCAGTGGCGTGCAGAGGATCTGCACCTCGGTGTCGTCGAGCGTGATCGACGGAACCGGATCACACGGGTTGTTCGCCCGCCCCATGACCCCGCCGGCACTCGTCTTCACGACGTTCGTCGCCACTTCGAGCGCCCCATCGATCGCCCGCGCGGTTGCGCCTCCACGGTGCGCCATCCGAGCGACGTTCGCGTCCAAGAGCACCAGCGACAGCAGCCCGAGTACCAGGATGCTGCAGATCGCCAGCATCGCGAGAACCGCCACCAGGGCATAGCCGGCCTCGGAGCAACGAGGTGATCGGCCGCGGCGGCGCATCGCCAGCGTGCGAGCGATCATCGCGGTGGCCCGGAACGCAGGTTCGCGACGAGCACATCGGTGCGGTCGCGGCTCGGGAGACGCAAGGTGACCCGGCCGCAATCGTCGAGTGGGTAGCCGGACCGGGGCGCACACGACGCAATCGACGCCCAGCCTGCCGCCGGTTCGATGAGACCCTCGCCCAGTTCGCTCGACGAGACGAGGAGGCCGGTGGCATCGCAACGGCGGCGCACCAACGTTCCGCGGGCGCCGCTGCCGACGCCTCCGTTTGCCTGGCCGCCCTCGATGTGGACGACGTAGACGGTGCGGCTGGCGCCGGTGCCGTTGTCCTCATATCCGAATTCGATGACCGGCGTCGCTTCGTCTGGCGAGACCACCGCGGGAGGGACCGTGGCCGGTGGCGCCGTGGTGGACGGGACCGTGGACGGTGGCGCCGTGGTTGGCGGGTCGGTGTCTGGCGACACGGCGGCAAGACCTGCATCGGGGGAAGCGTCGGGCGTCGACGCAACGGAGACGGGCGACTCAGACGCGCAGTCGTGGGCGTCGAGCGACACGTCGTTTGCGCTGGCGACATCGCGACTGAAGGCGAGGCGGGTGAGACTTCCGAGCGTGTCGGCCCGCGCGCTGTTGGTCTGCGCGGCGTTCTGCCGGTAGGTCATGGTGATCCACGCCAGGGTCGGGACGATGATCAGCGTGCTCACGACCAGCGCGATGAGCACCTCGAGGAGGGTGAAACCCCGTTGGCCACGCCGCGCAACTCGCTGCGGGCTCATGGCGTTGCACCCGGGTTGCGAAGGACCACTCCTCCGTGGACCGCAACACGTCCGACGGTGACCGTGAGCAGGACCCGCTGCGCACCGCTGTCGCGGTTCGGGCCCGGGGAGGTGGTGCACGGCCCCACAACGAAGGCGGCGGGGGTTGCCGAGGAACGCCAGTATCGGACCGAATCGACCCGGACGGTGAAGCGGTTCGCGTTGTCGAGCTTGTTCGCTGCCGCAGCGACCGCCGTCGAAACCTTCGTGGTCGAGGCGCAGGGAACGTAGGGGGCGGTCTTGAGGTCTTCGGTGATGTCGTGGAGGGCGTGCTCGGCGATGGTTCTCGCCGCGTTGTCACCCGACGCTCGGATGGCAACAAGGATGCCGGCGGTGATCCCACCTATTGCGATCGCGAGCACCGCGACCGCGACCAACACCTCGATCAGCGACAGCCCAGCCTGGCCCCGCCCGCGCATGGCGAACTCGTCGCTTCCGTGCCCCTCACCGCACTTCTCCATCGCCGTGTCCGCTCTACCTGGTCGTCCTGTTCCTCATCTCCTGGTCCCCCCTGGCGCTGCGATCGATCGATGCAGCATCAGCACGCTACGCGCCGGGTGTGACAGTGACAATCCTTATTTATGATGGTGGGGCAACCCACAACGTCGGTTCACCCGACAACGACGCCGGAGCGGCTCGCACCGTCGTTCTGCGATCAACCACGAGGAGTTCCGACGTGCCACACATCGCCCTGCCTGACGGCGTGCCGGGAATCCTCGGCCCGATGATGTTCCGACCGGAGACCGCTGAGCCGCTCAATGCCTTGGCGGAGGTGCTGTTGCGCGGCCCGAGCACGCTCAGCCGCGGCGAGCGCGAGTTGATCGCCGCGAGCGTCTCCCGTCGAAACAACTGCCACTTCTGCTGCACCTCACACAGCACGTTCGCGGCCTTGCAGCTCGACGACGGCTGGGAGACGGTCGATGCGGTGCTCGACGATCCGTCCAGCGCCCCGGTGTCACCGAAGCTCCGCGCACTCCTGGCGATCGCAGCAAAGGTGCAGGAGGGCGGCCTCCACGTGACCGAGGCCGATGTCGCTGCGGCTCGAACAGAGGGTGCGACCGACGTCGAGATCCACGACACCGTGCTGATCGCCGCGGCTTTCTGCATGTTCAACCGATACGTCGATGGGCTGGCGACGTGGGCTCCGCCAGATCGAGCGGACTACGAGGAGTCGGGCCGAATGATTGTGGAGCACGGCTACATGGGTTCGGTCCCGCCACCGGCCTGACAGCACTCAACGACCTGCTCGCCGCGCCGACATCGCGTGCGGTGACGGTGCTCGCAGGTCGCAAAATGCCGCGCTCCGAGGTAGCTCAATCACGGAAAGCGGTTACCGGGCAGGCAATCTCTCCCGTCGGGTGGCATTGAGGTGGACGACGTCCACCAATCCGTTGACAATCGTCTTCCGGTGCGCTGCACCGCACGCCACACGCGGGGAGAACGAGGACACATGGCGCTGGGAAAGAGGTCGTCGGACAATCAGTTCAGCGGGGCCGGCTCACCGCCGCCACCCCCACCACCGCCGCCGACCGGTCCCGCGCATGTCGCTCCACCGCCGGAGGCCACACCCGTCGACCCCCAGGCCCAGCACGACGCCGGGGGGACTGAGGAACCACGCGCTGCCGATGTCGTCACCGCGCTCGACGCCCGACTCCAGGAGTTGCAGGCCACGGTCGCCGCGCTCGTCGACAAGTCGGTCGACCCCGAGTCGCTGATGGCGCCGCATCCCGCACCGGAGGCGCCCGAGCCCGTCACCCTCGCGCCTGGCGAGTTGGACCCTGACGTCCTCGAGGCGTCGCGCACGCTCCAGATGGCGAAGCGCACCGCGGATGCGATGTTGGCCGAAGCCCGGGAGGAAGCGGCCGAGATCACCCGGGTCGCCCGTGAGCAGGCCGACCGCGAGTTCGACACGCAACGGGAGGCGCTTGCCGCCGAGCAACTCGCATGGGAACGGCGTCGGGCCGAACTCGTGGAACTCTTCGAGGAGCTCGATCGGTTGCTCGGGTCGCACCGCACGCAGGTCGATCGGGCCCACGAGGTCGTCCAGAAGGTGCTCTCGGGACCGGTCGCGGAGCCGATCATCGACACTCCTGCAGCACCTCAGCCGGTCTTCACCACACCACCCGCCCCGGAGTTCAGCCCCGAGCAAGTTGCGCCCGTGGCCGAAGCGATCGCCTCCGTCGACGCCGGTGGAGCCCCACTGTTCGGAGACCCGCAGCACGCGGGAGCCGATACGCCGAGCGACTCGACAGGTTTCCGCATCGTCACCCCACCCGACGGTGAGCCGGCCGCTCCCGACTCCCCGCCGGATGGACCACGGATCTTCGGTGCCCCACCGGAGGGGGAAACGTTCGGCACGCCCCCTGAGCCCGCGCCCGACACCCCTCCGGCGCCGCCCGCCACCCCCTTCTACCCGTGGGCGAATCAGCAGCCCGCCGACGCCGAGTCGTCGAGTGACGAGGAGGCGGCGGCCCCACCGCCTCCCCCGGTGCAGCGTCGCGGCCTCTTCGGCCACTGAGCGACTCGACGCGACTGGGCGAATCCGCCCGGACGCGTTGACACTGGCGGGCTGCAGCCCCAAGATGACATGTCGTCGGGGTCAACGGGTTGGCTGCGAGAGGACCAATTCTGATCTCGTCGCCCGGCCCGCGGACGTCGAGTGCACGCCGAGGGAGAGACATGGCATTTTGGAGGGCGAGCAGTTCAGCCCGGCGCAAGGCAGCCGAGGCGCAGAACACGTTCGACGCGGCGAGCCTCGAACACGAGATCGACGACTGGATTCGCTCGCAACGACCGCTGCTGGGTGAGTTGTTGGTCGGCGACATCGTCGACGCCGAACAGCTCACCAACGCTCTGTGGTACCAACAGGAACACGGCGGCCGCCTCGGTGAGATCCTCGTCCATTTCGGAGTCACCGACGAGACCCACGTTGCGGAGGCCCTCGCACAGCAGTTCGAGATCCCCTTCGCCGATCTGCGCCACGAGTCGCCCGACCAGCAGGCGATCGACCTCGTCGGCCAGGAGCTCGCCCGTCGCCACCGCGTGCTGCCGTGGCGGATCACCGAGGACGAGCGCATCCAGATCGTTACCGCCGATCCGCTCGACACCGAGGCCATCCGCGAACTGACCGCCCAGTGCCACCGCATCGCGCTGCTCGTGGGCACGCCAAGCGCGATCCAACAGGCCATCGACCAGACCTTCGATGAGCTGAAGGCAGCGCAGGTTCACATCCAGGCCTTTGAACTCGCCGAGGAGATCGACGAGGACTCCGGCGAAGCGGACAACGCGTCGCTGGGTGCGGACGACCACGCGCCGGTGGTGCAGGTCGTCAATCGCATCGTCACCCAGGGCGTACGCAGCCGCGCGTCGGACATCCACATCGAGCCGACGGCGCACGACGTGCGCGTCCGCTACCGCATCGACGGCGCGATGACCGAGGCGATCCGGCTGCCGCGTCGTATGGCGGCGCCGCTGGCGAGCCGCATCAAGGTGTTGGCCGGGCTCAACATCGTGGAGCGGCGGCGCCCCCAGGACGGCCAGTTCTCGGCAACGGTCGACAACCGCGAGATCGACATCCGCACGTCGACGGTCGCCACGATCAACGGCGAGAAGATCGTGATGCGCGTCCTCGACAAGACGCGGTCGCTCATCAGCCTGAACGAGCTGGGCATGCCCGAGGAGGTCGTCGGCCCGTACCTCAAGATCGTGAAGGCGCCCCTCGGCATGTTGTTGTGCACCGGGCCGACAGGCTCGGGAAAGACGACGACGCTGTACGCCACGCTCGCCGAGGTCAACGACCCGACGCGCAACACGGTCACCATTGAGGATCCGGTCGAGTACCAGTTCGAGGGCATCAACCAGATGCAGATCGGCGAGTCGGCTGGCGTCACGTTCGCGGACGGGCTGCGCGGCATCCTCCGCCAGGACCCCGACGTGATCCTCCTCGGCGAGATCCGAGACCTCGAGACGGCGTCGATCGCGATGCAGGCCGCGTTGACCGGCCACTTCGTGCTGAGCTCGTTGCACGCCGTCGATTCGGTCGCTGCCGTGCACCGCTTCACCGACATGGGCCTCGAGCCGTTCCTCGTGGCCTCCGCGGTGAACGGCGTGATCGGCCAGCGTCTGATCCGGCGGATCTGCGACTCGTGCAAGGAGCCGTTCCGCCCGCCGAGTGACCAGGTGCGCCTCGTCGCCGCCCAGATCGGCACCGGCGCCGCCACCTTCGCGCGGGGCACCGGGTGCAACCAGTGCCAGGGCACCGGCTATCGCGGCCGTATTGGCGTGTACGAGTTGCTCACCGTGAGCGACCGTCTCCGCGAGATGATCGTCGACAAGGCAACCCACGCGGCGATGCGCAAGGTTGCGGTCGACGAGGGCATGCGCACGATGCAGTTCGAGGCCTTCAACCTCGTCGCGCGGGGCATCACCACCGTCGAAGAAGTGATCCGCAGCGTCTACGCGCCGGGAATCGACATGGAGGGCGGCGAGCCCGTCGGCGAGCTCATGGCACCGAAGAAGGCGCTGCCCCCGGTGGAACCCGGCGAGATCGAAGAGCGTGCCGGTTATGCTGACGGCGAGGGAGACGGGCCGATTTCGTTGGTCCCGGGCAGCGGTGACGTGGGCGACGACACCGGGGTTTCGGAGCCGCCGCCGGCCCCATGGGAGGTTGGCGCATGACGGCGACAATGGCGAAGTATCGCTACCAGGCGGAGACGCTCGACGGCGAGAACGTCAAGGGCGACATCGAGGCGCCGTCGATCATCGCGGCACGCAACCAGTTGGCCGTCCAGGGCCTGCGGGTCACCAAGATCGCAGAGCGCAAGGGCCTGCAGATCGAGATCACCAAGCAGAAGATCCCGAACGTCGAGATCATGCACTTCTGCCGGCAGATGTCGACGTTCATCCGGGCCGGCGTGCCGATGGTTGAGGCGCTCGACAACATGCGCCGAGACTCGAAGAACAAACGCTTCCAGCTGGTGTTGGGCGACGTGTTGGAGCGGGTGACGGGCGGCTCCACGGTGGCCGACGCGATCGCTCACCACGCCGACGTGTTCCCGCCGTACTTCATGTCGATGCTGCGCAGCTCGGAGCTGACGGGCCGCATGGACGACTCGTTCCTCCAGCTCTACCGCTACATCAAGCGCGACGTGCAGCTCACCAAAGCGGTGAAGAAGGCGCTCACCTACCCGATCATCCTGTTGGTGGTGGCGTGTGGCGTGGTGGCCATCATCACCGTCTTCGTGATTCCGAAGTTCGCCGAGTTCTTCGAGTCGTTCGGCGCCGAGTTGCCGTTGCCGACCCGGATGCTGATGGCGATCGCAGATTTCGTCGGCTCGACAGCGGGCGCGATCACGGGCGTGGTTCTGCTGCTGGCGATTGTCGGGACGGTTGTCTACGTCCGCACGCCCACTGGTCGGCGGGCGGTGCACGGGCTCCAGTTGAAGATCCCCGCGCTCAACACCGTGGTGCAGTACAGCTCAACCGAACGGTTCACCCGCATCCTCGGGGTGTTGCTGGACTCGGGCGTTGCATTGTCCGACGCCCTGCCGAGCGCGATCGAGTGCACCAACAACATCATCTACCGAGAGCGGCTCAACGACTCGGTGGACGATGTGTTGTCGGGCCACGGCTTCGCCGAGCCGATGGCCGCGACGGAGATCTTCCCTCCGACGATGGTGCAGATGGTGCGGGTTGGTGAGCGCACCGGCGAGCTGGCCGACCAGCTCGAGAACTGCGCGGGCTTCTACGAGGAAGAACTCGACTACGCGGTGGAGAAGCTCACCCAGTGGTTCGAGCCGATCGTGATCCTCTTCATCGGCGCGGTTGTGGGATTCGTCGCATTGGCGATGGTGAGCGCCATGTACGGCATCTACGGCCAGGTTGAGGTGAAGTAGCCGCTCCCCGGAGGGAAATTGGGCGTCTACCAGCAAGAATTCCGAAAGAGGGACTAGACACTGAGGATGTCCTCAGTGTAGAAATAGGTCACACGTCGTTCCGGATCGTCCAGCCGACGTGTTTCATCAAGAGAGGGAGACATACTCATGGAGATGCTGAAGAAGCGCATGGCCGCGCGGGGTGAGGCGGGCTTCACGCTCATCGAACTTCTCGTCGTCATCGCCATCCTGGCAATCCTCGCTGGCGTCGTCGTGTTCGCGGTCGGCAACTCGACCGACAACGCGAAGGCCTCGTCCTGCAAGACCGAGAAGGCGGCGGTCCAGACCGCCATCGCGGCGGCGAAGACCTCCAATGAGGTCAACACCACCCCGGAGACCCCGGCCGCCTACCTCGACAGCGCCACGGCCAAGTACTACACGTGGACCGGCACCACGAATGCTTGGGTTCCGACCCAGGTCGCTGGCGCTACCACCAGCTGCTGATTTCGATCAGTCCACGACTCTCGAGCCGGGAAGCGACCCAGTCGCTTCCCGGCTCGAGGTCTTTTTCATTGAACGTCCCGATATCTGGGACTGCGTCCATCCCTGGACATGTGTCAAGGAAGCGGGTTTCCGGTGAACTCGGCTGACAATGCGAGAGATCACCAGCCCACAACCGGATGCGACGTCAGCGCCGAGTCACACCCCCGCGCAGTCGATCCGACTCAGCGGGGGGTGACAACCAAGTCGCTTCTCATCCACGCAGCAGCACTGGTCGTCGTGTTGGCAGCGATGTCCGCTGTGGTGCTTCGGGGAACCGGGATCGCGTACCCCGACGAGGGACTCTACGCAGCGCAGGCCACATCTCTCGCACGCGGAACCTGGTCTGAAGAGCGCCCTGCGATTCGGCTGCCAGGCGTCGAGAATCTGAACGGTCTCGGACCCGAGTGGACCGAGACCAACCGGTATGTGGGCTATGTACGCCATGCGGTCTACATGCTCGTCCTCGCCCCGTTCCAGAAGCTGTGGGGGTTCCCCGGGCTGCTTGTCCCGTCGGTTCTGGCGGGTGGTCTCGCCGCCCTCGCCGCGGCTCTGCTCGCGCGTCGACTCGACCCGCGCTTGGCGATAGCAGCGCTGTGGCTTACCGGGCTCGGCACGCCGCTGCTCTTCGACTCACTCCTCATCGCCGCCCACGCACTCGCAGCGGCCACGACCGCGTGGGTAGCGGTCGGCCTCGCGCAGGTGCTCCTCGATCGAAAGCCATGGAACCTGCTGTGGTGTGTTCCGCTCGTAGCGTTGACCGTTACGCTCCGCAGTGAGGGGGTCGTCGTGATGGGTGCGCTCGGCGGGGCAGTCGGGGCGGTGGCGGTGGCTACATGCCTCTGCGGGGGCAGAGTCCGTACGGCACTCCCGGCCATCGGATGCGGGGCACTGATCCTGGTGGCCGCTGCTGGCACCTACTTCCTTGACGCAGAACTCGCGCGTCGCATCACCGGGTCGACCGCCGAAACTCGTGTCCTCAGCCGTTTCGAGGGAGAGCGGGCATATCTCGCGCAGGTTTGGGCGAGTTGGTTTCGTCCGTGGTACTCCGATCTGGAGCCACAAGTACTCGTCGCCATCGGCGCGCTGGGCACCGCCACGGCCGGACTCTTCCATCGACTCGCCCGTGCGAGGTTTGCTCTTGGCACCACCATCTTGCTGCTCACCGGCTCCGTCTGCCTGCTATTCGCTGCGTTCACTTCAAGGTCGTACATCACGGGCCTGTTCGCTGCTGCTCCATTGCTGGCGACTGGTCTGCTTCTCCTGCGACAATCGGATCTGAGCAATCCCATCACTTCGGTCATTCTCGTCACCGCAACCCTCTTCGCGACAACGGTCGTTCTCACCGGCTACAGCGAGGGAGGCGCTGCCGAATGGGGGGGACGGTTCTACGCGGTGCTCCTCCCCCTTCTGACCCCTGTCGCACTTGTGGGACTCGGGAGGCTCTGGGACACGACTGATCGGCATCTCCGCCCAGTCGGACTCGGGGCGGCGATCATGACCTCGCTTTCCATTGCAGTGATCGCAGTCGGGACAAACGCACATCAACGGGAGCTCACCAGTCGATTCGCGGATTCCATCGAGCAGACTGTGCGAGTAACCGCGGTGTCCGGAAAGCCTCTCGTGATCATCGGTGGCGTCAACGTCGGGGGTGCGTCACGAAGCCTTTGGGCGGAGGTCGACACAATCGACACACTCGTCGGACCATCGGTGACCGCGACGTTCGAGCTGGTGAATCGTGCCGCCCGGGTCGGCTACGACCGAGTCTTCGTTGCGACGTCGCTTCGCCAGTCCGACGTCCGAAAGCTCGCGAAGGCGTGGCTCGACCCGCTGGACTGGAGGCTGCAGGACGCGAAGCCGATCGACGCGCCCGGCTGGCGGCTCTACGCGTTCGCGCCGTCGAAGGCGTGACCTCGCTCCCTGCTCAAGTGAAAGAGCGCCGACCGCCACTCACACCGCACGTCGCGGCGGTCCTTGTCGTGCTCGTGATCGTCGGGCTGTTCACTCCGACGAGCGACAACGCCTTGCCCGACGAGGGGGTCTATCTCGCGCAGGCGCGTGCGCTCTCGCACGGTTCCTGGTCGCTCGAGCGCGCCCTCCCGAACGCGCGCTCGACAAACTACGTGGACTCAATCGCACCGGAGGTGACGAAGGACTCGCACATGTTCCCCTACGTGCGGCATCCGCTGTTTCCGATCGTGCTGACACCTGGCTTCGCGCTCGGGGGACCGACCGGCGCCTACCTGACCGTGCTCTCCCTCCTGCTCGTCGCCGCCGTCGCGGCCGCTCGACTCGCGGGAACCGTCAACCCCTCGGCAGAAGTCCCGACCCTGTATGTCGTCTCGGTCGGAAGCCCGTTGCTGTTCAGCGGATCGTTCGTCAGCGGACACACGCTCGCCGCGGCGGCGGTCGGCGGCGGCGCCCTCGCACTCGTGAGGTACCTCGAGTCTGGACGAAGTCGGTGGTACGTCTTGGTCGTGCTTGCTGCGGTGGTCTGCACGATGGCGCGCAGCGAGGGCGCCGTGCTCAGCCTCATCGCTGGGGCGGTTCTGGTGAGCATTGGGGTCCTCCAGAGTCTGAGGTTGCGGGACCTCCACCGCGCGACCGTCGCCGGCATCGCGATCGGCGCAAGCGCCGCGCTCGCGGTGATCGTCGATTCCTATTGGAGCCGATCCATCACGGGTGCCGGTCAGTCGACGTCTGCTCTCGAGCGGATCGAGGCGATCCGTCGCTCACCGGGGCGGGCCGCATGGATCAGCCTCCTCCAACCGTGGGACGGGAGCGCGATCAGCGCGAATACGTTCCTCATCCTCGCCGGCGTGTGCCTGGTGGGTGCAGCTGCAGCGTGGGCGGTCGCGCGTTCACACCCCCTCGCCGCCGCAGGTCTGCTGACGCTCGGCGTAGTCGCTGCAGCAATGGCGCACACGACCAGCCCCAACCTCGTCAACGGACTGCTCCCGGCGTTCCCGCTCGTGCTCGTAGGCGCCTTGTCGTTGAGGGTCCGGACGATTCGAGCGCCAATCGTGTCGACCTCACTCGCCATCTGCGCACTCACGATCGTCGCGTTGTGCTTCGTCATCTACGACGACGGTGGGGCCAACCAGTGGGGAGGACGCTTCTACCACCTCCTCATCCCTATCCTCACCCCGGTTCTCGTCGTTGCATGCCTGCGGGTGATCGACGACATCTCACCACGCAGTCGACGCACCACTATCGCCGCAGTCCTCGTCGCGTCGGTGCTCATCAGCGCGATAGGCCTCCGCGCCTCGATCCTGTTCCGCCACATTCACCACGACGTGCGAGTTGCCGTTGAGGCTCGGATTCAGCCCTCGCCATCCGACGCTTCGACCCGATCACTACTCGTCGTCGCGTCCCCAACGAACGACGGTTTCTCGCGGATGTTCTGGCGGGACGAGCCCAACTTCGTCACGGTCCGCGAGTCGATGTCTTCAACGTTCTCGTTGCTCCTGCGACTTCAACGCCAAGGCCTGGCGTCGGCATACGTGCTCACACCCGGCGACGTCCGGCTCCTCGAGTTCGGTGGGCGAAACGACCTTGCGAAGCTCGGGTGGGTGCGCCTCTCGACCGATCGCGTTCCCGGCACGTCTGTACACCTGCTGAAGTACGGCCCGCCCGCTCACAACGGTGACTGAACCCGCCTCAGCCATGGCGGAATCGTCGCCGGTCCCGTACCCTTGCCTGCCCAGGGAGAGCGGTCCGGGGACCCGCTGCATGTTGAGGGAGCCACGTTGCACGAACCGAACAGCCAGCAACTCGGACCGTTGCTCGAGTACCTGTGGCAGACGTCCGCGACCGACCTGCACCTCTCCGCCGGCACCCCACCCCGGGTGCGCATCGACGGCAAGTTGGTCATCATCCCCGGCACCGAGCCGACCGAGCACCACTTCATCGACTCGGTAATCGCCGGCCTCCTGTCGGTGCCCGACTACGACAAGTACCAACGCGAACGCCAGCTCGACTTTGCGTTCTCGTGGGGCACCAAGGCCCGCTTTCGCGCCAACGCGTTCTTCCAACTCGACCGCGCTGCGCTTGCGTTGCGGCTCATCCCCACCGACATCCCCACGCCCGAACAGCTCGGCCTCCCGTCGGTCACCTCGAGCCTCGTCAAGCGCCCCCACGGCCTCATCCTGATGACCGGGCCGACCGGCTCGGGCAAGTCGACCACCCTCGCCGCGATGGTCGGGTGGATCAACCACAACCGGCCGTGCCACATCCTCACCATCGAGGACCCGGTCGAGTACGTGCACCAGCCGGCGATGGCGCTGGTGAACCAGCGCGAAGTGGGCACCGACTGCACCTCGTTCGCTGAAGGCCTCAAGGCCGCCCTCCGCGAGGACCCCGACGTCATCCTCGTGGGCGAGATGCGCGACCTCGAGACGATCCAGCTCACGCTGACCCTCGCGGAAACCGGGCACCTCGTGTTCGCGACGCTGCACACCAACGACGCGTCCCAGACCGTCGACCGTGTGATCGACGTGTTCCCCGCCGACCAGCAGGAACAGGTCCGCACCCAGTTCTCGATGGCGCTCGCGGCGGTCATCTCCCAGCGACTCATCCCCCGCATCGGCGGCGGACGCGTCGCCGCCTACGAGATCCTGATGGGCACCCCCGGCGTTTCCAACCTGATCCGTGAGGGCAAGGTCCGCCAGCTCCGCAACATCATCGCCACCGGCCAGCGCGACGGGATGTGCGTGCTGGAACAGTCCCTCGGAACGCTGGTGCAGGCGGGAATCATCAGCCTCGAGGAGGCCAAGCAGGCGTCGGTGCACCCCGACGACATCTCCGGCCTCCACGTCGGCCAGCAACCCGTTCACGCCTGACGTGTCGCCACGCGACATCGTCCTGCTGGTCTTCGGCATCCTCGCCGGAGCGTGCATCGGATCGTTCACCAACGTCGTCATCCACCGCCTCCCGCGCCCCCTCGACGAGCCCAACGAGTTCGGTGACTTCTGGGAGACGAACCCGTGGAGGACCGTCCTCGGCGGCGACAGCGCGTGCGCCGAGTGCGGACGCAAGCTCACCGCCCTCGACCTGATCCCCGTGCTGTCGTGGCTCGCGCTGCGGGGCCGCTGCCGCGACTGCGGTAGCCGCATTCCGGCGTATCACCCGTTCGTCGAACTGCTGGTGCCGGCGCTCGGGGTCCTGGCGTGGTGGCAGGTTGGCTGGGGGTGGCGACTCCCGCTGCTGTGGCTGCTGATCCCCGCTGGTGTCGCGATCGCCGTGATCGACCTCCACACCTTCATCGTTCCCACCCGCATCGTGTGGCCGACGTTCTTCGTCACCGTTGCGGCGGCGGTCGTCGTCGCGCTCGTCATCGGCGAGCCTCGCTACCTGCTCAACGGCCTCTTCGGCATCCTGTGCCTCGCGGGGCCGCTCTTCGTGATCTGGTTCGTCCTTCCCCGCGGCATGGGTTTCGGCGACGTGCGACTCGTCACGCTCCTCGGGTGGTGTGTCGGGTTCTCGAGCGGTCGCTCATACGGCAACGCCGCCTCCCTCTCGTTCCTCACGCTCGGAGCCGCTGCGGTGCTGGGCCTGATCATCGGCATCGGCGCGCTCGGCGCCCGCGGCCGCAACGCGAAGGTGCCGTTCGGGCCGTCGCTGCTGTTGGCAGGGTGGACCGTGATGCTGATGGCACCACGAATCACCGAAGCCCTCACCTGACTCCGGAGAACCATGCCGTGACTCCACGCCACACACCCCGAATCCGTGTGCTCGTATCCGCCGCCGTCGCGGTGTGCGCAATTACCACGCCGGCAGCGTGTTCCGACGCCGGCACAAAGGGACCCGACAAGGCGGCGAAGGCTGCTACCTCCACGACGGTGCCGAAGTTCAGCGGGTCGCCCGATTCTGAGGTCTGCCAACTCATGGGGGCGATCCAGGCCGGCGGCGAGGCCGACAAGAGCCCCGAGACGCTCCGCGGCTACTACCAGCGCCTGTTCAGCCTCCGCGAGCAGCTCATCTCGGCCGCGCCACCCGAAGTGCGTCACGACATGGAGCTCTTCATCGACGGCTACCACCGCATCGACGAGGCGCTCGCGGCGGTCAACTACGACCGTGCGAAACTCCCCGCAGACAAGCTGGCGATCATGGACGACCCGCAGTTCCTCGACGCCGCGAAGCGCCTCGGCGAGTACTGGGGGCAGGTTTGCAAGCCGACCGAGCCGTCGAGCTCCGACGGCGCTGCCGACTCCAGCGGCGGCACGCCGGGCAGCGATGCGCCCGCGCCGAATGAAGGGGCACCCGCTGAATCATCCCCGGGCGGCTGAGCGCTACTCGCCTCCGTTCGCAGCGTCGATTGCCGCCGCGTCCGCCTCACACGTGGTGATCGTGCCTTCGTTGCCGTCTGCTGAGGCAACCTGCTTCGAGGTTCCCTGATCCTCGTTCTGCACGGTGATGGCGCAACTCAACTTGCCGCCTTCGCCAGGCGTCGCGTCGACCTTCACGTCGATCGGGTCGGTGAGCTGCACGATCTTCGTCCACGGCACCGTCACCTTCTCCTGGGTGGAACTGCCGTCGGGGACGGTGTAGGTGACCGTCGCGTCGCCGGAGCCACCGACCGAGAGTTCCACGGCAATGGCGCCGCTCGCCGTCTTTGGGAGGTTCGCGATCGCCAGGTAGTCCTCCGGACACAACACCGCAGCGTTGCGGTAGATCGCCTCGACGACCGCCGGCGGCTGCTTCCAGGCGGCTGCGGTCTCGCGGAGGAACTGCTGATGCAGCGGCGCCGCGACCGTGCCGCCCGCAACCACGTGGGCGAAGGCACAAATGCCCTGACCGAACGCAAGCTGCTTCTCCTCACCCAGCTTGCGGACCGCCTCCGGCACGTCCTTGCTGTTCACCGTCTCGACAAACGCGGCGTTGAGGCAACGCTCCGGCAACGCACTCGTGGTGGTCGCCGAATACGGAGGGCAGTTGACCGCCAGCGCGGACGCACGGAGGGTCGTCGTGGTGGCTGCGCTCCCGTCGGAGCTCTCGGTGTCGGTACATCCTGCCGACACGGCAACGAGCACCAGCAATACAGCGATCACTGTCCGCTTCACGCGTCATCCTCCACTTGTCGTGCGCTGCGGCCCCCAACGCCGAATCGCCCAGTGCGGCGATCGGGAGGAGCCGAATCTCCCTATCCAGAACTCTAGGAGGCAAAGCCGCGATCCGGGCGTCCACCCCGATCGCGACCCGAATGGCGGTTCAACGGTCCGACCGCACGACGGTGACGGTCCGATCGAGCTCGGTGACGTCCAACTGCTGCCGCTGGTGCCCCCCGGGCCACGTGACCTCGACTTGGACGGGACCTGACACATCCCCCAAGCCGACGTGGATCTCGGCCGGCTTCTGCGACTCGTAGCTTCCGTCGACGGCCATTCGACGGTGCATGCGATGCCCGCCGGCGGTCACGATCACGTCGGCGCCGAGCGCCTGGCGGTTTCCGGGCGAGGTGGGATCGTCGAGCTTCACGGTCAACCATCGATGACGGCGCGGCGTGTCGTTTCGGTACAGGAGCGGGGTGAGGTGGTTTCGCGCGATGAGGACGTCCAGATCGCCGTCGTCGTCAAAATCGAGCGGTACGAGCGCCACGCCGAGTTCACGGTCGCCCAGGCCGACCCGTGATGCGACATCTCGAAAGCGGCCGCCGGACGCGACCCAGAACCGCATCGGATCGGTTGCGAACGGGGTGAAGAAGCGATCCACCGCGTTGCCGGGCGGTGGCGGAGGTTCCCGCATTCCGTTCGTCTGGACGACCTCGAGTGAGCCGTCGTCGTTGAAGTCCTCAATCGCTGCGCCCCAACCCCACCACCCGTCGCGGAGTCCGAGCCGGTCGGTCGCGTCCTCGAAGGTTCCGTCGGGACGGCCCCGATACAGGCGGTTCCCTGAACAACCCGTCGGCCCGAACGTCTCACAGCGGTGTCGCGGGGTGGGATGCGAGATCGAGGTGACGAACCAGTCCAGGTGGCCGTCATCGTCGATATCGACCAGGACCGAACCCATCCCGTTCTCGTCGGTACCCACGCCGAGTTCATGGGTCACGTCGACGAACCGGCCGCGTTCGTTGTGGAACACCTTCGAGGTGCAGACGTCGCCGGTGACCAACAGTTCGGGCCATCCATCGCCATCGAGGTCGGCGAACTGCCCCGTGAAGGCAAGGGTTCCCCGAAAGTCGAGCCCGACCGACGCGGTCACGTCCTCGAAGTGACCCTTCCCGTCGTTCCGATAGAGCCGGCTGCGGTTCGGGGACTCCGGCCGCTCGACCGCACCACCGGGGGACGGAGCATCAGCCCGTCGCCGAGCGGAGCACAGGCCGTCGCGGCCAGACCCCTTACGGTCCTCTGGATACGAGGCCTGGTCCCACTGCAGCACCAACAGATCGAGATCGCCGTCGAGATCGAAGTCGCCGAAGGTCGCCCCATGTTCATGGGCACCGAACTCTGCTGATCCCGGAGTCACGTCGATTCCCCGGATGGCGGCCTCCTCTCGGAACGTGCCGTTGCAATTGTTCATGTAGAGGGTCGAACGCCCTTGCTGGGCTGGGGACACGTAGAGGTCAAGGCACCCGTCGGCGTCGACATCCGCAATGGCTGCGGCGTGGGAACCGTTTGCCGGGTCGACTCCGCCGACCCCTGCTGCTTCCGCGACATCGGTGAAGGTTCCGTCGCCATTGTTGCGGTACAGCGAGTTCGGCAGGCCGATCCGAGTGATGTAGATGTCGGGTCGACCAGAACCGAACACGTCGGCGACGGCGACACCCGCGGTCATTGCGTCATTGCCGTACAGCGGCGCTGCGCTCTGTGGTCGCGCAAGCCCAGCCGACGCGGTGACGTCGGTGAACCGGAAAGCCTCGGCAGCCGCGTCGGCTGGCGTCGCTGCCCTCCGTCTGGTGGGCGACGGTTTGGGGCCATCGCGGGATCCGACGATCGCCACGATCGCGACGCCGCCGACGAGCGCCAACAGCGAAACGACGATGAGTACCACGTGGGAGGGCCAGCGCGGTGTGGCAGTGCGGTTGCTCAAACCCCCGTCCCCGACCACGCCACCATTGTGCGTCAGCCTGTCCGCGGTGCGCCCGACCCGCGTCGCTCAGCGGCAACTCGCCGTCTATGCCGGCGGCGTGAACCCTTCGGGGGGCGAGTCGGTCACGATCAGGTACCGGCCATCATCGCGGGGCTGCACCTCCACCGACAGCACCGCCTTGACGCGTGCCGTCCCGAGTTCCCCCGTCTGAGCGTTCAGTGTCCTGGACGAGCCGCGCAGGGTGACCATCAGCGCTGGGGCGGCCTGCCCACGGCGGCGAGCGACCGAGATGATCGCACGGTCGATCTCATAAATCGGCAGCTCAACTGGACGATCACGCTTCAGGTCCGCGATCTGTGCGCGGGCCCGGTCGTGCCACGGCCCGTCGGCGAAGCGCGCCGCGCTCCTGAGGTTCATGGCCCGGACCGCATCGACCAGTCCCGTGAGATCGTCCAACGTGTCACGTGCGATCTGGCGCGCCTCGGGGAGGGGAATACGAGTCGCCACCTCGTCGCTCGTGTCGACGCGGACCTCGGGCAAGGCCCGGTCCGCACCGAGCGACGAAGGCGCCCGACGATCGGTCACCGGAACGAAGCGGCTCGGAATGCCTGGGGCTGCGACCGCACTCCATGCCATGCCTGCCAGCACGACGACCGCCATGGCGGCATGACTCAGCCGAGTTGACTGCGGGTCGGTGCGCCCGCCCTCGAGGCGTTCGGCGACTGCCCCGCGCCCGCCGAGGAGGCGCTCCAAGGCCGGCACCAAGGCGAAGACGATGGCGAGCGCGCCCAAGACACCGACCTTGTGCGCGAACTCCGTGGTTTGGAACGAGAGGAGCACCCCGGCAACGAGACCGGCGAGCGGACCGAAAGCGCGACGCGCACGCGGTGTGATCGGAACTGTTCGCGGGTCGGTGACCATGAACATCGCGAAGAGCAGCGTTTCGGGGGAGCCGGCAACCACCCGGGAGAAGCCTGAGCCACAGGTCGGCTGCAAACTCCACCGAGCTGTCATGCAGTGGTCCGCGACGCCCCCCATCGCGAAGAGGGCCACCGCGAAAACCGCCCAGAACGAGAGTGACAGCGACAGCAGGTGGCCCCGCGACAGGATCACCGTGCCGCCCGCCACGATGAGCAGGAGCGCCAGGGCCAGATCCCACCGCATCGGCCCCCACCAGAAGTCGAGCGGTTCGACGACGCCGGACCCGAGCGCCAGGAACACGACCACGAGCGCGAGGTTCGATGGGTTGAAGACGTGTCGTCCTCGCGCGCGGAAGACCGCTTTCGAGACCATTGCCAGCACGCACGTCGCGAGGAAGATGTGCCAACCCTTCAGGCTCCACCAGTCGCCGTGCTGCGTGCCCTGCACCCGCAACACGAGGGCAATGCCGTTGCCGGTGAGCATCGCGCTCGCAGGCCACGCGAGCACACGCTCCGACCGCCACGTCGACGCCACACTGATCAGGGCACAACTCCCGAGCGAAATGAGGATCTGGCTGATCGACAGATCGAACTTGAGCGTCGTCTGGCCCAGAACCTGCACCGACAACAGCACCATCGCCACGTGCGACCGAGGGTCGCGAAGGCTCGGCGGGCGTACCGCCACCTCGCGACCACCGACTCGGAGGGCGCGGGAGGGGCGAGTGGCGGGCGCTGCGGCGATCAGTGGATCGACACCAACGTCCGGTCGCGCGTCCACACGGTCCGTTGGCATCTCCCTCCTTGCCGACCGGGTACTACGACGGTACTTGACGGTCGGCTCTACGCCGCGAGAAGAAAGCCACTGTCGGTTGTGTACCCATGGCTCGGGCCTCACGGACGTCGCACGACAACCCGCCGGTCTGCTGCAACCTCGCGGAGGACCGTGGGCTCTGAACGACCCGTTGGGGAAGGCCACCAAACTCGAAGCTCGTGGATGGTTGCTGGGCCCTCGGGTCCAAATCCAAAGTAGGCCTCGGGGAGCACCTGAGAGTCATACGAGCCATTCGAGGAGATCCAGGCAGAGCGTGGTTCCGAGTTCGGATCGACTGTGACCTGTACCTTCGCACCTTCCGCGAATCGATTCCCCAGACCTGGCTGCTCCAGCACGATCGAAACCCAGTGGGAGGTCGGGCGATCGTTACGGAACAGCCGCGGGCTGGCGCCAGCGCGAGTCAGCAGCACGTCAAGGTCGCCGTCGTTGTCGTAATCGAACGGGACAACGGCGCGTGATCCATTCTGCGGGCCGGACGGATCGCGGTCATCGAGTCCTACCTCTTTGGCGAGGTCGACGTATCGCTCCCCCGAAGGGACCCAAAAGCGAAGCGGATCCTCCGTGAACGTGGAGAAGTAGCGCAGGTTCGCCCCAGAGCGTCCTTCGAGCCGCTCGAAGAACCCGTTGGCAACAACGATCTCACGTCTCGGAAGCCCAGAGAAGCTCTCCGCCGCGACTCCCCACCCCCACCCGGCGTCTCGGACTCCCGCGCTCTCGGTGACGTCTCGAAAGTCTCCCTTCCCGTCGTTGGAGTAGAGGCGATTCCCAGAGCATCCAACCGCTACGGAGTCTGCCGGACAACGCCTACCGCCCGTCGGGTACGCGATGCCGGTCACGAACCAGTCAAGATCACCATCTTCATCGAAGTCTCTGAGCAGCGAGCCCATACCATTCTCATCTGTTCCCACCCCAGACCCATCGGTTACATCCATGAACCGCACGCCATGATCATTCATATAGAGACGGCTGGTACAGCCGTCTCCCGTAACGACAAGATCTTGCCACCCATCATCATTGAGATCGCCGAACGATCCGGTGAATGCGACGACGTCTTCGAGTGTGAGTCCGTATTCCCGAGTTACATTCCGGAAGTGCCCATCTCCTAAGTTGAGGTACAGCGCACTGAGGTTTCGCCGACGAGACGTCTCGGAGCGCGACTCTCGCTCGCGGATCGCCTTGGCGGCTCGGCACGGACGCGATCCCGCCCTCTTTGAGGAGTTCGAGGCAATCTCCCGAACGAGGGCCTCATCGCCAATATCGGCAAGCACCTCCTCATCCCATTCGAGTACCAGGAGATCCATTGCGCCGTCATTATTGATATCGGCGAAGGCCGATCCATGCATTAATTTCTGCTCATCTGATCCAAGGTCGAAGTCAATAGTGAGGCCTCGCTCCGTCGTTTCATCGCGGAATTTCCCGGTGCCATCATTAATATAGAGAAGGTTGGCTGGCCGGGTTGCACCGGTCATGAAGAGGTCGAGATAACCATCGCCATTCACGTCGGCGAACGCCGGAGCGGAGTGGCCACCAACGAGGTCTGCCCCGGGTACCCCTGCCTGGTCAGTTACGTCTGAAAATGTTCCATTCCCATCGTTTCGAAGGAGCGCGTTCCGGTGACCAACTGCCGTGAAATAGAGATCCGCGTCACCATCATCGTCAAAGTCAGCGACCGCAACTCCCGCCGTCATCGCCTCAAAGGACTGCCGACCCTGAGAGGAAACAATCTCGCCCAAGCCGGCTTCCTCGGTGACATCCGTGAAGCGGAGCCCGGACAGGGTGGGGAGTACGTCGGGTCTTGTATCGACGCTCTGGCTTCGTCCAGTCGGTGAGGAGCGGTCGTTCGTGCAACCGATGGAAGCAAGAAGCAAGGCGACCAACACGATGTGGGCGATGCGGGCCGCGCTGCGGCTTCTTGGCGTCACGGCTTGACGGAGCGTGGAGGCGTGAACTGGCACGTCACGTCCGCAACATTCCGGCGACCGGGTCAGCCGTCCACGCGAGGAGGACCCACGTTCCCAAGCAGGTCGCATGCCATCCGGCTTCGGAGCCACCTGGAGCCTCAGACCATCCGCCGAGCGGAAGCTCTGCCTCAAGAGCATCAGAAATCCAACGTGGGCTGACAAGGTCACGCCGCCCGAGGTACATCAGAACGGCGGTCTGCTCGAGTTCGAGATCACCGACCGTAGAGGCGCGCGATCGTTCGGCGGCCACTCGTTTCGCGGCACGGTCGCGAAACGAGTGGCCCTGCTCAGCGAATGAACAGTTGAGCTCCACCGCCCATTGAATGGCCATCGCCGCGTGAGTGGCGCCGTACCCGCCCTGGCCAAGAGCAGTTTCGACCTTCTCGGAGAAATCGGCCGGTAGCCGAGCGCGGTCACATCCACGGGCGATGGCGAGCAGCTCCGTTGACGGAAATGCGCCCGGCGGTGGCGCAGGGTCGGCAACGGAGGGATCAACCAAACGCCAGAGCAAGGCGTCGTCCTCGTTGCGCGGACCCGTGAGCATCGCCAGTTCTCTTGCCCCCGCCAGGGAGTCTCGCTTCCAGCCGCGGTGGAGGTAATCCGGGAGCATGAGCGATGTGGCCGAGGTGAACTCAGGAAGGAGGTCGGCGAGTCGAGCGACTGCCTGATCGATCCGTGCGGAGTCGACGCTCACGCTCGCTTCCGTCAACGTGGTTGAGGTCCGGGTTCCGGAGCTCGGCCGGTCGCCTGCTCGTTGTCCGAAGGATGAGCAGGCGACCAGTAGTCCGAGAAGCCCGGCGAACATCGCGGCCACTTGGATTCGAGCTGCGCGCGTGACCCCAGTCATCTGACCGAAGCTATCGATCCTTGGAACACCGGCGCTCGGGGAGTTACGAAACGCCGGTGGTCCCGATGTACGACTTGTATGCGGCACCTGCGGGCCCGGCTGTACCGGCGGAAGCAGTCCCGGTGGCCCCACCAGTACCTCCTCCAGTGCCGCGACATCCTGCGGGACCGGCGCTACCAGCGGAGCCTCCTCCGCCACCACCACCAGCGCCGCCACCGGGACCGGCCGAACCTCGTGTCAGGGTCGGTGACGTCGATTGGGTCACGGTTCCGCTCGGGGCATAGAGGGCGATGGTCGGTCCGCCCGCGCCGCCGCCACCACCGGCACCGGCCCCACCAGCGCCGCCACCGCCGCCGCCGCCACCACCGCCGCCGTTGTAGTTGCAACCGGAGCCGCCGGCACCACCGCCACCGTTCCCACCCTTTCCACCTGAGGAGCCAGCACCGCCAGCACCGCCGTTGCCAGTCGTGACCGAGCTCGCGGCGCCGTTGAACGTGACCGACGAGCCCGCTCCGGTGAGCCAAACGCCGAAGGAGCCACCACCACCGCTACCACCAGCACCACCGGCACCACCGGCGCCGCCACCACCGCCACCACCGCCCGCCTGTCCGCTGTCGGCTCCGTTGAAGAAGCACCCGGCCGAACCACGGCCGCCGCCGCCGCCACCACCACCGTGGCCGTGCGAGCCGCCACCACCAGTTCCACCGGCGGTGGAGGACCATGTTGTTGCGCCACCGATGTTCAGGTTGAACGATCCCGCGCCACCACCGCTCGAGCTTGAGGTGCCGGCGGTTCCGCCACCACCACCAAAGCCGCCTTGCTGGTCGCCGCAGCCCCCCGGGCTGGTACCGGGGGCCCCACCACCACCGCCACCGCCACCGGAAACGACACCGTTGCCACCCCAATTGCCGTTGCTGTTGCCGCCGCCGCCACTGCCAGCGCCACCACCGTTGCGGCCGTTACTACCGCCGCCACCGCCACCAGTCTGACCCGATCCCCCGCCCCCGTCTCCTCCAGCCGCGCCGGCGGAGGGCGTACTCCCGGGATTGCCGTTGGCCGCGGTGATGTCGACATCATCGAGCAGCACCGTCGCGTTGTTGATCACCCGCAGGCCGTAGGTGCTGGCTCCGTTGGCAGCGCCGGTGTTTGTTGCCGAGAACTTCAACTGACGGAAGGTGTAGCCGGTCCGGCCGTCGACGAGCACCGCTGTACCGGAACCGGAAATCGTGACGAGATTCGAGCCGGATGTGCCGCGTAGCCAGTTGGCACTGTGGTCGCCAGTGAGTGTCACGTTGTTCGGAACTGCGCCGCTGGCGTTCACCGCAGAATAGGAACCGGCCATGATCACGATGTTCGTACGTCCAGACGACTGAGCGGCCGCGAGTGCCTGATCGATCTCACGCTTTGGCCCGCCGCTACAGAGTGAGCCGTTCTCCGGGCACAGCCCGTTGTTCCCGGAACTTCCGCTCGGGGAGACGAAGACCGTTTCCGCAACCGCGAAATCGATGTGGACGGTGTTCACTGCTGCAACGCTGACGTTCCCTGCGCCGTCAATCGCCAGGACTCTGAACTGGTACGTACCACCCTTGGAGAAGTTCGACACCGGGAATGAGGCGGACCAAGCTGAGTTCGTGCTCGGGTCATCGAGGGATCCACTGAAGAACTGCTCCGTCGATGCACTAAACGAGCTGCCGTTCCAGTAGTTGCCGCTGACCATGTTCCGCACCGAGTACTGCACGCCGCCCAGCGGAGCAACGAAGTAGGACGGCCCGTCACCAGTGCTGCCCGTGTCGCTCGCGTTCCCACTGATCGTGCCGGGCCATTGGCCGAGTTCGGGGCTGTAGTACTTCGTGCTCGACGAGTACTTGCCACTCTGGGACATGGTGACCGTCGGGTTTGCGCCGTCGACCTTGACGATCACCGTCTTGGTCGTAGTGGAGCCGACATTGCCGGCCTCATCGGTCGCGTAGTGCGACAGTGTGTGCGTTCCCGAGCCCGGCCATGTGAAGTTGGTGGTCACCGGAGACGCACCAGATGCGCCGACGTAGTTCGTGCCGCCGATGGTGTACCGGGTGATCGACGAGGACTGCGAGTCGGTTGCCGTGATCGAGTTCGTCTGACCGACCGTCTTCAACCAGTTCACCGTCGGGGAACTGACCGCGTTGTCCGTGGTTGTCGGCGAGGTGGTGTCGATCCTGACCACCAAGGAACCGCTCGTCGACGACACGTTGTTCGCGATGTCGGTTTGCTGAGCGGTGATCGTCCGGTTCCCTTGGGCGAGCGCTGAGGTCGTTACGGAATACACCCCGGAGCCGTTGGCCTGAGCTGAACCCACCTGGGTGCCGTCCGCGTAGATCCGCACCGTCGCGTTCGGCTCCGCCGTCCCGGTGAAGGTCGGCGTGTTATCGCTCGTGATGTTGTCGGAGTTGGTCCCGAGCAGTGTGCATTCACACGTGTCGCTCGACGCCGCAAGGTCGGGGACCGATGGTGCTGCGGCGCTGTTGTCCACGACGATCACGAGGTGTGGTGTCCCACTCGTCGTGACGTTGCCCGCGTGGTCAGTTGCGGTGGCGTGCACCGTGTAGGAGATGCCTGAAGCACTACCGGCGAGCGTCGATGCTGTCACCGAATACGTGCCACCCCCCGAGGCCGTCGTCGAGCCGACGTTCACCCCGTTCGCCCAGATGATCACCAGCGAGCCAGGTTCAGCGGTGCCCGTGAAGGTGGGTGTGGTGTCATTCGTCCGGTCGTCAGAGTTCGTCCCGGGCGCGTTGTACGAGTCGGACGCTGCCGTCAGGTCGGGCTTGTCGACCGCGGGGAAGGTCGTGTCGACCGTCACCGTCGCGTTGAAGATGCTGAGCGAGCCCGCGTCGTTCGCCGTGACGCTGAAGGGTGCGCTACCCGCAGGCGGTGTCGAGGATGTGACGAGTGCCGAGCGGTAGTTGTAACACGTCCCGCCAACAGTCCATCCGCCGCCACTGCCGCAGACGCCCCCGTAGCTCATTCCGACCGCGGTCTGACCGGTTGCAATCGACGCCACGTTCGTCGTGACCACCGGGCCGTTCCCCGGGAGGGTCACGTTCGCATACACGTAGAACGGGACGTTCTGGCCGACCGAGCCCGGATCAGATGTCTGATGGCTCGCGGAGATGATCGCCGCGGTCACCGTCGACTTGGGTCCGGGAGTACCACCACCGCCGCCGTTGCCTCCAGGGCCGCCCGTGCTCTGACAGGCGCCGCCCCAGCCTCCGTTGTTGTTGCCACCGGTACCGTTCGGGCCGCCGGCGCCGCAGCCGCCGCCACCACCACCGGAGCCGGACGCACCGTTCGCGCCGGCCGTTCCGGTCGACGTTGTCGTTCCGACACCGAGCGTCGACGAACCCGAACCTGCGACATAGACCGCCGCTGACGGGCCGCCGGCACCACCACCACCACCACCACCGCCCCCACCACCGGCGCCGGCACCACCACCACCGCCGGCGGATGCGTCGTCGCCGCTGTTGCCGCCCTTGCCGCCGCTGCCGCCGGCACCGCCGGCACCACCGTTGCCGCCGTTGCCGCCGTTGCCGCCGTTCGCGGAGGTGATCGCGTCGCCGCTGCCATTCGTCGTGAACGCGGTGTTGTAGGCGTAGACGCCGAACGATCCACCGGCAGCCGTGCCGCCGGTGCCGGCGAAACCGAGGCCGCCGCCACCGCCGCCGCCACCACCACCGCCGCCGCTGTCGCCTACGCAGGCGAGTTGGTTGTCGCCGCCACCGCCGGCTCCACCGCCGCCACCGCCACCACCCGAGGCGCCGTTCCAACCACTCGCGCCGTTGTTGCCTGTCCAGACCGCGGCCGCGGTTCCACCGACACCGGCAGCACCGCCACCACCACCTGAGCCGCCAGCGCCACCGCCGCCGCCGCCGCCACCACCTGATCCGTTGCTTCCACCGTTGCAGGCCCAGTAGCGCTCGCGGTCTCCACCGCTCCCGCCGCCACCGCCCGCGGCACCACCGGAGCCGGCCTGCCCGCCGGCGCCCCACGCTCCCGCGACGTTGCAGTTGCCGTTACCGCCCCAGCCACCGCTCGTGATGGTGTAGCCGGGCTGTCCACCACCGACGGGGTAGCAACCTCCGCCGCCGTTGGATGCGCCCCATCCGCCGGCACCAGCTCCGCCATTGGCACCGTCAGTACCGTGGATGCCGCCGTTACCGTTCGTCGCGACGATCGTCGTGTTCTTGGTCGAGGTCGCACCCGCTGATGCCAGACGGACGCCGTAGCTGGAAACGCCACGGTCGTTGTACCACTGCGCGGTCCACCCGCTTGTCGGCCACCAACCGGGCGCCCCACCCGGTGCGTACCACGAGAAGTAGGCACCGGCGCCACCGCCAGCCTCGTACATCTCGAACTGAATCGTGTAGGCCACGCCGCCCGTCAGGTTGTACGGCGTGGAGAGCTGACCGGCGCCGCAACTCGGAGGAACGCCCTTATCGGTCCAGTCATTGAAGATCAGCGTTCGGACACCACCCGCGGGGGTGATCCACACACGGCCGCCGTCATCGGTGCGGACGCAGACCTGGAACCCGCTAACGCTCGCGCTCGGCGTGAAGGTTCGGCTCCATCGGGCCGAGAACTGGTCGACGTCGACCGTGCCGGGCCGTGGGCTGTTGCCTCCCCAGTCACTGGCGGGGATGGCCTGGTTGTTCGACTCGGTCAGGACGAGGTTCGACAGCGTCGGGCGGAGCGGCGTGATGTTGAGTTGCTCGAGGGTCGCCCCGCCGGAGCCGGTCACCGCGACACCGGTGCCGTCACCACGCAGGGTCACGCTGTTGGAGCCAGGCGCCGAACGCAGCCATGCGCCACTCGAGGAGTACGCGGTGGTCGCGTAGCCGCCGCGCACCTTGATGTTCGCCGTCGAGGCGATGTTGACGGTTCCGTAGTAGGTACCTGCCTGTACCCGCACGTAGGGGCGTGTAGCGGTCGCGGCCGCGACTCCCGCGGTGACGGTTGCCTTCGGTCCCTGGTTGGCAGCGCCGGTGCAACCTGGGTACGACCCACCGTCCAGCGCAGACGTTGTCGGGCAGAGACCGTTGTTCGCATCGTTGCCGTTCACGGCATCGACGAAGATCGACTCGCTCCACTTGTAGTCGATGTCGACGGTTGTGGAGACCGTCGCTGAGCGCAGGGCCTGATCGGTCGCCGTGGCGCGGATGATCCACCGACCGCCGGCCGGGAAGTTGAACGGCAACGACCACGTACCGCCGAGCGGACCGGACAACGATGCGGTGAAGAAGTGCTCCACCGACTGGTATGCCGAGCCGTTCCACCACAGCTTGGTCTCGTCGCGCTGCACGCTGATGGTCACCTGTTGCGGCACGAAGCCCGAGCGGTTCGACCCGATAATCGCAGGATCGTTCGCGGTGCCGTTGATCGTGCCGTCGTAGGCGACTTCGGCTCCGTACGTAGTGCCCGAACTCGACAGCAACACGCCAGTGGGCATGTCGGCGATAGCGACGGTGGGATCGTCCTGGTCGAGTTTCAGGCTGAAGCTCTTTGACTTCGCCGTCTCCTGGTTGCCGGCGTTGTCGACCGAGTAGTACTCGATCGTGTAATCGCCGGGATCAACGAACGGAAGCGTGAAGGTCCCGAGGAAGGTTCCCGAACCGGGAGGCGACTCGACGAGCGTTCCGAAGGGGATCTGCGTCCACGCGGACCACGGGTTGGTCGACTCCTTTGAGCGATACCACACCTGGCCGACTCCTGATCGGCCGGGATCGCCGAACGCCGGAAGGTCGGACGCGGTGAGCGTCACCGATGCGACGCCCGGGTCCTTCTGCCAGGCGATACCGCCCGACACCGCGGAGTCGGACGTGACGGGATTGGTCTTGTCGACCAGATAGACCTCACCCGGTGCCGGCGTGGCGACCATCGGATTCGTCAGCCAGTCCTGAATCGACGACAACGCCGTATCGAGGTTGATGCCGAGCGTGCCGTTGTTGGTCGTGTTACCAGTATTCGACGAGACCACCCACACGCTGCCGGAGCCGGTCACCGACTGCTTGGCCGGGCTCACCAGGTTGGTGTTGGCAAGCGTGAAGTTGCCGATCGACACCCCCGTCACGTCCTCGGAGAACGTGACGGTCCACGACACCGTCGAGGCATTCGTCGGATTGGTGTTGGCACGAACGATCGACACCACCGTCGGGGCGACGCGGTCAACGCGGAACGTCTCGCCGGGCGCCACCGGCGTGGCCAGCGAGTTGGTGGCCGCATCCTTGATCGCCGCGAGATTCACCGCGAGGTTGAGGCCGAGTGTGCCATCACCAGCCACGCTCACCGCGTGCACGGTGAACGTGGTCGGACTGTCCTGGGTCATCGTGGAGATCGTTCCGGTCGGCACCGGCGTCGAGCCGGCCACCGGAGCACCCACCAGCGCAAAGTTTGGAAGATCGAGTCCGAACACCGGCTCACTGAAGGTGACGGTCCACGACATCGACGACGCGTTGGTCGGGTTCGGCTCACCACTCGCGCGGACGATGGACAACACCGCGGGCTTGGTCTTGTCCATCAGGTAGGTCTCACCGACGATCGTGCCGACCGGCACCTGGTTTCCGGCCGCGTCGATGATGAGGTGCTGATTCGCCGAAAGGTTCAGCCCGAGATCACCATCGCCCGTGCCAGTGGTAGCGCTGACCGTCCAAGACGTCCCGACATCTTGGACGACGCTGCTGATGGCCGGGCCCGTCACCGTGCCGGTCGTCGCGAACGAGAAGTTCGACCCGATGAGTCCCGTGACCGGCTCAGAGAAGGTCACGGTCCACGACACCAGCCCGAGATTCGACGGCGTTGGGCCGACACGGACGATCGAGGTGACCGTCGGCGCGATCTGATCGATGTTGTACAACTCACCGGGGAACGGCAACGGCGACGGGTCAGCGATCTGCACTCCGGAACCGTTGAGGATGCCAGTCACGCTGACGGCGTTGAGACCGATCGTTCCGTTCCCGGTCACCGCGCTCGCGGTAATGGTGTACACGGTGGAGCTCACCGGGGTCAGCACCAGCGTGCTCGATGCGGTCACGCCGTCGAGCACCGTTGCGAACTTCGACGCGGTGACTCCGGACACCGGCACCTTGAACGTCACTGTCCACGAAACCGACGTTGCGTTCGTGGGGTTGGACGCACCGTCCTGACGGGTGATCGACGTGATCGTCGAGTCGAGGCATCCAGCGCCGCCGCCAGCAACCGAGTACACCGGACACACCAGACCGACGCCGCCGTTGTTGCCCTTCGCGCCCGTGGTGCCCGCCAATCCGTTGCCGCCGGGGTAGGTGCACACACTGCCGAAGCAGCCGCCGCCACCGTCGCCACCACCCGCTCCAGCGGGCCCGCCAGCGCCGCCAGGACCGCCCAGGCCGACCGTCGCCCCTGACGCCGGGGTGAGCAAGTTCCCGACGCTGACATTGGGGACCGTGCCCGTCCCCGCCTTGAACACCGCGACCGACGGGCCGCTCGCACCACCACCGCCACCGCTGGCACCCTGGCCGCCGCCGCCGCCACCACCACCGCTGGCGTTGCCGCCCTTGTCCTGGGCGATCCCGTCACCACCCTTACCGCCCTGGCCGCCGGGTCCGCCCTGGCCACCGTTGCCACCCTGACCACCCTTACCGGAGGTGATCGTGGAGCCGTTGATGACATTGATCGACGAGTTGTGGCCGTACACGCCGAAGGATCCACCACCGGACCATCCGCCGTGGCCACCGAGATTGCCACCGTTGCCGCCGCCACCTCCGCCGCCGCCCCGACCGCCGGACTCTTCACCTGCGCAATAGGTACCGCCGCCACCGCCGGCGCCGCCACCGCCACCACCGGGGTTACCGTTCCCGCCGGTCCCGGCCTGAACGCTGTCCCACAAGGCCGCGGCATTTCCAGCAGATCCGGTTCCGCCGGTCCCGCCGGTCGTCGCTCCGGCACCGCCGTTACCACCTCCGCCGGGACCACCTGCACCGGGGCGTGGCGTGATGCAATACCCGCCGCCACCGGCGGTACCGCCGGATCCACCACCTACGGTGGTCTGGCCGTTCTTCCCTGAGGCGCCGCCGGTCACGATGTCGTACCACGCCCGGCCGCCGCAGCCGCCGCCGCCGCCGTACCCGCAGCCGCCGCCGCCGCCGTACCCTCCTGCCGCGTACCCGGCGGCAGGGTTACAACTCGAGCCGTTGGCCTGCGTTTTCTCGACACCATTGTGACCGCTACACGCCGTCGCCGGTGGAATGCTCGCTGCAGCGTCACCGCTCTTGCCCTGGAGGCCATCCGCCGCGGTGATCGTCGAGTTGTTGACCGTCACCGACGAGTTGCCGATCGCCCGTACGCCATAGGCGCTGCGGTTCCCCGTCGTGCTCGCCGCGTCGCTCGGCATGATCGGCGTACCGGAGGTGATCGTCGACCGCACAAGGTTGACGTTGGATGCGTTGCGCACCAGCACACCCGTCGGGTTCCGCCCGTCGGCGCCGTTCACCTTCACGTTTCGCAGCGTGAAGTTGACCGCGTTGTCAATGATCGCACCCTGGACCGGCGTGTCGGTGTCCACGGGGTTCCCGGGTGTGAGCGTGAGATCCGACACCATCGTCACCCGGGTGAGGTTCGTCGCCGAAAGCGCGACCCGTTCGGCACCCATCATCCGCCCCGGGATGACCGTGACGTTCGACGCGTCGTACGCCCAGGTGGAGTTCACCCCAGCGCTGTCGTCGCGACCGCCGGCGACATTGATGCCGTCAACTGCAGCGAAGGAGTCGAAGGTACCTGGGCCGACCAGCACGTCGGACTTGCCTGCAGTCTGAGCGTGTGCCAGCGCCATCGTGATGGTCTCACACGGCTCGGTGTAGGGACCGCACGTCGGCGTGTCGGCGCCGTAGGACTTGGACGCGTAATAGAACTCGGGCTCGACGTCGACCGCGAGGTACCCCTCGGTACGAAGACCCGTCATATCGGTGACCACCAGCCGGACGTTGTGGACGCCGACCGTCGAGAAACCCGGGTAAACCGGGCTGTGGGTGCTCGTGGTGCACTGGGGAGCGGCAGGGAGCGAACACGACGGGACCGCCGGCGAGGATGACGATGCGACGAGGGGGATCGTCACGCCCTCACCAAAATCCCAGAATGAGTTCGCCGGATCGAGGCTGCCCTCGAACGTCTCAACCTTGGAGGTGAACTGCACCGGCTGGTTTCGCACCACCTTGAGCGGCACCGGCACATTGGTGATCTGCGCCGTCGGCCGTTTGCCGGGAACAACGATCTGACGATCGAGCGACGCGGAAATGCCGTTCGAGTTCGTCACCGTCAGCCGCACCACGTAGCGGCCGCAGGTCCCGCCGTTGGCCTTCACATAGGTGTGCGTCGGGTTGTAGATGGTTGCACCGGTGTGCGGGGTGGCCGAATCGCACACGACGTTGTCGACCACGCCCTCTCGGTGCGGCGCGTCGAAATCCCAGGAGTAGGTGAGACGGGTCTCCGGGTCGGATGGATCCGGTGGGAGGTACGCGTTCCGGCGGTCATATGAGGTCGACGCGTCGAAACTGACCAACTGGCCCTTCTCGGGCACATCGGGGGTGAAGGTGAACTGCGGGACCGGCGGGCAGAGCGGCGTGCAATACGTATCGGTTCGACGAGTGCTCTGGAAACGGATCGGCGCCTTCGTTGCGGATCCTGCCAGTTCGGCAACGACCTTCACGGTCGTACAGTTCGGATCCTCATCCGTCGCAAGGGCGCCGTTCTTGGGGCAGCTCGAGACGAAGGAGCTCAGGCCATCGGTGATGCGCTTGGCCCGCGTCGGGGTGCTGAGGTCGGCGCCTTGAGGGTCGTTCAGGAAGGACGGCTCCGGATCGTTCAAGGTCGGGTCGCCGACTGACGGATCGCCTGCGTTGTACTGGGTCGCGGCCGCGGGGAAGTTGGCCTTCAGATTGGCGCAGTCGCGGCGATACAGCACCTTGCCCGAGTCGCCACTGCCCGGCTCCGCGTCCACCAGGGTGTAGACCACCCGCCGGTTTCCGGGAGTGACCATCGCGAGGCGAACCTCACCCGCACCCTCGGAGGAGTCGCCGACGCCCGTCGTGGGGCAGTCGGGAATGCGGCCCACAGCCTTCTGGAACGAGCCAGTTGCGAACATCGCGGAAGACACGTCACGAAGGAGCGTGGCGTTCACGAGGGCGATCGTGTTCGCATCGCGGTTGGCCGCCCGAGCGCGCGCTTGGGAGGCCAACGTCGACATCATCCATGCCGACAGCGACACCATGACAATGGAGATCACAGCGATCACGACGACGAGTTCGATCATCGTGACGCCGCCCTGGCCCCGACGTCGGAGCCGACGCTGTAGACGCTGCGCTGCCCGGTGCATGGTGGTCGTGCCCATCAGAAGAAGTCCGCCTCGAGAGGTTGCGCGTCGGACCACGGCGAGTACTGCACGCCGAGTTCGTTGGTCCTGACGGTTCTGCCACGGAAGGTGTAGCTATCGGTCGAGCACATCTCGAGCGGAACGCCCGGAGGCCAGCTGCCGTTGCCGAACTGCGCCCGGTAGGTCTGTGACGTGCCCGCGGCACCGCCGTTGGGGATCGAGAAGACCCGGCCGTTCATGCCCCAGCCAACGACCGAGCAGAAACCGGACGCGGTGCTGATCATGATCTCGTAGCCGATCGCGTCGCCGGGACTCCGCGGTGGATTCACCCACTGGAAGTCGAAGTACGCGTCGCGGATCAACGGGATGTCCGCCTTGTGGGCACCGCTGTTGCGGAGATTGATCGGTGGTTGGAGCGCTGTGAGCGTGATGGTCGTCTCGGCGTAGTTGGTCGCACCATTGACGGCCGTCACGGTCAGGCGCACCACGTACACGCCCGGGCTATTGAAGACGTGCGACGGGTTCACGAGCGACGAGCCGCTCTGGGTTTGACCGTCACCGAAATCCCATGCGTAGTTCGTGATCCCGCCCGGCGGAGTGCCCGAGCCTGGCGAGTACCCATCGGCATAGGAACCCGCTCCGTTGAAGGTGACACGTTGGGGGGCAACGCCAGAGGTGATGGATGCCCCGAGCGCCGTCGACGCGAACGCCACGGTGGGCTTGACGAGCGGTGGCGCATTCACCTTGATCTGGCGGGTCGCGGTTCCCATTGCGCCGAGGCTGTCGGTGACCGTCAGCGACAACACGAAGGTGCCTCCACCCTCGTACTCGTGGCTGGTCGCGTCGCGGCATGACGGCGACGTGAGCACACACACGATCGGCGGGCTGCCGTCCCCGAAGGTCCACCGCCACGAGACGATGGTCGCGTCTGGCGGCTCAGGCCCGCTCGAGTGCCAGGTGATCGGGGTGTTGATCCCACACGGATTCGCGTCGGTGCAGTCCGGCGAGGTGTCCTGGGTGATCTGGGCCGTCGGGTTGTTGTGGGCGAACGGGGTGGTCGACAACTCGAAGGTCTTGAAGCCGATCGCCGTCACGTTGTGGTTGTCGGTGACCCGCAAGCCAACGGTCTGAAGTACGCCTGTCGTGGTGGGAGCCGGATAGCTGCACGACGGCTGGAACGTCGGGTTGAACGAGTCGAAGTAGTCGGGACCGGTGTTCGAGGGGAATGACGGCTCGGCGGTGCCCCCTTCGATCCACGCCCCGTCGCACCACCACTCCCAGCGGGAGAGCCCGTTGGGAGACGTCGAGGTGGAGCGCAGCATCCACACCGAGGTCGGGTTGCCGTCGGGGCTGATCCGCTCGACCTCGATGCCGACGGTCACCGGCACATTGCTCGCCGCCGGGTTGCGCTTGGTGACCTGTCCCCTCAGGGTGCGTCCCGAGACCTCGACCACCAGGCCAACCGTCTGCACACCGGAGTCGGTGCCGACACCACTGCTGCAGATCGATGAACCCTGATACACGATGTTGTCGACGGTCATCGTTGCGTTCAGGGTCTTGCGGAGCTCCTGATCGTCGTTGCCGAGCGCGTTGTCAGCCTGATCGAAGGCCAACTGGTAGTCCCCGGCGAGAGCGCAGGTTTGGTACGGCAGGTTCTTGATCGACTCCCCGAACGCTGACAGCAGCGCGTTCATCCGGGAGATCCTGCTGTTCACGGAACTCCCGCCCGTGGTCGTCAGCGTCGCGGAGAGGATCGCTCCGACGGTGATTCCCAGAATCGCCAGCGCAACCAAGACCTCGATGAGGGTCACGCCACGCTGGTCCTGACATGCGTTCGGTCGAACGCAGCGCACGAGGTGGGCAAGTCGTCGTGAGCGAATGGTCATGCCGTACACGTCCCAAGCGTCGGGGCCACGTCGATGCCGAGCTGCCAATCACAGACCTCGACGCTGTAGCCGGCGATGGCTGTGCTGAAGACCTTGTCGGTGATCTTCGCCCGCGCCTGGCCGAGGGTGATCCCTCCACCGGCCTTTGTCACGATCAGGTCAATGATCCGCCGCTGCTCGGTCGGTGCAGCACCGTCGCTGCACTGCACCGTGTAGCTCTCGTTCGTCTGACTGTCGGTGTAGTTCGTCGTCTCACCGGTGCAGGATCCATCGTTGGGTCGTGGCTTGGTCCGGATGTTGTTGAGCCCCAGCTCCAGCGCAGCGTCGATCGCGTGCAGGGTTTTCGATGTGCCCGTGAGGCGTGCCGCGATCTTCCCCGAAGTGACCGTGTAGCTCATCAAGGACAATCCGATGATGCTGACAAAGAGAATCGTCGCCAACACGAAGATCAGCATGAAGCCGGACTCTGAAGCGCCCCGGGTCTGGTGGAGGCTCCAACCTTTGAGAAGGATGGAGCATGCCCAACCGAGGGAAGTACCCCGACGAGCTGCGTGAGCGCGCGGTGCGGATGGTGCTGGATCACCAGCACGAGTACGGGTCGCAGTGGGAGGCGATCTGTTCGGTCGCCGAGAAGCTGGGACCGAAGGCCGAGACGGTGCGCCTGTGGG
>JAKOVA010000278.1 GCA_029782335.1 Actinomycetes bacterium | reverse complement strand
ACGGGCGTTCAGAAGATTACGTTGTCATCGGTCCACGCCACCGAATCTCGCGACGCGAACACCGCCGCATCGAAGATACAGGGCAGTACACCGCTGCGCTCGCAGAGAGCTTGAATGCCATCCGAGATGAAACGGTAGTAGTTGTCGTCCCCCAGCGCTGTTGCCGTCAGGCGCACTGGGAACCCGAACTCGTTCAGCCAGTCGGTCAACCGACTATCGATCGGGATCTCGTAGCGGGTCAGTCCCAAGGACTGCAACAGGTTGCGAGACTGCTTCGGTCCGAAGCCGAGGAAGTGCTCCTGAATGTGCCGCGCCACCTCGATCTCGACATCCCTTGGCACCAACTGCGTCAGCCGATTGCACTGGGCGAGCGTGTCGGTCCACAAGCCATCTTCGAGGATCTCCAGGTTCTGGGCGAGCTCGTTCGCGATCTTGTCGGCGAACCGGATTCCTCCCGCTTTCCTGAGGGCCTTCGCGATCAAGACGCCGGCATCGCGTGCCTGGTGGACGGTCGGGTACGCCAGGGGAAACGGATTCAAGCGGATGAACCGCGCCACGTGGCTCTCGGGTCCCGACTTCTGCCGGGTGGTGAGCCGCATGGAGACCATGGCCCGCCAGAAGCGCTCCTTGGTGACGGCTGGCTTCGCCTCTGACAAGTTGCGCTCCTGGCGCGCGCGGATCAGTGCGTTGCCCGCCTGACCAGCGACGAGCGCCTTCACGCGGGAAACGTCCTTGTCCTCGATTTGCCAGCGCAGCTTCATCTGATTCAATCGCGGGAGGAGAGCACGGCGGAAGACAGCCAGTAGCCTTAGCCTATCAGAATTGTTATCATGAAGATACGGTTAGGGGCCGGTGCCTGTGGAGCGGTCGCTCTGTGCTGATGACTAGGTCGAACGCGGTGCCAGCGAAGCTGAAGGGGCTGCCTCCGTCCCAGGTGGAACGGATTTCTTTTATCGAGGCCCGCTTGTTCTTTCTGGGGGAGTTGCGGCGGGCAGACGTGGCGAAACGCTTTTCGGGAGCGTCGATCCAGGCGAGCCGGGACCTGGCGGTCTACAAGGAGCTGGCCCCGGAGAACTTGGTCTACGACTTTCAGGCGAAGACGTACCTGCCGGGAGAGAAGTTCAGGCTGATCTTCAGCCGGACACCTGAACGGGTCCTGTACTGGTTGAAGTCCGGGCTGGGCGACGGTTTGCCGCATCCGCAGGGCCTGTCGACCGAGACAGTCGAAAGTCTCAGCCTGCCGAAGCTGGCTGAATTAGCAGTCGTGACGCGGGCGATCTATCGCAAGCAGGTCCTGGAGGTGACGTACGTGTCGTTGAGCAGCGGAAGAACGGACAGGCAGATCGTGCCGCACGCGTTGGTCGACAACGGCCAGCGTTGGCACGTTCGCGCCTACGACCGTGCAAACGCGCGCTTCGCGGATTTCGTGATCACTCGGATATCCAAGGCCACGGTGCTGGATGGGGTCGACCCGGCGGACCACGAGCGCAGCAAAGCGGACGAGCAATGGAACCGCACCGTGGACCTGAAGCTGATACCCCATCCGAAACTCGCACACAAGAGCGCGGTCGAGGCCGACTACGGGATGCGCTCCGGAGCGCTCCTAGTCAAGTGCCGGGCGGCCGTGGCCGGTTACGCACTTCGACGGTGGGGGGTCGACTGTTCGCCAGGCCACGATCTGATCGGGGCAGAGTTCCAACTGGCACTCGCGAGTCCGAACGTCCTCGCCTCGATAGATAGTGCCATTTTGGCCCCCGGATACCAGGGTGACCGAAGGACTGGTGAGGCACTGACGTGAACCGCCTGGAAGACCTCCAGCCAAATGCCGCTGTTCGGGGAATCCTGCCCGATGCCCTTGTGACCGTGGTCAGCGTTCAGTGGTTCGGATCTGAGGCGCTGGAGCTGACCTACAAGACGGCTACGGGGCGCGTTGCCAACGAACTGCTCTACCGCCATGACGAGCCGCGCCTTGAGATCGTCGAGCAGGGCCGTCCGTGGAGTTTCGACGGCGACGGTGCCCTGTTCCGGCTTGTGTCCGAAGCTCAGCGCATTCGGCTCGCCCATCTATTCGACCCAGTGCTGGCGGTGCACACCTCCGTTGTCGATCCGCTGCCTCACCAGATCACCGCTGTCTACGAGCACATGCTGCCCAGACAGCCATTGCGCTTTCTGCTCGCCGATGACCCCGGCGCCGGCAAGACGATCATGGCGGGGCTGCTCATCAAAGAGTTGATTGCCCGCGGTGACCTGCAGCGCTGCTTAGTCGTCTGTCCCGGGAGCCTGGCTGAGCAGTGGCAAGACGAGCTATTTCGCCGATTCCACCTTCCGTTCGAGATCCTCACGAACGACAAGCTGGAGGCCGCGCGCACCGGCAACTGGTTTCTCGAGACCAATCTGGTCATCGCGCGGCTCGACAAGGTCTCGCGCAACGAAGACGTACAGATGAAGCTCCAGGCTCCCGATTGCCGGTGGGACCTGGTGGTGTGCGACGAAGCGCACAAGATGTCTGCCACGGTCTTCGGTGGCGAGACCAAGTACACGAAGCGCTATCGCCTCGGCCAGTTGCTTTCGACACTCACGCGTCACTTCCTGCTCATGACGGCCACTCCACACAATGGCCATGAGTCGGATTTCCAGCTGTTCATGGCGCTACTCGATGGCGACCGCTTCGAAGGTCGATATCGCGACGGCGTACATATGACCGATGTCTCGGACCTCATGCGTCGGATGGTCAAGGAAAGCCTGCTCAAGTTCGATGGCACGCCGCTCTTCCCGCAACGCATCGCATACACGGTCCCCTACAAGCTGTCGGATGCGGAGGCCCATCTTTACAGGGTCGTCACGGACTACGTGCGCCAGGAATTCAACCGCGCGGAAGCATTGGAAAACGACAAGCGCGCTGGCACTGTCGGCTTCGCGCTGACCATATTGCAGCGGCGTCTTGCATCCTCGCCGGAGGCGATCTACCAGTCGCTGCGCCGCCGTCGCGAACGACTGGAAAGTCGCATGCGCGAGCTGGAGTTGCTTCAGCGCGGTGGACAGACAGCCCCTGTCTTGCCGTCGACGGCCCCTTCACTTGACGCCGACGCGGTCGAAGATCTCGAAGAAGCGCCCGACAACGAGGTCGAAGCGGTTGAGGAGGAGATTCTCGACCAGGCGACAGCCGCGCGCTCGATTGCCGAACTGCGTATTGAAATCGAGACTCTGAAGGGCCTGGAGGCGGAAGCGCTCGGCGTGCGTCGTAGCGGCACCGACACCAAGTGGCGTGAACTGGCGAGCCTTCTGGGTGAAGTCTTCACGCCCGCAGGATTGGCTGCGGGGCCGACCGCTGGCCGCCACGTCGCCGAACCAGATGCCCCCTACGGCTCTGGATCAATCCCGGCGCCGAAACCGTCACCGCACCAGAAACTGGTCATCTTCACGGAGCACCGCGATTCCCTCAACTATCTGGAGCAGCGCGTTACAACACTGCTTGGCCGCAAGGAAGCCGTCGTCATCATTCATGGGGGCATCGGCCGGGAGGAGCGCCTGAAGGTGCAGGAGTCGTTCAGGCACGACCCGGAAGTTCAGGTGCTGCTCGCTACCGACGCTGCCGGCGAGGGGATCAACCTGCAGCGAGCCCACCTGATGGTCAACTACGACCTCCCGTGGAACCCGAACAGGATCGAGCAGCGGTTCGGCCGCATTCACCGTATCGGACAGACCGAAGTCTGTCACCTGTGGAATCTTGTGGCAGAGGAAACGCGGGAAGGAGATGTCTACCGCAAGCTTCTGGAGAAACTCGAACAGGCTCGCCAAGCACTCGGCGGTCAGGTCTTCGACGTGCTCGGCAGACTTCAGTTCGAGGGCAAGTCGCTGCGCGATCTCCTGATCGAGGCCATTCGCTATGGCGAAAGGCCTGAGGTTCAGGCGTTCCTCACCACCGTGCTCGATGCCGCGCTAGACCGCGGGCACTTGCAGGCTCTGCTCGAAGAACGCGTGCTGGCCCACGACGCGATGGATGCCAGCAAGGTGCAGCGCATCCGGGTGGACATGGAGCGGGCTGACGCCCGCCGATTGCAGCCCCATTACATCGAATCGTTCTTTCACGAGGCGTTCAAACGGCTTGGCGGAGGTGTTAAGCCACGGGAGGCGCGTCGCTACGAAATCACCCATGTCCCAGCGCTGGTGCGCAATCGCGACCGGCTCATTGGCCTTCGCGAGCCCGTGCTGCCGCGCTATGAGCGCATTGCTTTCGAGAAGTCCGTTGTCGCACCACAAGGTCAGCCGCTGGCAGCGTTCGTGTGCCCGGGCCATCCGCTGCTCGACGCGGTGATCGATCTGACGCTTGAGCGCAATCGCGATCTGCTGAAGCGGGGTACCGTCTTGGTGGACGAACGGGACACCGGGACCTCGCCTCGCGTGCTGTTCTATCTGGAACATGCCATCCAGGACGCGAGCCTTACCCGTGCAGGGGAGCGACGCGTGGTCTCCAAGCGCATGCTTTACGTCGAGATGAATGCCACCGGTGCGATAAGCAATGTCCAGTACGCACCTTATCTCGACTACCGGCCGCTGGCGAGCGCTGAGCCTGACGTCGGGTCAATCCTTGACCGTCCCGAGTGCCAGTGGATAAGCCGTGATCTGGAACAGAAGGCGCAGGGCTACGCCATCGCCAACGTCGTGCCGGGGCACGTTTCCGAAGTGCGCGGCCGAAAGTTGGAGTTGCTGACCAAGACCGAGGCGGCGGTCAAGGATCGACTGACCAAAGAGATCGCGTACTGGGATCATCGCGCACAGGAACTCAAACTACAGGAACAGGCCGGCAAGCCCAATGCAAGACTCAACTCCGACGAAGCCCGCAAACGCGCCGATCTACTGCAGGGCCGCCTGCAAGCACGTCTGGAAGAACTGAAACTCGAAAGCCAGCTTTCGCCACTGCCGCCGGTGGTGCTCGGCGGGTTGCTGGTGGTACCGATCGGGCTGATCAACGCGATGTCGGGCCTGGCCGCGGGTGAAGGTACGGGCCCCGCCGATACACAGGCGAGCGCAGCGCGGGCGCGTGCCATTGTCATGGAGATCGAGCGCAGCCTGGGCTTCGACCCGATGGACCGGGAGCTCGAGAAGCTCGGCTACGACATCGAGAGTGCCATTCCAGGTACGGGGAAGCTTCGGTTCATTGAAGTGAAGGGACGGGTATCGGGTGCCGACACCATTACGGTCACGAAGAACGAGATCCTCTATTCGCTGAACAAACCCGAAGACTTCATCCTCGCGATCGTCGAGTTCACAGACGCCGATGCGCATAAGGTCCATTACGTTCGGCAGCCATTCACTCGCGAGCCGGATTTCGGCGTCACGAGCGTGAACTATGACTTCGCCGAACTAATCGCGAGAGCGGGAGCACCGGCATGACTCAGGATGGGACGCTCATCGGATCTACCCGGTCACTCGTGGGCACGGTCGGCCACATGGGGACCAACATATGGTGACGCCGAAAGAAACCCTATGGGAGCTTGACCCGCACACCACTGCGAAGCACGAAATCTTGCGCCGCTACCTCGCGGCCTGGTTCCCGATTCTTGGGACCTACCACAATCGCATCGTCTACATCGACGGGTTTTCAGGACCAGGCCGGTACAAGAACGGCGAACCCGGGTCGCCGATGATCGCGCTCGACGTCGCCGTCAATCACCGAAAGTCGACTACCGGCGAGATCATTTTCTGGTTTATCGAGGAGCGCGAAGACCGTCTCGCGCACTTGAAGCAGGAACTTGCCGCCGTTCGGGTTCCAGCGCACTTCAGGGTCATAGCTGAGTCCGGGCGCTTCGATGAGAAGTTCGGAAACGTCCTGGCATCGATCGAGGCAGACAAGAACGGCCTCGCGCCGACCTTTGCGTTCATCGACCCGTTCGGGTTCTCGGGCATCCCGTTCTCGTTGATCGAGCGCTTGCTCGCACACAAGCGCTGCGAGGCATTCATCACGTTCATGGTGGACGCCATCAACCGCTTTCTCGAGCACCCTGAGGACAAGGTTGTCCAGCACATCGTGGACGCATTCGGCGGCGACGAGGCCGTTCGGATCGCCAAAGGTTCAGGCGATCGCATTGTGAAGCTGCGGGAGTTGTACCAGTCGAAGCTAGCTGGCGTCGCGAAGTACGTTCGCTTCTTCGAGATGCGAGATCGGCAGGATCGAACCCAGTACTACCTTTTTTTTGCGACGAACCACGAGCTGGGCCACCTCAAGATGAAGGAGGCGATGTGGAAGGTGGACCCGAACGGGGACTTCCACTTTTCGGATGCCACCAACCCCGATCAGCAGGTGCTCTTCGAAGCCGATCCAACCAACGAGCTCGCTGCACAGGTGCGCGCCGAGTTTCAGGGGAAGGGCACGATCACGGGGCGTGACTTGCGCACTTTCATCGAGAACCAGACCGCCTACCTCAAGAAGCACATGACCGCCGCGCTCAAGCAGGAGGAGACGAGCGGGCACCTCAAAGTCGACGAGGTCAAGACGGACGGGACGAGGCGGCGCGCGAACACATTTCCAGACGAGGTGAAGCTGACATGGGGCTGAGGTCAGCCATCGAGTGGACCGAGTCGACGTGGAACCCTGTTACGGGCTGCACGAAGATCAGCCCGGGCTGCAAACACTGCTACGCCGAGCGGATGGCGGAGCGGCTCCAGGCGATGGGCCAGGAGAACTACAGGAACGGCTTCGAACTGACGCTCCAGCCGCATATGCTCGAACTGCCACTGCGGTGGAAGAAGCCGCAGGCAATTTTTGTGAACTCGATGAGCGATCTGTTCCACAAGGACGTGCCGCTCGACTACATCCAACGCGTCTTCGACGTCATGCGACGTGCGCATTGGCATCGCTTCCAATTGCTGACGAAGCGTGCGGACCGCCTCGCTGCACTGGAGTCGAATCTGCCATGGGCACCCAACATCTGGATGGGCGTGAGCGTCGAGAGTAACAAGTACCGGTCACGTATAGATCACCTGCGCGCCACGCGCGCGATGCTCAGGTTTCTCTCGCTGGAGCCGCTCCTCGGTCCACTCCCGGACCTGGACCTGCGCGGCATCGACTGGGTCATTGTGGGGGGGGAGTCTGGCCCGAAAGCGCGTCCGATGGATCCTGCCTGGGCTAAAGACATACGCGACCAGTGCCGGCGGGCAAAGGTGTCCTTCTTCTTCAAGCAGTGGGGCGGGAAGAACAAGAAGCAGGCAGGGCGGGTCCTCGACGGAAGAACATGGGACCAGATGCCGTCGTCACCCAGCCATGCTCGCGGTAGTGGAAACATCGCTGCCATGCAGGGAGCCGCAACGTGATTACGAAGAAGAAACTGATCGAAGTCGCTCTACCGCTTGAGGCGATCAATAAGGCCTCCGCGCGGGAGAAGTCGATCCGGCATGGCCACCCCAGTACGCTCCACCTGTGGTGGGCACGGCGGCCGCTGGCGGCGGCGCGGGCAGTGATCTTCGCCCAGATGGTGGATGACCCATCGGCCTACGTGGACACGCTCCGCGCGGATGCGAGGCTCAAGCGCAAGGCGGAGACGGTGCTTAAGGCCCGCCTGAAGTTATGGGAGGAGGCCCGCGCTCTCGCCAGCAAGGTCAAAGGGACGAACCTGTCGGTGCCGGAGCCCGGCCCTGCCCCGACCCTCGACGAGGTGCTGGCCGACCACGAGCGGCAGCGCCTCTTCCGCATCATCGAGGACCTGGTGCTGTGGGAGAACACGACCAACGCGACAGTGCTGCATGCGGCGCGAGATGAGATCTGGCAAAGCTGGCGTCGCGCTTGCGCCGAGAACGCAGATCACCCACGTGCGAGGGACCTGTTCGACCGCAAGAGGCTTCCCGCCTTCCATGACCCTTTCGCCGGCGGCGGGGCGCTGCCGCTGGAGGCGCAGCGGCTAGGGCTCGAGAGCTACGCCAGCGACCTGAACCCGGTTGCGGTGCTGATCAACAAGGCGATGATCGAGATCTCGCCCAAGTTCGCCGGCAAGCCTCCGGTGAACCCCGAGACGCGCAAGGAGAAGTCTCTCATCGCCCGGGAATGGAAGAGCGCGCAGGGCCTTGCTGAGGACGTGCGCTACTACGGCCAGTGGATGCGCGATGAGGCCGAGAAGCGAATAGGCCACCTCTACCCCAAGGTCGAGGTCACCGCTGAAATGGCAAAGGCGCGGCCGGACCTGAAGCCGTACGTGGGCCAGAAACTCACCGTGATCGCCTGGCTCTGGGCCCGCACGGTGAAGAGCCCGAACCCGGCCTTCGCGCAGGTGGATGTGCCGCTCGCCTCGACCTTTGTGCTTTCAACGAAGGTGGGAAAGGAGGCGTATGTCGAGCCGGTGATCGAGAACGGCGGCTACCGCTTCACGGTGAAGGTGGGGAAGCCGAAGAACGCGGAGACAGCGAAGAGTGGCACAAAGCTGTCGCGCGGCGCCAATTTCCAGTGTCTGATGTCGGCAACTCCGATAGCGTCAGACCATATCTACGGCGAGGCCCAGGCCGGGCGTATGGGTGCGCGGTTGATGGCCATCGTTGCGGAGGGTGATCGAGGGCGCGTCTATCTCGCGCCTACACCCGAGCAGGAAGTGGCGGCGCTTAAGGCGAAGCCGGAGTGGAAGCCGGATGTCGCCATGCCCGAGAATCCGCGCTGGTTCTCGCCGCCGCTCTATGGCCTGAAGACCTACGGCGACCTCTTCACCCCACGCCAGCTCGTGGCGCTGACCACCTTCTCCGATCTGGTGCAGGAAGCGCGGGAGCAGGTGAAGCGCGACGCACTCGCCGCCGGCCTGCCCGACGATGGGAAGCCCCTGCGCGACGGCGGTACAGGCGCGACGGGCTACGCCGATGGGTTGGCCGTGTATCTGGGCTTCTTGGTGAGTCAGGTCGCGAACCACTCTTCTGCGGTCTGCGGATGGAACTCTGCCAATGCGCAGATGCGTAGCGTATTTGCTCGTCAAGCAATCCCCATGGTGTGGGACTACGCCGAGAGCAATCCGCTGTGCGACTCGTCAGGCAGCTACAGCAACCTTTTCGAGCGACAGGTGAAAGGCTTCTCGGCGCTCGGAGAAGGGGTTGCCGGGTTCGCAAGCCAGGCAGATGCGATCCGTCAGTCGACATCTACTGCAAAGCTCGTGTCCACTGACCCGCCGTACTACGACAACATCGGCTATGCCGACCTTTCCGATTTCTTCTATGTCTGGCTTCGCCGTACTTTGAGACTCGTCTTACCAGAACTCTTCGCAACGCTCGCTGTTCCCAAGGCGGAGGAGCTCATCGCGACACCTTACCGCCACGGAAGCAAGGAGAAGGCCGAGAAGTTCTTCCTCGGCAGCATGACGCAGGCGATGCACCGCCTCGCTGAACAGGCCCATCCTGCCTTTCCCGTCACGATCTACTACGCTTTCAAGCAGGCTGAGACTGAGAGCGAGGAAGAGGGTGGCACCGCCAGCACTGGCTGGGACACGTTCCTCGCCGCAGTGATTCACGCTGGATTCGCCATTGGTGGAACCTGGCCGATGCGGACGGAGAAGCAAGGCCGTGTAATCGGTAACGATACAAACGCACTTGCCTCCAGCATCATCCTCGTCTGCCGCCCGCGTGCCGCCGATGCGCCCACCGCCACCCGTCGCGAGTTCGTCACCGCGCTCAAGTCCGAGTTGCCGCAGGCGCTCGCCCACCTCCAGCGCGGGAATATCGCGCCCGTGGACCTGGCGCAGGCGGCAATAGGCCCGGGCATGGCGGTCTACACCCGCTACGCCAGGGTGCTCGACGCTGAGGGCAGGCCGCTCACTGTGCGCGAGGCGCTGGCGCTTATCAACCAGACCCTCGACGAGGCGCTGGCCGAGCAGGAAGGCGACTTCGACGCCGACAGTCGCTGGGCGCTGACCTGGTTCGAGCAGTCGGGCTTCGTCGAGGGCGAATACGGCGTGGCCGAGCAGCTCTCCAAATCCAAGAACACGAGCGTCGACGGCATGGTCGAGGCCGGCATCCTCGAATCGAAGCGCGGCAAGGTGCGGCTGCTCCGGCCCGAGGAACTGCCCGCCGACTGGGACCCGGCCACCGACCCACGCCTCAGCGCGTGGGAGATCGTCCACCAGTTGATCCGAGTGCTCGCAAGCGGGGGCGAGGGCGCGGCCGCCGAACTCATCGCCAAGCTCGGCGCCAAGTCCGAGATCGCCCGCGAGTTGGCCTACCGCCTGTACACCCAGTGCGAGCGCAAGAAGCGTGCCGCCGAGGCGCTGGCCTACAACGGCCTCGTGCAGAGCTGGCCGGAGATTGTCCGCCTCTCCCGCGAGGGCCGAGCGCCCAGAGCCGATCAGGGCGGCCTGTTCTCGGAATCGGAGGAATGATTCATGGCGACGGTCAAACGGATGTTGTGTCTAGCGAACTCTAGGAAGCCGTCGGGGCGCTGCGTTGCTGGTCGTGAGGTCGTCGCCGCCGGCGTTGGACCTTGGATCAGACCGGTGAGTGCTCGGCCCGGAGAAGAAGTCTCCGAGGAAGAGCGGCAGTACGAGGACGGCAGTGACCCGAAGGTGCTGGACGTTATCGACGTACCACTGCTGCAACATCGACCGCACGCATGCCAGACCGAGAATTGGCTCCTCGATCCAGCAAAGTACTGGAGACGTGTTCGCCGTGCGGACTGGAATGAACTGCAGACTTATATCGAAAATCCACCGGCGTTGTGGATCAACGGGAACAGTACCTATCACGGCGTACACGATGAGATTCCGCAAGCCGCCGCTGACGCATTGCCGCGATCGCTCTATCTCATTCGTGTTCCACGCGTGGATCTCACCGTCTTTGCTCCTTCAGCGGCCTTTGGTAACCCAAAGCGACGGGTGCAGGCGCGGTTTCAGCATGCCGGAGTTCAGTACGCGATTCGGGTTACCGATCCCTACATCGAGCGAGACTTCCTCGCTGCCGGTGATGGAAGCTATTCGCTTGGTGAATGCTGTCTGACGATCAGCCTCGGCGAGCCGTTTGAGACGAAGGGGCAGTTGTACCGCTACAAGCTGGTGGCAGCGATCATTGAACGTGATCAAGGGGCGAGAGCATGAGCCAGCACCGCCAACTCGTCTTCACCATTGGCCACTCCACGCATTCGTTGGAGGCGTTCGTCGCGCTCTTGAAACAGCACGGCGTCACGGCACTTGCAGATGTGCGATCGGCACCATTTAGCCGGTTCAACCCGCAGTTCAATAGGGAAGCTTTGGAACGCAGCCTTAAGGCAGAGGGAATCAAGTACGTGTTCCTCGGACGTGAACTCGGGGCGCGATCGGATGATCGCTCGTGCTACGAGAACGGGCGCGTTCAGTACGGGCGGCTAGCGCGCACGGACCTGTTCAAGCACGGTATCGAACGTGTGATCCGCGGCGCAGAGGAGCATCGAGTCGCCCTGATGTGCGCGGAGAAGGAGCCTCTTGACTGCCATCGCACGTTGCTGGTGGCTCGGGCACTAGACGAACAGGGTGTCGGCGTCGCTCACATCCTTGGCGATGGTCGGGTGGAAGCGCATCGGGATGCGATGGAACGCCTGCTCGATGTGACGGGGCTGCCGCGAGAGGATCTGTTCCGCTCGCGAGAAGAGCTGATCGCGCAGGCATTGGTCAGGCAGGAAGAAAGGGTCGCCTACGTGGACGAGAAACTGGCGGCCGAAGCATCGGGAGAAGTGCGATGAAGCTGTTCACGATCGGGTTCACCAAGAAGCCAGCGCGACGCTTCTTCGAGTTGCTGCGCAAGTCGGGCGCCAAGCGCATCGTGGATGTTCGGCTCAACAACGTCTCGCAGCTCGCCGGCTTTGCGAAGAAGGACGATCTTGCTTATTTCGCGAAGGAGATCTGCGGGATGGACTACGTTCATCTGCCCGCGTTGGCGCCCACACAGGAAATGCTTGACCAGTACAAGAAGCAGCACGGTGAGTGGAGCGCCTACGAGCGGCAGTTCCTCGACCTGATGAGGCAGCGGCGGATCGAGGAGACCGTGCCGAAGGAGGCGGTAGCGGAGGGTTGCCTGCTGTGCAGCGAGGATAAGCCGCATCATTGCCACCGCCGACTCGTGGCGGAGTATCTCAAACAGCACTGGGGCGACGTTGATGTCGCCCATCTCGGCTAAACAGGGAATCCCCGGAATGGCAATCACGAACCAGGAACGGGTCGGTAAGGCGATGGACCTGCTGCGTGCAGGGCTCGCGCCATTCGTCGATCGGGAGTTCAAGAGCCTTCACAAGGCGCAGGCAACTTCGGAGGCGCTGCGCTACATGGGCGATGACCGCCAGCTCGCAAAGAAGCCGATTTCGGACTGGGACGTGGCGGCGCAACTCAAGCTGATGTGGGAGGCGTGGAACGAGGTTTTCGGCAAGACGCTCGGGCGTGCCGAGCGATCGCTCGTCCAGGAGTTGCGGGACTGGCGCAACAAGTGGGCGCATCAGGAGCCGTTTTCTAGCGATGACGCCGATCGGGCACTCGATTCGATGGCGCGCTTGCTTATGGCGATCTCGGCCTCACAGGCTGACGAGGTCGGAAAGATGAAGATGGAGTTGCGCCGGCTCATGTTTGACGAGCAGGTGCGCGGCGAAAAGCGCAAAGCCGGCGGTTCGCTGATCGAGGCTGCGGCGACGGGCACATTGAAGCCTTGGCGCGAGGTGGTGACACCACACGCGGACGTTGCGAGCGGGCGCTATCAACAGGCAGAGTTCGCCGCCGATCTCTGGCAGGTGCACCTCGGGGAGGGCAGCGACGAGTACCGCAAGCCCGCCGAGTTCTTCCGCCGTACCTATCTCACGGAGAGCCTGAAGCGGCTCCTGATCGGCGGCGCGCAACGCATCGCCGGTAAGGGCGGCGATCCCGTCGTTCAGCTTCAGACCAACTTCGGCGGCGGCAAGACGCACTCGATGTTGGCGCTGTATCACTTATTCTCGGGCGCTTCGCCGAGCGAACTGGCAGGCGTCGACGCGGTGCTTGCCGAGGCGGGGGTCAAGATCCTGCCGAAAGCGAAGCGCGTAGTGCTGGTCGGCAACAAGATTTCTCCCGGCAATCCGGTCACCAAGAGTGATGGGACCGTGGTGCGCACGCTTTGGGGCGAACTGGCGTGGCAACTCGGGGGCAAGAAGGCGTTTTCCCGCATCGCCCAAGACGACGAGAAGGCCACGAACCCGGGTGACCTGCTGCGGGAGCTATTCGTCGAGTACGGGCCGTGCCTGGTGCTGGTAGACGAATGGGTGGCTTACGCCCGGCAATTGCATGATCAGAGCGACCTGCCGGCCGGTGGCTTCGAGACGCAGTTCACTTTCGCGCAAGCGCTGACCGAGTCCGCCAAGCTCGCGAAGAATTGCCTACTCGTTGTCTCACTCCCTGCATCGGACACCGCTGGGGCGGGCTCGCCGCACACCCAGTCTGACGACGTGGAAGTCGGCGGCATCCGGGGGCGCGAAGCGCTAGACCGGCTTCGGAACGTCGTGGGGCGGGTCGAGTCCTCGTGGCGGCCGGCGACGGCCGAGGAGGGTTTCGAGATCGTGCGGCGGCGCCTGTTCGAGCCGCTCGCGGGGGCGGACGCCTTCAAGCAGCGCGACGTAACCGCACGCGCGTTCGCGGACCTGTATCACGCCCAGGCTGCGGAGTTCCCACCGGAATGCAGGGGCGGAGAGTACGAGAAGCGCATTCAGGCTGCCTACCCCATCCACCCCGAGATTTTTGACCGGCTCTACACCGACTGGTCCACGCTTGTGAAGTTCCAACGGACGCGCGGCGTGCTGAGGCTGATGGCAGCGGTGATCCACAGCCTTTGGGAAAAGGGGGATAAGAACCCGCTCATTCTGCCGTCAACCATTCCGATCGATGATGGGCGCGTGCAATCGGAGCTGACTCGGTATCTCTCGGACAATTGGGTGCCGATCATCGAGAAGGACGTGGATGGCGCTGGCTCACTTCCGCTGAAGATCGACAGCGAACAGCCAAACCTCGGCAAGCTGCACGCGACGCGCCGAGTGGCGCGCACGATCTACCTTGGTTCGGCGCCGACCGCGGCGGCGGCGCATCGGGGGCTTGAAGACCGGCGAGCGAAGCTAGGTTGCGTCATGCCGGGCGAACCTCCGGCCGTGTTCGGCGACGCGCTTCGCCGCCTGGCGGCGGCGGCGACCTACCTCTATCAGGACGGGGCACGCGCTTGGTATGCGACGCAGCCGACTGTTACGAAGCTCGCTGAGGATCGAGCGGAGCAACTGAAGCGCGACCCGGATAAGGTCGCCAAGGAACTAGACCTACGGCTGCGCGCCAATCTGCAGAAGACCGGCGACTTCTCACGCATCCACCCGCTGCCACACTCTGGCGCGGACGTGCCCGACGACCTCGATACGCGTTTGGTGGTGTTGCCTTCGGAGCATTCGTACAGCAAGGAAAGCGGGAGCGCCGCCGAAAGCGCGGCAAAGGCGATCCTCGAGTCGCGTGGCTCGACGCCGCGCCTCTATCGAAACACCTTGGTATTCCTTGCCGCCGACCGGGTTCGCTTGCAGGATCTCGATGAGGCGCTACGCAGGTACCTGGCATGGAAGTCAATCGTCGACGAGAAGGACGCGCTTAATCTCGATCGGCATCAGACTCAACAGGCGGAGACACAGAAGCAGGCCGCGGACGGCACGGTAACCGCGCGGTTACCAGAGACGTACCAGTGGGTGTTGGTGCCGGAGCAGAAGACCCCGCACTCGCCGGTGGAGTGGCAGGCAGTTCGCCTGTCCGGCACCGATGCGCTGGCCGTTCGAGCGAGCAAGAAGCTGCGAAACGACGAAACGCTCGTCATCAACCTCGGTTCGACCATCCTGCGCAAGCATCTCGACGACGTTCCTCTGTGGCGTGGCGAGCATGTCGCGGTGAAGCAGCTAGTCGAGGATTTCGCACGCTACCTTTATCTGCCGCGGCTGGCCGGCCCTGAAGTGCTGACGCAGGCTGTGCGTGACGGGGTGGCTATGCTCACGTGGCAGTCAGACACCTTCGCATACGCTGAGAGTCATGACGAGACAGGGGGGAGGTATCGCGGTCTACGTGCGGGCCAGATGGTGAACGTGTCACCGGAGAGCACGGCACTGCTGGTAAAGCCGGATGTCGCCCGACGACAAATGGATTCTGAGATACCGCCGGCGCCTGCGCCGGGCGGACCTCCGGAGGCTCCGCCTGAAAGACCAGGTGGATCGGGCTCAAGTTCCACGTCTCCAAAGCCAGCGCCTCTGCCGCGGCGCTTTCACGGTTCTGTAACGCTCGACACAACGCGCGTCGGTCGCGACGCGGGCCGCATCGCCGAGGAGGTCGTCGCACATCTCTCTGGGCTGGTAGGCGCGGATGTCACGGTGATGCTAGAGATCCATGCCGCTGTTCCATCGGGAGCCCCGGACAACGTCGTACGCACTGTGACCGAGAACTGCCGAACCTTGAAGTTCTCCGATCACGGGTTCGAGAATGAATAGAAGTCTGGTCGCCTGCGATTGGCATGCGCGTACCATCGACCGGTGTCGTGAGTGAACGTTTCAGATAATGGCCGCGAGACGAATGCTTGAATCGCTGCGAGACCGGTGGTCCGAGTTCTTCGGCAGCCTGCGCACGCAGATCAGCGCAGCGTTCGCCGTCGGGTTGCCCGCAGACGACGCGCGCGCGTCCGTTGAACCGGGCGCGGGTCATGAAGGCGACGACGAACTGGCGGAGCGGTCAGCCGCCCGCGATCGCGCGCGTCGATTGAGGGATGACGCGCCGGGCTACATGACGCGCAACGGCCTCGGAAGCCTCGAGGTCGGCGCGTTCAGGGATCGAACCGGCGAATAGTTCAGCGCTTGCCGGGCGTGTTGCCCCGGTCGGTTCGTGAGCGACCGTCGGTTTCTGCCGTGGCCGGCTTCGCTGCGGTCTCGGGGTTCGGCGGCGGGCCCATCACGGGCACGCCATCCTTGCCGAAGTGCCATTCGCCGATGGGATCGACCTTGGGTGGTGTGCCGAGGTTGGGCTGACTCGCGTTGGCGCCCACCGTATCCCAGACCGCTCGGTTCCCGCCGTGGTTGCGGCTGATCTTGCCCGCGCGCACCGAGGCCTTGTAGTCCTCGCTGAGTGTTCCGGCGTCCTGCGAGACTTGCGTGCGAGCCTTGTCGATCTTGGCCTTCGTCTCGGCTTCGCTGGTACCGACGCGACCGGCCAGGTCGTTGCCCACCACTTGGCCGGATACGGCGCGC
>JAKOVA010000298.1 GCA_029782335.1 Actinomycetes bacterium | reverse complement strand
GCGATTGTACGGCGGCATACGTCCGCGAGGATTGCGGATACGCGCCGTAGTAGAGTGTCACTGCTTCTTTCGCATTCCGCGCTCGCCGGATCACCTCTTCCTCTTCGTCGCTCCAGGCGCTCGGGTGCGGTTTGTGGGTCGCGGGCACAGTGTAGGTGTGGGGCGCTCCGTCATCCGGCTCCGGCTCGACGAACTCGGGCGTGGCGGTCTCGTAGACCGGCTCCTCCTCCGGGACCGGTTCCGGGAACTCCGGCTCCGACTTCCCCGCATCATCAGCCTGAGCCTGAGGATCCTCAGGGGCGGGCACGTAGTCTGACCGCGGGATCGTGTCGGGTGCCTCGGCCACCATGTCGGTGCCCCACCCCTCCGGATCCTGTGCGAGGGGGACAAGCTTAGGTATATCGTCCCCCAAAGCCCAAGCAAGTTCCTCCTTCTGCGGGCAGTAGATCCCGTCGTCGTCGAGGTACGGGCACCCCCCCTCACAGGCGTCGGGGTGGGTGCACGGCGCGACATCGGCCACATGCTCGGACCGCTCGTCGTAATACCCACACAGACTGCACACCTGCGCGTAGCAGGCGTCCTTGACCGGGCAGAGGATCTCGGGGTTGTCGAGGTGCGGGCACACGCCATTCTCGGTCGGGTAGGCACAGAGCGGGGCCTCGTCCTGGTGCTCGCCGTTCTCGCCGTCGCCGGAGGGGCAGAACGTCCCGTCCGGATCGTAGTGGACGCACTGGCCGCTCGTCTGCGGCCGGACGATCTCAGGCTGCCGAGTCGAGAGCCCGAGCAGTTCCCGTGCCTCTTCGGGCGTCGCGAAAACGAGGATCACGCCGTCACCTCCTGTGTCGCACAGTATTCCAGGACGTCCGGCGAGAGTCGCCAGATGGATTTGTGACTGACGGCGGTCCTGCCAACGAGGGTAAATATACCCGCGTTGCGGAACCGTTTCAGGCCGACGCCCGGAGGGATATCGACCCCGAGCGTCGCGAGGCGCCTGGCGGTAAACGGCTGATCCCCGACGGCGTCGTAGATCTCCTTGATAAAATCGCCGTGGAACCGGAGGGTCCAGGCGATCGTTTTCGTAACCATCACGGCGCCTCC
>JAKOVA010000042.1 GCA_029782335.1 Actinomycetes bacterium | reverse complement strand
ACGTCGGGGAGCAGCGACGCGTCGGGCACCATCGTGCCGGGGACCACCGTGGGTCCTTCCGTCGGGAGCACAAGCGGGGCCACTCGGAGATCTTACATCTTCACAATGCGTGTTGCACAACTGTAACTCGGCCCTGGGCGGGCGCTACGGTGACGCGCGTGGCCGAGTTGAACGCACGATCCGTGGTGCTCTCCACGCTGTTGGGTTCGGACCCGCCCGAGATGGCGGTTCGGAACCTGTTGCGGGTCACCGATCTGTTCGATCTCTCCCCGGGCACGGTTCGGACCGCGCTCACCCGAATGGTGCAGCGCGGCGAGCTCACGACCAACGGGTCGGGCCGCTACCGGCTCGCCGGAGCGCTCCTCGCTCGGCAGCGACGCCAACAACAGAGCCGCGCCGCGACCCGGGTGCCGTGGTCGGGTGCCTGGCATCTCGCGGTGGTCATCGGCCCGGCACGCTCCGCGGCGGAGCGCGCCGCCTTCCGTGCTGCCATGCGGACACTGCGCTACGGGGAGTTGCGCGAGGGAACCTGGCTCCGCCCCGACAACCTGCCGGCGGACCGCTCGCCTGCCGCCCGCGCCACCGTCGACGCGCACTGCGATTGGTTCCGGGCGCATCCTGGCTCCGACGACGCCGAACTGGCGGGAAGGTTGTGGCCGCTGGGCGAGTGGGCGCAGGCCTCGACCGCCTTGCGCCGACAGATGGCGCCGCTGGCGCGTCGACTCGAGGGCGGCGACACGTCCGCACTGGCCGAGGGCTTCGTGGTTTCGGCTGCGGTCCTGCGACACTTCCAGGCCGACCCGTTGCTGCCCGACGAACTCCTCCCACGCTCATGGCCGGGCGCTGCGCTGCGCCGTGACTACCGCAGCTACGACGATGGCTACCGCCGGCTGCTCGCCGGGTGGCTGATGAGCGAGGATGGTGAGCCATGACCGACACCGGCTCCCTCGACGACCGCTTCTATTTCCGCCAGCTCCGCTCGGGTCGGGACTTCGCCCACGACGATCCGGTCGCGCACCAGATGGTCAACTTCAGCTATCTCATCGGGGACCGGGCCACCGGCGAGTGCGTCGTGGTCGACCCGGCGTACGACACCGACGGCCTGATCGCCGTTGCCGAACGCGACGGCATGACCCTGAGCGGTGCACTCGTCACCCACTACCACCCCGACCACTGCGGCGGCTCGATGATGGGCATGCAACTCGTCGGCATCGCCGAGTTGGTGGCCGCCGTCGACGTGCCGGTCCACGTCCAGCGCAGCGAAGCCGAGTTCGTCACCAAGGTCACCGGCGTCGGCGCCGACTCCTTGGCGCTCCATGATCCCGGTGACGTGGTGAGCGTCGGTGACGTACCCATCGAGTTGCTCCACACGCCGGGCCACACACCGGGGTCGCAGTGCTTCCTCGTGAACGGGTGTCTCGTTGCGGGCGACACGCTCTTTCTGGAGGGATGCGGCCGTACGGATCTGCCCGGCGGCAACCCCGAGCAGCTCTACACGAGCCTCACCCAGACCCTCGCCCGGGTGCCTGACGACGCCATCCTCTTCCCCGGCCATCAGTATTCGGTCGCCTCTTCCGCGACGATGGGCGAGACCCGCAAGACCAACTACGTGTTGCGCCCCCTCACCGCCGAGCAGTGGATGACCATGTTCGGCGGCGGCTGAGGACCCACCGCCGAGTCGGCGCTGCGCTGATCCCGCAACGCCAGGCGAGGCCTGTCATCCACCACGGGCCGTCGCCGAGATGACACGGTGGAACGGTGGACGAGCACTCGGCGGGGCGGCCCGCGCCTTTCCAGTGGGACGAGACCCGTGTCCCCCGCTGGTTCCCCCGTGCCGTCCTCTACGTGCTGGTGGCGATCGCCGGGTTCGTGGTGCTGCGGTCGCTCGTCGAACGGATCCACGACCTGCTTGTCGTCTTGCTCGTCGCCGCGTTCGCCTCGTTCGCGATCGAACCAGCAGTCGACTGGCTGGCGCGAAAGGGGATGCGTCGCGGCGCCGCGACCGGCATCGTGTTCGTGGGCGTGACGGTGATCGGTGGCGTCATCGTGTTCCTCATCGTCGACCTGGTGGTGCAGCAGGTTCGCGGTCTGATCGACGACGCCCCCGAGATGATCCGCGAGGCGACGAGGTGGGTGAACTCCCGGTTCCATACCAAGATCACCACCGATTCGATGATCAAACAGATCCAGCGGTATCAGGACGACCTCGCGAACACGGCAGGCAACGTCGGTGGCCGAGTGGTTTCGATCACCGGTTCGCTGCTCGGCGTGTTGTTCAACGGGCTGACCGTCGCGCTGTTCACGTTCTATCTCGTCGCCGACGGGCCACGACTGCGACGCAACATCTGCTCGGTCCTGCCGCCGGAGCGGCAGAAGATGATCATCGAGCTCTGGGAGCTCGCGATCCGCAAGACCGGCAGCTACCTCTACTCGCGGCTCGTGCTCGCCGCGATCTCCGCGATCTGCTCGGGGGTGGCCCTCACGATCATCGGTGTGCCGGGCCCCGCGGCGCTCGCGTTGTGGCTCGGCGTGGTGTCCCAGTTCGTCCCCGTCATCGGCACCTACATCGGTGGGGCACTGCCGATCCTGATCGCGTTGCTCGACTCACCGGTCAACGCCATCTGGGTCGTCGGATTCATCCTCGTCTACCAGCAGATCGAGAACTACGTCCTGTCGCCGCGGATCTCGGCGGCGACGATGGAGATCCACCCGGCCGTCGCATTCGGATCGGCCATCGTGGGCGCCCAGCTGATCGGCCCGATGGGGGCGTTCCTCGCCCTCCCGGCGGCAGCGATCGTCCAGGCGTTCATCTCCAGCTATCTCCACCGCTACGACGTCGTGGTCGAAACTGGGACACCGCTCACCGAGCAAACTCAGGGCGAGGCGACGGACTGAACCGACGGCACGCTCTGGGCCGATTGGCTGGACTGGGCCGATTGCACGGACTGCACGGACTGAGCGCTCTTGACGGACTGGACCGACGGCGCGCTCGGAGCACTCGGCGTGGAATCCACATGGTGAGTCACCGGTGCCACCGTGGGGGTGGTCGTCTCACCAACCGTCACCGTGGTCGTCGACGGCGAGCGGAGCGAACCCAGCAGGTCGGCACGCGGAGCGGGGACCGTCGCGGGCCGTTCGTCGAGCTCATGGGTGGCCGCAGATGCCTGTGCAACGTTGGTGGCAGCACCCACGCCGAGCAGCGCTCCACCTGCAACCGCGAGCTTCCACGCAGCGTGTCGGTTCTTTCGGGGCAGTGATGGGTTGCTCATGATTTCCTCCTCGTTGGCGCCACCGGGGCGCCGTGGCTGATAGCGGTGTTTTCGCATCGCCCGATGAGGGGGACGTGACGACCCGATGAGACTCTTCTCACGAGTGCGTGGCGACGCCGGCCTCGGCGAGGAGTGCATCGCAGGCGTCGAGTCGGACCGATGTCGCGGCCTGCCACCCGGACTCGCGGACGCGAAACGGTCCGGTCGCGAGTGCGGCCGTCGTTGCTGCTGCCGCGATCGCGACGTCGCTCACCGGGATGTCGAAGGTCGCAGCGAGTGCCCAGACGCCTCCGGCCCACTCGCGGATGCACTTCGCCCGGTCCGTGTCGCCGGTCGACTCGACGACGAGCGCGAGAGTGAGGGCGTGGCCGAGCATCGAGCCCAGGTCATCAGCCGGGTGGCCACGGCCAACGTCGTCGAGATCCAACAGCGTCGTCGGCAGGCCGGTGTCGTCGACGACGATCTGGCCGTCGTGGAGGTCGCCGTGGACGGTTCGTGGCGGCATGTGTGGCGCCGGGAGTTGCCGGAAGCGACCCGCGAGCGCTTCCGCGCGACGCGCCAGGGCGGGGGCGACCGCCGCGAGGGTCGAGAGTTGACGGATCGCGTCCGCCCGAGGCGACCGGCGGGTCGGCCGCTCGATCGAGTCGACCGACCACAAGCGATCCAGCATCGGGGCGAGTGCCGCTGCGGAGCCGAACGCGGCGATCTGGGGAAGTGGCGCAGAGACGAACCGGTCTCGGAGCAGCGCTGCGCCGTCGACGTCGAGGGCGTCCATCACCAGCAGCGCTCGTGACGGATCGGCGAGGCGGACGGTGGGCACGGCGACGTGGAGGCGGGCGAGCTGCTCGTGGAGCGCAACGGCGTCGTGGCCGCGACGGCCCTGGAGCAGCTTGACCACCACCGAGCGGTCGGTGCCGACCACCCGGATCACCGCCCGCCGCCCGGGCCGGTACACCTTGATCGTGATCGAGTCGACCGTGCCCGTGATCGCGGTGAGCCAACCGGCGCCCCCGAGGACTTCCGCCAGAGCCGGCAGCGCCGGGTCATAGGGGAATCGCCACACGCCGACGGCGAGGTCTCCGTGCTCGAGCACCGCCGCGCCTTCCGGGATGCCGTCGGCCGCCGTCATCGCGACGTAGGTCTCCGTCGTCGTGGAATCCTGCCAGCGCACCTCGACGTCGTAGGTCACGGTGCAGGACACGCCGGGCTCGTGAACGATCTCGACCACTCGGCTCGCTTCGAGCGTTCCGCCGGTCGCCGCGACGGCCTCCGCGAGCACGTCGCCGTGGTCGTCGCCGGTGAGCGACGCGACAGCCGGGAGGGTGTCGTCGGTGATCACGGCGAGCTCATCTCACGAGCCGGTAGCCCATGCCGCGAACCGTCTCGATCAGTTCGGGGCCGATCTTGCGGCGCAGGTAGCGGATGTAGACGTCAACGACGTTGGAGCCCGGGTCGAAGTCGTACCCCCACACGTGGCTGAGGAGCTGCTCGCGGCTCAGGACCTGCTCGGGGTGGCGGAGCAGCGTTTCGAGCAAGGCGAACTCCCGGGCGGTCAGCTCGACCGTGCGGTCGTCGTCGACAGTCGCGCGGCGGGTCCGCAGGTCCAAGGTCAGCCGGCCTGCCGTGAGGATGGTCGGCTCGGTGGCGCCTCCGCTGTCGCGCAGCCGCACCCGCACGCGGGCCAGCAGCTCCTCGAATCGGAACGGCTTGGTCATGTAGTCATCCGCGCCGCCTTCGAGCGAGGCCACCGTGTCGCTCACGCTGTCACGGGCGGTGAGCACGATCACCGGCATCCGCTCACCACGGGCGCGCATCGCCCGGAGAACCTCGGACCCGTCGAGGCCGGGCAGGCCGAGATCGAGGATGAGCAGGTCGAAGTCGTCGTCGCGTGCGAACGCGAGCGCGTCATGCCCGCTGAACACTGCGGTGGTGACGTAGCCGCCCGCTCGCAGGCCCTTCTCGAGGAACGCAACGATCCGCTCCTCGTCTTCGGCGATCAGGATCCGAGTCACTGCTCCTCCGGGTCCTCGTCGAGTCGGCGACGAGGCAGCGTGAGGCGGAACCGGGCGCCGCCGTCAGCCATGTTGGACCCCTCGACCGTGCCACCGTGGGCATGTGCGATCGCCGCGACGATCGCGAGACCCAGCCCGGTTCCTTCGGGCCGGCTCGCACGACTGCCCGATGCCCGCGAGAAGCGGGCGAAAAGCCGATCGCGGATCTCGGGGTCGATCCCGGGGCCGTGGTCGCGCACCTCGAGGACGACGTGTGCATCGTCGGCCACCGCGCGGAGTTCGATTCGTTCACCGGGCTCGGTGTGCTGCACGGCGTTGCCGAGGAGGTTGAGGAGCCCCTGGCTGAGGCGGTGCTCATCCGCGTCGAGCAGCACCATGCCGGGCCGAAGCGTCGACTCGACCACCCAGTCGCGGTCGCCGAGGGCGGCCAAGCGTCCGCGGAGGTCGTCGATCAGGTCGGCGGCGTCGACGGGGCCGAGCCGAAGGAAGTCGGGCCGGCGTGCGGTCGCGACGACCAACAGGTCGTCGACGTATCGGCTCATCCGGTCGAGCTCCTCGAGGCAGAGCGCGACCGTCCGGGCCCGTTCCTCGGGATCGTCACCGAGCAGCTCCAGATGTCCCCGCATGATGGTGATCGGCGTGCGCAGCTCATGGGCGACGTCGTCGATCATGTCCCGCTGGTTGCCGAACCCTTCCTCCAGCCGGTCCAACATGGTGTTGAACGCGAGGCCCAGTTGGCTCAGCTCGTCGGAGCCATCCACCTCGAACCGCACGTCCAGGTCGTTGCCCGACACCCGACGTGCCACGGCGGCGATCCCCGCCGCAGGACGCAACACCCGTCGGGCCAGCGAGAGTGACGCGAGGCTCGCAGCGACCAACACGACGAGGCCGATCGCGCCGAGCGCCCCCACGATGGTTGACACATCCGCTTGCTCTTCGGCGGGGAAGACCGCGACGACGAACACGCCGACGGTCGCGCCGTCCTCACCGAGGAGTGGCACCGCGAGCGTTCGAGCCGCACCCTTGCCGTGGCCGACGTCGAGGCGGAGCGGCTGTCGGAGCTTCGACCACCGTTCGACGAGCCGCCGATCTGCGCTGAGCTCGACGGGCGCGCCGCGGGTCGCGAGATACGGACGGCTCCCGACGATGGTCAGGAACGCCTCGTGGTCCCTTGGGACGGTGTTGGTGAGGAACGCGTCGAAGATCGCGGCCGCGTCGGTCCCGAACGGAGCGCCGCGCTGCGGGTCGACGCCGGTGGTTGCGAGGCGCGTGAGGGCAGTCACCCGATCGGCGAGGTCCTGCTCGATGCGGTTGTCGAGGCGGACGAGGAGCACCTGACGCGTCACGACGATCGAGGCCGCCAACGCGGCGGCAACGAGCAGGACCGATCCGAGCACGAGACGAGCGCGGATCCCGCCGAGCCGAAACCGCCGCAAGCCCTGACCCGTGTGGCCCGCGGGAGGGATCGCCGAGGTGGATCGCGCCCGCTCGGCGGGTTCAGTCGCCGACATCGAGGTCGTTGTGATCGTCACGATCGTCCTGATCGTTGTCACGGTCGTCGCGGCGATCGTCGTGATCGTCGTGACCGTCGTCGTCCCACGGTCGGTAGGTCGGCGGCGGCGCGGTCGGGACCGACGGGGCGAGGGTGGTGGTCGTGGGGACGGCGACGCTCGTCGGGGGCGATTCGGTGCGGCTCTGCGACGTCGTGAGCCGGATCGGCTCGACGGTCGGGCGGTCGCTCGCCAGCAGGCTGTGCGCCCCGAGGGTCAACCATGCGCCGGCGACAGCGGCGACGGCAGCGACGAGGACGAGCAGAGCACGGCGCATCGACCGCCAGCGTGGGGCGTTGTGGTTGGGCGGAGATGAGAAGTCGATGAGAGAAGTCTCATCGACTTCTCTTCAGCGTGCCGCCTCCAACGTGTCGCGGGCGAGGCGCGCCAGTCGACCGAGTCGTGACATCGGCCAGGAAGCTCGCTCGTTGGCCCAGTAGAGACAAAGACCCCCGACGACCTCGGGTCCGTCGTGGAGCGGCACGTACAGCGCGGATGCCATCACGAGATCCGCGATCGAGTCCGGCCGCTCGGGGTTCAGCGGCAACGGGCCGGCGTTCTGCACGAAGACGTGGTTTGCTCGGCGGAGGTTGCCCAACGACCACGGGAACCAGGTCGCGGGGAGCTCACCCGCCGGCTCCGGGTCGACGACGAGGTGGCCCGGTGCGGCCCACCAGCACCGCAGGTGCGCCTGGTTGCCGTCGATCTCGTAGAGCTCCGCACGATCCGCCTCGACGACGACCGCCGCGCGGGTGAGTCGTTCGGTGCGTGCTTCGTTGCCCCACTGCGAGGTCTCGGTGCGGCACCCGACGTTGAGGTCGGCCGCCGTTGGATCCGTGTGTTCCGTCATGTTCTCCGCCTGAGTGCCCGCTGCACTCCATGACGTGTTCGGACGGCCGGGAGCCTCGCTGGAGAAATCCAGTTCCTGCGCCTCCTCGACGCGGTCGCCCGATACGCTTTTCCGGGTCACCAGCGACAGGAAGAGGACAGATCCATGGGGTTGATTCAGGCGGCGATCGGCGCACTCGGCGGCACGCTGGCGGACCAGTGGAAAGACTTCTTCACCGTTCCCGAGGGACTCCCGCCGACCGCGGCGTTCTTCGCAGCGGTGCCCCGGGGCCAGAACGCCGGCCGCGGTTCCAACACCAAGGGCTCCGACGGGGTCATCACCAACGGCAGCCGGATCGTGGTGCCTGAGGGATACGGCCTCGTGCTGATGGAACAGGGCGCCATCACGGGATTCGCGGCGGAGGCGGGCGCCTACGAGTGGAACAGCGAGGACCAGAACTCGACGTCGATCTTCGCCGGCAACGGCATCGTCAGCCCGCTGATCAAGACGTCGTGGGATCGGTTCAAGTTCGGTGGCCGCCCCGGCACCCAGCAACGCGCCTACTTCGTGACGCTGAAGGAGTTGCCGAACAACCGCTTCGGCACGCAGTCGGAGATCTACTGGGACGACGCGTACATGAACGCCCAGGTCGGCGCGATCACCCGCGGGACCTACACGCTCAAAATCGTCGACCCGATCGCCTTCGTGAAGGGTTGGTTGCCCGCGACCTACCTCGAGCCGGGGCAGATCTTCGACTTCACCGACATCGAGAACGACGCCGCCAGCCAGCTGTTCAACGAGGTCGTCGGATCGCTGGCCCCCGCCTTCTCGCTCTACACGAACGACCCCTCGAAGGGGAACCGCATCACCAAGATCCAGCAGGACTCGGTGGGCTTCGCCCAGAGCCTGTCGGCTGCGGTCGAGCAGAACTACCAGTGGAGCACGCGGGGCCTCCAGATCGTGTCCACCGCGATCATCTCGATCGAGTACGACGAGAACACCCGGGAGTTGCTGCGCAACGTGCAGCGCGCCGATGCGCTGTCGGGCGCGCGCGGCAACTCGAACCTCCAGGGGTCGGTGGCCGCCGGGTTCGAGGCCGCCGGACAGAGCACCGGCGCTGCCGGGCTCGTCGGCCTGGGGATCGCGGCGGGCGGCACCGGTCTCGGCGGACTCCAGCAACCGGTCCCGGGTATCGGCGCGCAGAGCACGCCCCCGCCCGCGGCACCGGCCGCGGCGGCACCTGCGCCCGCCCCCGCGGCGCCGGCCGGCGGGGCGGCGGAAGAGGATCCGGTTGCCCGCCTGACGAAGATGAAGGAGATGCTCGACGCGGGCCTCATCACCCAGGAGGACTACGACGCCGCGAAGAACAAGCTCCTCGGACTCTGAGCGTCGACCCCACCACGATGACCACATTGCCCCCGCCCGCCGCGGGCTCCGGACCTGAAGAGGTCCCGCCCCTTCCGCCACCGTTCGCTCCGCCGAGCGAGACGACGGTCGACACGAACAACCAACGTCTCGACGACGGCGTGAACCGGTGTCCGATGTGCGGCTCGACCGAGATTCAGCTGCGGCCGTCGGCGGGTCTGCTCATCTGCTTGTACTGCCGCCACGAGTGGGCCGAGGCCCGTCTCGACGCGAAGATCGAGACCGAGGGCGTCGAGTCGTTGACGGGGACGATCGTCGGCTCCGGGGCCACCGATATCGACACCGGCGTCGACACGGTCGTCACCATGAAATGCGGCGGGTGCGGCGCCGAGGTCGTGGTCAACACGGCCGAGCAGATGGGGGCGCGCTGTCACTGGTGCCGCCACACGCTGACCGTCAACGAGCAGATCCCCAACGGGGCGGTGCCCGACGCCGTCCTGCCCTTCACGATCACCCACGATCAGGCGGTCGCGAAGATCAACGAGTTCGCGGGGAAGCGCCGGATGTTCGCTGACCGAGCATTCCTCGCGGAGTTCACACCCGAGAACGTCGTCGGCGTCTACATGCCGTACATGGTGATCGACGCCAACGCGAGCGCGGACGTCGGAGGTGTCGGCGAGATCGAGACGCGTCGCTACACGCGCGGCTCGGGCGACGACGCCGAGACCTTCTACGACGCGGACGTCTATGCGGTCGAGCGTCACGTGGACTTCGCGGTGGACGACCTCACGATCGAAGGCTCGGCACAACGGGCCGACATGAACACCTCGGTGAACACCAACAACGTCATCAACACGATCCTGCCGTTCGACACCGAAAACGCCGTGCAGTGGAACGCCAACTATCTGAACGGGTTCACGTCGGAGAAGCGGGATCAGGATGTGGATCACACGATGCCCGAGCTCGAGGACCAACTGCTCTCGATCGCCCGGTCCCAGGTGCTCGGGAGCCTCAACTCCTATGACCGTGGTGTGCGGTGGGAACGGGAGCGCCTGGAGGTGCATGGCAGCCGTTGGCTCGCGATGTACCTGCCGGTGTGGCTGTACTCGTATTACTCCGAACGAGGTGGCACCGCGATGGTCCACTACATCGCGGTGAACGGCAGGACGGGTGAGGTGATGGGCAGCGTGCCGGTTTCGAAGCCGAGGCTGCTCGCCGCAGCGCTCACGGCCGGAACCTTCATCGAAGGCATCGTCCTGGCGATCCTGGCGGCGGGCCGATGATCGCGTTCGTTCTGGGCGTGCTGCTCGCGGCCGAGCGCAACGGCGGAGTGCTGTTGATCCTCGGCCCACTCGGCGGCGCCGGCGTGTACCTCATGTTGTTCCGCTACTACCGCAACACCGACAAGTCACACGCGTTCGAGAGCGAGACCCGGATCACGGCACAGCCGATCACGGGCAGCGATGTGAAGGTCGACGAGATCAAGGGCACCCGCAGGTCGGAGATCGAGGGCGACAACCACAAGCAGCATCGCAAGCGCGTACAGCGGGTGACCTGAGCCGCCGGGCGGGTCGACTCGTCGAGCTGGTTCAGGCCTGGCGCGGCGGGCGGTAGAAGACGCCGAGGAGACCCGCTGCGGCGGCGATCCCGAGCCCGGCGCTGATCAACAAACCGCGCCAGCCGAACCAGTCGGCGGACAGGTCGATCACGTGATCGAGCGAGTAGGTGCCCGGGCTGATCGTCGCCAACGTCACCGCAATCACGGCGAGCACGATGTTGTACTCGATGCCTTCCTTGAAGACGAAGAAACCATGGTTGCGGTGGATGTAGGCCGCGACCGACATCACACCCACGAATCCCGCCGCCGCGAGCGGCGTGAGCAGACCCGCAGCGATCATCAGCCCTGAGCCGATCTCGGTCGACGCAGCGGTCACCGCGTGGAACTTGCCCGTCCCCGCCTTCATACCGAGGCTCTCGAACCATCCCGCGGTGCCCGGGATCCGGCCGCCGAGAAAGAACTTCTGGTAGCCGTGTGCGGCCATGGTGAGGCCGACGACCACACGGAGCAGCAGCAGTACGAAGTCGATCGATTCGCCGGTCATGGGTCGGAGGCTAACGGTTGGTGTCCCCGACGCTCGATGTCGGCCCCCGATGCCTGCCGTCGACGCTCGACGAACGCCGCAGATCCGGCGGTAGCGTGCCACCGATGCTCCTGCACGGGCGGCCCGTAGCGAACCGATCCCGCCGTATCGGCGTGGTGGGCGCCGCTGCCGTGACGGCGCTCGTCGCGGCGGGCGGGCTGGTCGCGTGCAGTGGTAGCGACCACCCCGAGCGCGGTGGCACTTCCTCGTCACGAGCGGCGTCGACCGTCCGCTTCGTCGCCGATCCGTCCGGCCCCAAACCCTCCGCCGACGACTGGCGCCGACTGCTCACCGTCTTCAGGAACCGGCTCGACGCGATGGGAGTGGCGGCGACTGCCTCGGTCGCGGATGGTCGGCTCGTGGTCGCCCCTTCCCGCGCGGGTGACCGGGCGAAGATCGTCGCGGCGGCGACGGCGCGCGGGACGCTGGAGTTCCGTCCGGTGCTCGACGGCCCAATCTTCCCCAGCGATCCGACCACCACGCTGCCTCCGGCGTCACTGCCTCCGGCGTCGCTGGCTCCGGCGACCTTCGCGCCGACATCGCTGTCGCCGCCCGCAGCGGTGGTCGCGCCGACGGACACCGGTCGCTTTCCCGGCACCATAGGTACGGGTCGGGAAGTCGAGTACCTCCTCGGACCCGCCGCCCTGGACGGAACGGCGATCGAGACCGCTCACCGGGCCAAGCAGGTGGATCCACCCTCGGTGGAGATCGTCTTCCGTCCGGGTATCGACGGCATCGGCCGCTTCAATCGCGTCGCGGCGATGTGCTTCGACCGGGCGGAGACGTGTCCGACGTCGCAGCTCGCGATCGTGCTCGACGGCCGGGTCCTGTCGGCACCGATGATCCAACTCCCCGAGTTCGAACGCGATCAGATCCAGATCAGCGGTGACTTCGACGAGCAATCGGCGAACGCCCTCGCGGCGTCGCTGCGGTCGGGTTCGTTGCCGATCAAGCTCGTCGAGGAGTGACTGCGCTCGCGCGTCAGCGGTGTCAGGTCAACGAGCCCGGGGACTACAGGTCGAGCCGAGCGGCGTAGACGCGGAGGTCGACCGGCGACGGGCCACCGAGGTAGACGGCGGTCGCCTCGTCGGCACCAACTTCGACCGTGCCGGTGAAGCTCGGCGTCCGCCCGTCACAGTCCTCGCCACCGATGCCGACACCGGGATCAGTCACGATGATGCCGATCTCGTGTTGGCCCGGGTCCACCGAGTAGGGGACGCCGTTGCCGCTCAGCGACCCGACCCCCATGTCGCCAACGGAGGCCTCGTCATCTCGGTGCAGGCATCGACCGTCGATGGAGAGCGTCAACACGGACGAGTTCCCTGCCTGGCTCATGAGATGCATCGCCGCCGACCCGTTGACCAACAGCAGTCCCTTGCCCGGTGCCGCCGGCTTCACATTGAGGGCCGGGTTGTCCTTGCTGAGCTCAACCACGTTGGTCCAGGTCGGAAAACTCTTCCCGCTGTCGGAGCCTCCCGTGAGGATCACCGTCTCCTGGTCGCCGGTGCCGTCCACCCCGTCGTTGGGTGCCTGCCCCTTCCAGAATCCACTGCGGTCGGTCGTGCCCGCGTCGAAGTACGACAGCCCTCCTTCCGGCGGATCCACGTGCGGCGTCGCCGGGACGTCGATGTAGTTGGAGGCGTCACCAAAGCCGAGACTCGAGATCACGGGCTTGCAGCCGAGGTCGGGCCCGTATCCGTCGGCGTACACATCGACGGGGCCGACCTCGGTTCCGTCGGCCTTCATGGCGAGGTTCACGACGCGCATGCGTCCGACGGTCGCCTCCTGCTTTGGGCACTCGAGTCCCGAGCCAACCGGCGTCGAGCCCTGACCAAGCCTGCTCTCCGCATCCTCGATCTGCTTCTTGATGCTGTCGGAAGTCGCCTGCGACGTGTCGGTGTCGTCACCACATGCGACGACGAGCAGACACACAGCGAGCAGGGCACCGATGAGTCGAATCGAACGCATGCATGCACTGTACGGAGCGATCGACGCGATGCGGTCGGAGGAGATCCGACTCGCGGGGATCCGATTCGAGACCCGACGCGTTCCACCGTTCTCGCTCATCTGACGGGTCGTCAGGTGCTGACGTAGCCTCACACGGTGCTACCGCTCGCAGCCGACTTTCCCGCGCCCAGCCGCGACGAGTGGATGTCCCTCGTCGAGAAGGTCCTCAAGGGCGCCGATTTCCACAAGAAGCTGGTCTCTCGCACGGCCGACGGCATCGAGGTCCAGCCGTTGTACGTGCGCGGCGATGCTCCGCCCGACGCGGCGGGTTTCCCCGGCAGCGACCCCTTCACCAGGGGAGCGGGCGCGACGCCGCGGGACGACGGTCGGTGGGACGTGGCCGTGTCGGTCGACCATCCCGATGTCGCCACCGCGAACCGGATCGCGCTCGACGAGCTGCTGCGAGGTGCGAGCAGTCTGCTGCTGCACCTCGGCGACGACGGTGTGAAGGTGAACTCGGCTGACGAGTTGGACCGCCTCCTCGAAGGCGTGCACCTCGAGATGCTGCCGGTGGTGGTGGCGCCACACACCGATGCCGCGCGCCACGCCGAATGGCTCCGAGCGGTGTGGTCCCGCCGCGGCCTCGCCGGCGACGCGGTGTCGGGCTCGCTCGGCTTCGACCCACTCGGCACCGGAGATCCCGATGGTCTCGCCGCGGCGAGCGCCGCTGCGGTGTCATGCGCCGCGGACCACCCACGGGTGCGGGCCTTCGTGGTGGATGCTGGGCGCTACGTCGACGCCGGGGCGACCCCCGCCCAGCAGCTCGCGGCGATGCTCGCCACCGGAGCCGCCTACCTGCGGGCGATGGACGCGGAGGGTCTTGATCCCACGACGGCGGCGTCGCAGATCGAGGTCCACCTCTCGCTCGACGCCGACTTTTTCGGCGGCATCACGTTGTGCCGGGCGGCGCGGCGGGTTTGGGCGGCGATGCTCGCCGAGTGCGGTGTCGCAGCCGACGGGCGGGGCCTCCGACTGCACGTCTCGACGGCAGCGCGGATGATGACGCGGCGCGACCCATGGGTGAACCTGCTGCGGGTCACCTCGGCGACCTTCGCGTCGGCACTCGGTGGCGCCGACTCGATCCTCGCCCGATCCTTCGATTCGGAACTGGGGGTGCCCGACGAGTTCGGTCGTCGACTCGCCCGCAACACCCACCTGTTGCTGCAGGAGGAATCGAACGTCGGTCGCGTGCTCGACCCGGCCGGCGGGTCGTGGTACGTCGAGACCCTGACCGAGCAACTCGCGCATGTGGCGTGGGAACTCTTCGCCGGCATCGAGGCCGACGGGGCCATGGCGGCGGTGCTGGCGGACGGCTCGTGGGCGGCCAAGATCGACGGGGCCTGGCGGGCACGCGAGGGTGCGCTCGCCACCCGGCGAGTGCCGGTGACGGGGGTGAGCGAGTTCCCGCTGATCGACGAGGAACCGTTGCAGCGCCCCCAGCGAAGCGGCGCCGCCGCACCACAGGTGCGCCACCGCGATGCAGAAGCGTTTGAAGCGCTGCGAGACCGTGCTGCGGCGAGCGACCCGACGATCTTCCTCGCGAACCTCGGATCCATCGCCACCCACACCGCGCGTGCCACCTGGGCCAAGAACTTCTTCGAGGCCGGCGGGGTTCGGGCCCTCACGAACGACGGCTTCGCCGATGCCGCGGCAGCCGCCAGCGCGTTCGAGTCGAGCGGCGCTCGAATCGCCTGTCTGTGCTCGTCCGACGCCGTGTACGCCGATCTCGCCGAATCAACGGCGGCGGCGCTCAAGGCGGCCGGCGCGGAACGGGTGTATCTGGCGGGGAACCCCGGTGACGCCCGTGGCGCGTACGAGGCGGCAGGCGTCGACGAGTTCGTCCACGTCGGTGTCGATGTGGTGGGTTCGCTGAGCAGCGCCCTCGATCTGTTGGAGGCAACCCGATGAGCAGCATCCCGAGCTTCGCGAACACGACGCTCCCGCCGGCGGCGCCAGCGACCACACGTGCCGGATGGGAGGCGAGCGTGGCCGAGGCGGCGAACGGCGACGCCGGCGTGTGGGCGACCCCCGAGGGGATTGATGTCGCAGCCCTGTACTCGGCGGCCGACCTCGATGGCCTGGACTTCCTCGAGACGTATCCCGGGGTCACCCCGTTCCTCCGCGGCCCGTACCCGACGATGTACGTGAACCAGCCGTGGACCATCCGCCAGTACGCGGGGTTCTCCACAGCGGAGGACTCCAACGCCTTCTACCGGCGCAACCTCGCGCAGGGACAGAAGGGCCTGTCGGTCGCGTTCGACCTCGCGACGCACCGCGGCTACGACTCGGACCACCCACGGGTCGCCGGCGACGTCGGTATGGCGGGCGTGGCGATCGACTCGATCTACGACATGCGCACGCTGTTCGAAGGGATCCCCCTCGATCAGATGTCGGTGTCGATGACGATGAACGGCGCGGTGTTGCCGATCCTCGCCCTGTTCATCGTGGCGGGCGAGGAGCAGGGTGTTCCGCCCGAGCAGCTCGCCGGGACCATCCAGAACGACATCCTCAAGGAGTTCATGGTCCGCAACACCTACATCTACCCGCCGGCGCCGTCGATGCGGATCATCTCCGACATCTTCGCCTTCACCTCCCAGCGGATGCCGAAGTTCAACTCGATCTCGATCTCCGGCTACCACATGCAGGAAGCCGGCGCGACCGCGGATCTGGAACTGGGCTACACGCTCGCGGATGGGCTCGAGTACCTCCGCGCGGGGGTCGACGCCGGCCTCGACGTCGACGCGTTCGCGCCGCGGCTGTCGTTCTTCTGGGCGATCGGGATGAACTTCTTCATGGAGATCGCGAAGATGCGCGCGGCGCGTCTGTTGTGGTCGAAGCTCGTCGCCGGCTTCGACCCGAAGAACACCAAGTCGCTGTCGTTGCGGACCCACAGCCAGACGAGCGGCTGGTCGCTCACCGCTCAGGACGTCTACAACAACGTGATCCGCACCTGCATCGAGGCGATGGCGTCGACTCAGGGCCACACCCAGTCGCTCCACACCAACGCCCTCGACGAGGCGCTGGCGTTGCCGACCGACTTCTCGGCTCGGATCGCCCGCAACACCCAGTTGTTCATCCAACAGGAGTCGGGTACCTGCTCGGTGATCGACCCGTGGGGCGGCAGCTACTACGTCGAGCGGCTCACCGCTGAGCTGGCGCAGCGGGCGTGGTCCCACATCGAGGAGGTCGAGTCGCTCGGCGGGATGGCGAAGGCCATCGACGCCGGCATCCCGAAGCTGCGCATCGAGGAGGCCGCCGCCCGTACCCAGGCGAGGATCGACTCGGGCCGCCAGTCGGTGATCGGGGTGAACTCCTACCGTCTCGACGATGAGGAGCACGTCGACGTGCTCAAGGTCGACAATCGCGCGGTCCGCGACGGGCAGCTCGCGAAGCTCGAACGCCTGCGCGCCGAGCGGGATTCGGCGGAGGTCGAGCGGACGTTGAGCGCGTTGACCGCAGCCGCCGGGGCTCCCAGTGGAGCCGACACGAATCTCTTGGCGTTGGCAGTGGACGCAGCCCGGGCGAAGGCGACCGTCGGTGAGATCTCCGAAGCGCTCGAGAAGGTGTACGGACGGCATCGGGCCGAGATCCGCTCGATCTCGGGGATCTATCGGAGCGAGATGGGCGACGACAACAGCTCGGTGGCATCGGTGCGTCGACGGGTCGCCCGATTCGAAGAACTCGACGGCCGCCGGCCTCGCGTCCTGGTGGCCAAGATGGGCCAGGACGGCCACGACCGCGGCCAGAAGGTGGTCGCCACCGGCTACGCCGATCTGGGGTTCGTGGTCGACATTGGTCCGCTGTTCGCGACGCCCGCCGAAGTCGCACGCCAGGCCGTGGAGAACGACGTCCACGTCGTTGGAGCATCGACCCTCGCGGCGGGACACCTGACCCTGGTGCCCGAGCTCCGCGCCGAGCTCGAGGCGCTCGGACGCGGCGACATTCTCGTCGTGGTGGGTGGAGTGATCCCACCGCAGGACTTCGACGAGCTGCGTGCGGCCGGCGCCGCGGCGATTTTCCCGCCGGGAACGGTCATTGGCGAAGCAGCCTCCGAGCTGCTCGATCTGCTCGCGTCGGCCCGGGGCTACGACCTGGGCTAGCGCCCGACAACTCCTGCAAGCGATTTCGATGGTTTGAACGTCGTTTCACAAGCGGATCGCTTGACACAAGCGCACAAGCATCCGATCCTGTGATCATGGAGATTGATCGCAGTTGGATCCGTCGTCTCATCGCTGAGGAAGAAGCGCGCTTCGTCGAGCTGCACCCGACCTCTGCCCGCCTCGCCGAGGAGGCCGGGGTGCATCTGCTGGGCGGCGTCCCGATGCCGTGGATGACGCGTTGGCCTGGAGCCTTCCCGATCGTCTTCGACCGGGCGGAAGGCAGCGGGTTCGTCGACGTTGACGGCCATCGCTACGTCGACTTCTGCCTCGGTGACACCGGCGCGATGGCCGGCCACGCGTTGCCCCAGGTCGCGGATGCCGTTGCGACCCAGGCGCGCCGCGGGATCACCACGATGCTCCCGAGCGCCGACGCGGCCCCTGTCGCCGCCGAGCTGGCGGCGCGTTTCGGTCTCCCCGTCTGGCAGATGGCGATGAGCGCCACCGACGCGAACCGCTTCGCGCTCCGCCTCGCACGATCGGTGACCGGGCGATCCAAGGTGCTGGTGTTCGACTGGTGCTACCACGGCACGCTCGACGAAGCGCTCGCCACCCTCGACGACGAGGGACGCGTCGTCGCCCGGCCCGGCAGCATCGGGGCGCCGGTCGATCCGTCGGCAACCACCGAGGTGGTGCAGTTCAACGATCTCGACGCTGTCGCCGAGGTGCTGCGGCGTGGCGAGGTCGCGGCAGTGCTCGCGGAACCGGCGATGACCAATATCGGGATCATCCTCCCCGACCCGGGGTTCCACGAGGGCCTGCGACGCCTCTGCGATGAGACCGGGACCTTGCTCATCATCGATGAGACCCACACGATCTGCGCGGGACCCGGCGGCGCGACCGCCGAGTGGGGTCTGCGGCCCGATGTGTTCGTCATCGGCAAGACGATCGGTGGCGGCGTACCGGCGGCCGCCTACGGGATGACCGCCGCGCTCGCCGAGCGGGTCTCGTCGTTCAATGGCCGACACGACATCGATGTCTCGGGCATCGGCGGAACGCTGACGGGGAACGCGATGGCCCTTGCGGCGGTGCGGGCGACGCTGTCGAGCACGCTGCGGCAGGAAGATTTCGACCGCATGATCCCCCTCGCCACCGCCTGGACCGACGGTGTCGCGCAGGTCATCGAGGAGCTCGATCTGCCGTGGTGCGTCCAACAGCTGGGTGCCCGAGCCGAGTACTGGTTCTGCACGCCGCCACGGAACGGTCGTGACGCGGCCGCGGCGGTGGACGAAGATCTCGACGAGTACCTTCACCTGGTCGCCCTGAACGAGGGGATCCTGATGACGCCGTTCCACAACATGGCGCTGATGTCGCCCCGCCACTCGTTCGAAGACGTGGAGGCACACACCCAAATGTTCCGTGGCGCCGTCGAGCGCCTGGTGAGCCACGCCCTCGTGGGGTGACGTGACGGCACGACCGCAGCCTCGACCGCGACCGCGTCGCGTGGCCCTCGACGATCTCGACAAGGCGATCATCACCCACCTGCAGACCGACGGCCGCATGTCCTATGCCGACCTCGGCGAGCAGATCGGAATGTCGCCGGCAGCGACCCGCCAGCGCGTCCAGCGGCTGCTCGACAGCGGCATGTTGCAGGTCGTCGGTGTCACCGACCCAACGGCGATGGGGTACCCGACCGTCGCGATGCTGGGGATCCGCGTCAGTGGCGACGTCCGCGAAACCGCGGATGCCGTCAGCGCGCTCGACGGCGTGATCTACATCGTGATGACCTCGGGCTCCTTCGACCTGCTCGTCGAGGTCATCGCCGAGGACCCGGGGGCGTTGCTCGATCTCATCAACGACGGAATCCGGCCGCTGCCGAGTGTCGACTCGGTGGAGTCGTTCCTCTACTTCGGGATCCACACCCACCGCTTCGGTTGGGGAGTGCGCTGAGCGCCTCGACCGACGGACGGCGAAAAATGGTCCCGCCGGACGACTTGTCGGACACGGGGACGAAGCGGTGAGCCCGGTGCACGACACGCCATCCGGCGGGGCGTTGGAGGGAGAGATCCCATTGTCGCCCCACACGGTGGGTGTTGTCGTCACGAAGTCTGAGAACGGGGACAGCAGCCCAGCGCGGCCCAGCGGCGTGGGAAACGTCGGCTGAGTCGATAGCGTGCGAACGCACCCGACGACATCTCGTCGGGGCCCGCCTTCCCCCGGGAGTTGTGATGCGACCCAGGTTCGTCGTTGGTCTGCTCGCCTGCATGTTGCTGGTTGGCGTCGGGTGCCAACCGGCGCGCGCCGGCCGGCGGTGTCGAACCACCGATTGGGGCAACGACGGCACCCACGTGTTGCGCTGCCAGAAGGGCCGGTGGCGCCGGGTGATGACCCGCGCGCAGGCCATCGCGATCCTCAAGGCGATCGCCGCGAGCCGGACGACGACCACCACCACCCCACCCACCACCGCGCCACCGGTGCTGCCGGGACCGCTGAACGCCACGCAGCTCTTCAGTGGTCTCGGAGGCGTCGCGCCCAACGGGACGATCCTCGTGACGTCCGTGTCGCGTGACGGGCGCTACGTGGCCGCCGAATCGGGCGCCTCCAACCTGGTTGCCGGTGACACCAACGGCGTGACCGACGCGTTCGTGCTCGACACGACGACGGGGACGATCACCCTCTTGTCATCGAACGCCGACGGTTCCGGCCCCGGCGACGACGTCAGCGGATCGCCGCTCGTGACCGACAACGGCAACGCCGCCTACTTCTTGTCCTACGCCTCCGATCTGATCGACCCGGGCACCGATGCCGGTGTCCTGCGCATGTACCGCCGCGACCTGACCAGCGGCACGACCGAGCAGGTCGGGCTGATGCCGGGTGACGTGGAACCCGACGCGGCGGTGATTCCCCTGTCGATCTCGGCGGCCGGGGACCGTGTCGCCGTCTACTCCGGTGCGACGAACCTCGTCGTCGGTGACACGAACGGCCAGGGCGACTACTTCGTCTACGACGTCGGTGCCCGCACCTACACGAGGGCGTCGCTTTCGAGCACCGGCGTGCAAGCAGACAAGCTCGTCGACGCCAGCCTGCCGGTTGTCGAGGCGCAGCTCTCCGCGGACGGCAACCTCTTGTTCTTCAACTCGACGGCCACCACGTTGGTGCCGGGCGACACCAACGGTGTGGAGGACGTGTTCGTCCGGAACCTCACCACCGAGACCACCCAGCGCGTGTCGGTCGCCGACGACGGCGCGCAGCTCCCCACCGCGAGTACCGGCCTGTCGATCTCCGACGACGGTCGTCGGGTCGCCTTCGTGTCGCGTTCGACGGCACCGCTTCCGGCCAGTGGCCCGCAGGTGAGCACCTACGTTCGCGACCTCCCGAGCGGCCACACGCTTCCGGGGGCGACGCAGATCGCTTCACCCGACGGTCGCTTCTCGCTCGTGTCGGTCGACGATGCTCGACTCTCGGGCGACGGATCGACGGTGGTCGGCGTCGGGCTCTGGTCGACACCGGACGGTGTCGGCGACGTGGCCCACGTCCTCGACACGGCGTCGACGACGTGGGCGAATCGCATCACGCCGGCATGTACCGGGGAGCGCTTCCTGAGCGCCTCCAAGGTGGTGACCTGCGAGGACGGTCGCCGGTGGACGATGTCCTGAACCCTCGACGGTCACCGGCGCTCGGGCGACCGCCGATCGAGGGGTTGTGGCCACACCGATTTGCGGTGAGCTGAGCGACCCGCGCCGGCGCGTCGGCAACGCGGCTCTCGACGCGCGAGCCGCCGGCATGCTGGTCGCGGGGATGGCGTTGGAGGTCGTCTCCCACGTCGTGGGGCCCCGGTCATTCAGCGATGTCGGCGTCATCTTCGAGGTGCGACGGCTCGGCGGCCGTCTGCTGCCGTACCTCGATGTGAACTTCGCCTATCCGAGCGGGATCGGGGTCATTCAGTACGTCCTCGCGACCCTCAGCGGCAGCCTCGCGGTGTTCGCCTCGTGGTACGCGCTTGCCGTGCTGGGTGCCTACCTGGCGACCCGTGCGGGCATCGCCTCCCTTGCGGGCGCATCGGCGGCGTCGGCGTGGGCGACCGCTCCGCTCATCGGGCTCTTCCTGTTCCACAACTACGACGCGTTCGTCATCGCGGCGGGTGTCGGTTCGTTGTGGGCGTTCGACCGCCGGCGCTACGGCTGGAGCGGCGTGTGGCTCGGCGTCGCCGTCGTCACGAAGATCTATCCGGGCTTCTGGCTGCTGCCCCTCGTCGCCTCAGCCGTGCGACGTGAAGGTCGCCGGAGCCCAGCGGTTCCGATGCTCGCCGGGTTCGTCACGACGATCGCGCTGTTCAACGTCCCGTTTATGGTGGCGTCGTGGTCGGGATGGCGCTACCCCTACGAGTGGCAGTCGATGCGACCGCCGAACTGGGAGTCGGTGTGGGCGTACGTGCAGTTGGTGTTCCCACAGCTCGACAGCCCGCAGCTCCAGTCGGCCGTTGCCGTTGCGCTCGTCACGACGGTCACCGTGCTCGTCACGCGGCGTGTCGACGGATCCACCGGGCGGCTCGTGGCCGCCTGCTTTGCGTGCACGGTCGTGTTCCTGGCCGCGAACCGTGTGTACTCGCCCCAGTACACGCTGTGGCTGGTGCCGTTCGTCGCGCTGTTGGGTGTCGATCGTCGACGGGCGCTGCGCCTCTACGCCCTCGAGTTGGTGATCTACGTGGGGATCTTCATCGTCGTCGGGCGTGAGCTGGCGGGCGAGGACGTCGCCCGGGCCGTGCTGCCGTATCTCTTCGGGCTGCGTCTCGTCCTCGTCACGGCGATCGTGGTGCCCGAAGTCCGGGGGCGGCTATTCGTCGTCGAGACGGCGACGAAGGCGCCGGGTGTTCCACGCCCGCCCGGCAGTGACGCCGGCGACCGCGGCGATCAGGCCGATGGCGAGCGCCAGGAGCGAACCCCAGATCGACGTCGAGCCCGCTGATCGGCCGCCGTCTGCGGCGCTGACGAGCGAGGTGCTCGACAACCACCACCACGTCGCCAGCCAGGCGCCGCGCCCCAGCGGGATTCGGCGCCCGGGTCCACGCCGGTGCGGGCGGGTCACGACGCCGGGCTCCGCAGCAGTGACCGGATTCGTTCCGGGCCGAGCGCGAGCAGCAACGTCGGGAGGCGGGGGCCGGTCTCGGTGCCGATCAGCAGCCGGTACAGCAGGACGAAGAAGGCCCGCTGCGCGGCTTGGAGTTCGGGGTCCTTCTCCTTGGAGTCGACCGGTACGCCGCGCTGCTGTTTCGGAACGCCGTAGACGAGGGTGGTCAGAGCGTCGAGCGACCAGTGCTCGTCGAGCCCGTCGAGGAGCAGGTCGATCGCCTCGGCGTCGAGCGGCGCCAGCGCTGCGAGGGCCGCAACGTCGGGCTCGGTCCGGACACGGGTCCGCTCGTCGTCGGGGAGGTACGTCTCCACCCAGTGGGTCGCCTTGTCGAGCCGCGGCCGCAACTCGTCGAGATCCGCGAGGGGGCCGTCGGTGAGCATCCCGTCGGCGATGCGTCGGAGCTGGTCCTCGTCGCCCTGGGTGATGTCGACGACCGACGCGAGCGATCGGAAGTGCAGTGGCCTCGGTGTCATCGGCAGGGTGGCGGCCGCGGTCGTCGACGCACGAGTGTGCGCCGCGGACTCGGCGGGATCGGCCGTGCCCGCCTCGACCCGGCGCGTGAGGCGATCCCAGTCGTCGTAGAGGTTGGCGATCTTGTCGTTGAACGCGATGGTGAACGACTTGCGCGGCTCGCGGCAGTAGAGGCGGCGCAGAATCGGTGCCTCGATCACCGCGAGGGCGTCGCCCGGTGTCGGTGCGCCGCCGCGCGAACTGCTCATCTTCGCTGCACCGTCGGTGCCGACGAAGGAGTAGGCGACGTACTCGGGTGGGCGTCCGCCGTAGATCGTCGTCACGAGTTCGGAGCCGACGGTGAAGCTCGATCCCGGCGAGGAGTGGTCGACGCCGCCGGCCTCGAAGACGACGGACTCGTACGCCCAGCGCATCGGCCAGTCGACCTTCCAGACCAGCTTGCCGTGGTCGATCGTGTCGAGGGGGAACTCGTCGGTGTGGCCGCACTCGCAGCGGTAGGAAACGACGGTCGACGCGTCGTCATAGGCCGTGACGGTGGTGAGGTCGCGGCCACACGCCCGGCAGTAGGGGCGATACGGCGAGTAAAGCTCGCGTTCGTCGAGCGTGCCGGTCTCCTCGCCGTCGTCGTCGGCCGCTCCGGCGTCGCGGGCGAGGGTCCGGTAGCGGTCGAGGACGTCGAAGATCTCGCGGCGGCGAGCCATCGCCTCGAGAATCTCCCGACGGTACGCGCCGGCCCGGTACTGCTCGGTCTGGGAGATCTCCTCGATCTCGACGCCGAGTTGCTCGAGGGCCACCCGGAACGGTGCCTTGAAGTGCTCCGACCAGCTGTCGTGGCAGCCCTCGGGGTCGGGGATCGCGGTGAGGGGGCGGCCGACGTGATCGGCGAAGGACGGGTCGACGCCGGCCGGAACCTTGCGGAGCCGGTCGTAGTCGTCCCAGCTCAGCAGGTGTCGACTCGGGACCCCGCGGCGCTGCAACTCGTCGTGGACGAGGTGGGGGACCATGATCTCCCGCAGGTTGCCGAGGTGGATCGGGCCCGACGGACTGATCCCCGATGCGCTGGTGATCGGGCCCGTGATGCCACGCTCGGCGGCCGCTGCGACGACGCGATCGGCGAGGGTCGCCACCCAGTCACCCGGCACTCCGCTCGTCGTCATGGGTGGCGCAGCCTACCGGTCCGCGTCGCGGTCAGACTGTGCCCATGAGCGAGATCCCGTTCCGTGGTGCCCGATGATCGACGTTGACGGCCTCGTCGACGGCGTCGTCGCCGGTGACCGAGCGTCGATCGGTCGTGCGATCACGCTGGTCGAGGGTCGTCGGGCCGACCAGGTCGAGGCCGCCCAGCGCATGCTCACCGCGCTGTTGCCGCACGCCGGTGGCGCGCACCGGATCGGGATCACCGGCGTGCCCGGCGTGGGGAAGTCGACCTTCATCGACCAGTTCGGGGTGAACCTGGTCGCAGACGGCCATCGGGTCGCGGTGCTGGCGGTCGACCCGACCAGCCAGCGGACCGGCGGATCGATCCTCGGGGACAAGACCCGAATGGAACGGCTCGCGAACGACCCGGTCGCCTTCGTTCGGCCGTCGCCTGCGGGCCAGACCCTCGGCGGGGTCACGCGCACGACCCGGGAGACGATCGTCGTGTGCGAGGCGGCCGGCTACGACGTCGTGTTGGTCGAGACGGTCGGCGTCGGGCAGTCCGAAACGATCGTGGCCGACATGGTCGACTTCTTCCTGGTGCTGATGTTGGCGGGCGCCGGCGACGAACTGCAGGGGATCAAGCGCGGCGTCCTGGAGTTGGCCGACCTGATCGCCGTCAACAAGGCGGACGGCGACAACGTCGCCGCGGCCAATCGGGCGGCGGCCGACTATCGGATGGCGGTGCGGTTGATGTCGCCCGCCTCGGCGAGTTGGGTCCCGCCAGTGCTCACGTGCAGCGGCGCCCACAACAGCGGACTCGAGGAGATCTGGGAGCAGATCCGCGCGCATCGCTCGACGATGGAACAGAGCGGGGAGTTGACCGCGAGGCGTCAGGACCAGGAGATCCACTGGATGTGGTCGATGGTGGAGGACCGCCTCCTCGACGGCCTCCGCTCCGATCCTGAGGTCGCGGCGTTGCTCCCTGAGGTGGAGGCCCTGGTCAGGCAGCGTCGGCTCCCGCCGACCGCCGCCGCCGACCGCCTCCTCGAAGCCGCTACGAACATCCATGTGACACCGTGAAATAGCACGTCGTACCCTCTGAGGTGTGCGGAGGGTGGCGGATGATCGACCGGCGAGCGACGGGCTCGTCGCGGTGGTCGGCCTGTTGGTCGGGGTGCTGCTCGCGACGATCTGGATGACCGTGACCGACGGCCGGACCGCCGGTTCTGCACCGTTGGCAGCGGTCGGCCCGGTGAGCTCACCGCCCGATTCGCTCCATCAACTCGCCTCGTCTGCCACGGTGCGTGTGGTGGCCCAAGGCTGTCGTGGCGAGTTCCGGGGCACGGGAGTCGTGCTCCGAAGTGGTTTGGTGATGACCGCCGCCCACGTCGCTGCCGGCGCACGCCGGATCACGGTGGTCGACTCCAACGGTGGGGCCCGGCGCGTCGGTCCCGTGCTGTCGGCGACCGCGACCGACGTGGCGACCGCGCCGCTGCGGGCCGGGGCGTCGGTCGTCCGTCGCCAGGACGATCCGGCCGTCGGCGCTGCGGTGGTGGTGGCGGGTGCTTCGGGGGGAGCGGTCCGGGTGCGGGACGCACGCGTCTCGGCCTACGTGCGTGGGACCGGCGCCGGCGACCCACCCGTTGCGATGCGCCTCGACGTGCGCGTCGCGCCGGGTGACTCCGGCGGCGCGGTGCTCGACCGGAAGGGACGGCTCGTGGGCCTGGTGTACGCGGCCGAGCACGGCAGCGGTCGAGCACTCGCCATTCCGGCGAGCGTGCTCAGCGCAGCGTTGGCGGGCGACGTGGCAGCGGGCAACTGCTGACCGCCCGACGCGCGGGTGGGCGTAGTCTCCCCCGGTCTGGTGACATCCGGCGCATGACAGGGGGCAGGAATGGTCGAGATCCACGGGAGCTGCGCGGACGGTTTCGAGCCGGTGCGGGAAGCCTTCGAAGCGAACTTCGACGCGGGTCACGAACTCGGCGCCTCGTTGTGTGTCACCCGTGAGGGCGAGGTCGTCGTCGATCTCTGGGGCGGCGACGCCGACACCGCCGGCCGACCCTGGGAGCGCGACACGATCGTCAACGTCTGGTCGACCACCAAGACAATGGCCGCGATCGTGATGCTCATGGCGGCCGACCGTGGCCTCATCGACCTCGACGCACCGGTCGCGACCTACTGGCCGGAGTTCGCCGCGAACGGCAAAGACGGCGTGCTCGTTCGTCACGTCCTGGCGCACAGCGCGGGGCTCCCCGGGTGGGACCCGCCGATCGAGCCGCGCGCCCTCGCAGACTGGGATGCGGTGACGGCGCAGCTCGCCGCTCAGGCGCCACTGTGGGAGCCGGGCTCCCGCTCCGGCTATCACGCCTTCACCCAGGGCTACCTCGAGGGCGAGATCATCCGCCGGGTGACCGGTCGCAGCATCGGCCGGTACTTCGCGGACGAGGTCGCGGGGCCCCTCGGCGCGGATTTCCACATCGGGCTCCCCGAAGGCGACGAGCCGCGTGTGGCCGAGTTGATCCCGCCGGTCATCGCCGGGGATTCCAACGCCCTGACCGGCGACGCCGGGACGTCGCTGGGAAACCGGGTGATGGCGAGCTGTCCGGTGACTGGCGCAGAGCCGAACGAGCGGTGGTGGCGCGCCGCGGAGATCCCGGCGGCAGGCGGAACGGGCAACGCCCGCTCGGTTGCCCGGATCCATGCGGCGCTCGCCTGCGACGGCGAGCTCGACGGGGTGCGGCTGCTTTCGACCGACACGCTCGACCGGGTGCTCGACGTCCAAACCGACGGGTTCGACGAGGTACTCAACTGGCCGATGCGATACGGCATCGGGTTCGGGCTGATGAGCGAGTCGACTCCGCTCAGCAGAAGCGGCCGGGCGTTCTTCTGGGGCGGATGGGGAGGGTCGATCGCGCTGATCGACCGAGACACCCGAACCAGCGTTGCCTACGTGATGAACAAAATGGGCACCGGCCTCGGCGACCTTCGCGGCATCGGCTGCGTGTTCGCTACTGGACGCGTTGTCGCTCCGGGGTGACCTTGACGATCACCCGCCGCGACCCGATCGGGTTCTGGTACTCGTCGACGCCCTGATACTTCTTCGCCAAGGCGTCGATGTGGGCGCGGGCGGCGTCGCTGTCGTCGGTCTCGGTGACCCGACCTCGCACCTCCGCGTAGTGGTAGGGGTTCTCTGCGTCCCAGATCGTCACGGTGACCCGTGGGTTCGCCGTGATCGCCTTGAACTTCGCCCGCTCGACCTCGGTGTTGAAGATCACATGGTCGTCGTCCGCGTCGACCCACATGATCTGCGTTGCCGCCGCCCCAGAGGGCAGTTGGACGGTGACCGCCCCGAAGTTCTTTCCTTGGGCGAGCGCTTTGACGGTCGGTTCGAGTGCCATGTCGCATTCAACGGCCGCGAGGCTCGCCGCATTCCGGTGGCGCGCCGAGCGCCATCTCGGAGCGACGGGAACGCCACACCGCCGCGCCGGCGCCCCAGCGCGGTGGCCGTTCGAAGCGCTCGAGCAACTCGGCTGCGGTGGGGCGTTCGTCAGGAGCGGCGAGGCCCAGCGACACGGCGAGCGCCGCCCGAACCGAGCCAGCGTCCCCACCGAGCTGTGCGAGGGTGACCGCGCCATGACGTTTCGCGAGTCGCTCGCCGTCGTCGCCGAGAACGAGCGGCACGTGCGCGTAGGCGGGAACGGGCTTGCCGAGGAGTCGCAGCAGATGGATCTGAGACGGTGTCGTCGCGGCGAGATCGTCACCGCGGACCACACGATCCACACCCTGGTCGTTGTCGTCGACGACCACCGCCAGGTGGTAGGCGGGCACGCCGTCGTTGCGGCGGATCACGATGTCGTCCACCGGTCCCTCCACGTCTCCGAGCACCTCGTCGTGGAACCGGACCGTCTCGGCATCGGTGCGGAGCCTCAGCGCCGCCGGACGACCCGCCGCTGCTCGCTCGGCGCGCGTGGCAGCGCCGAGGTTTCGGCAGGTTCCCGGGTAGCGGCCCGGCACGCCGTGTGGCGCCGAAGCGGCCTCGAGCACTTCGCGTCGCGTGCAGAAACAGGGATAGGTGAGCCCGGCGGCGGTGAGCGCCGCGATGGCCTCGTGGTGCAACCCGAAACGGTCGGACTGTCGGACCACCTCGCCGTCCCAGTCGAGGCCCAACGCGGCGAGGTCCGCGAGTTGGCCGCGCTCGTGGACCGGCGACGACGTCACCCGGTCGAGGTCCTCCATCCGAACGAGAAACCGTCGACCGCTGGAGCGGGCGTCGAGCCACGCGACGAGCGCCGTGCGGAGGTTCCCGAGGTGCAGCGGTCCCGTCGGGGAGGGCGCGAAACGACCCGCCCCGACCGGCACGTCGCGGCGATCGTCAGAGTCCAAGCGGCGGAACGACCGCGTCGATGAGATGTGGGCCGGGCTCCGCGATCGCCCGCTCAAGCGCCGCGGTCAACGCCTCGGCCGTCTCCACACGCTCCGCGGGAACCCCCATACCACGCGACAGCGCCACGAAGTCGAGGTCGGGGCCGTGCAGGTCGAGCATCTCACGGGCCTTCGGGCCGCCGGCCTCGGCGCCGACACGGCTCAGCTCCATGTTCAGCACCGCGTAGCTGCCGTTGTTCGCGATGACGGTGGTGACGTCGCACGACTCGCGCGCCATCGTCCACAGCGCCTGGAGCGTGTACATCGCCGAGCCGTCGGCCTGGAGGGCCAGCACCGGACGATCGGGACAAGCGATCGACGCGCCCAATGCCATCGGAAGTCCGATGCCGATCGCACCCCCGGTCAGGGTCATCCAATCGTGGCGCGGCGCACCCGCGGTGGCGGCGGGGATGAAGAGGCCAGAGGTGTTCGCCTCGTCTGCCACGATCGCCCCTTCGGGCAGTACCGCTCCGATCGCTGCTCCGAGCGTCTCGGAGGTCAAGGCGCCAGAGGGCCGCTCAGGACGGGACGCGGCGACGCTCAGCACGTCGGCCTCCGCGCCCAGCGCGTCGGCGAGGGCCTCCAACGCTGCGACCGGGTCTTCGGCGCCGGCCGCCAAGCGGTGAACGTGGCACCCCTCGGGGGTCAGTACCGATGCCTTGTCGGGGTACGCGAAGAACGACACGGGTGCTGCGGCGTCGACGAGGATCAGGTGCGCGATCCCGTCGAGCTGCATCTGGGCGAACTCGGCCAGGTAGGCGAGCCGGTCGATCGAGGGGAGCCCCGCGCCCCGCGCCTGGCGGGCCGAGAAGGTCTCGCTCAGCAGCCGCGCTCCGGACGCCGCTGCGACCCGCGCAGCGGCACGTTGACCGGCTTCGCCCATCACCCGCCCGCCGATGAGGATGCCGGTCGCCTCCCCGCTGCGCAGCACCTTGGCGACCTCATCGATCCGATCGGCGGGAACCGCGGATGCTGTGGGTGCCGCCACCGGTGCTGCGGCACCCGAGGCGGGCAGCCAGCACACGTCGGCGGGCAGCACCAGCGTTGCCACCTGACCGGGCGGAGACATCGCCGCGGCCACCGCGTCGGCGGCGTCGGCGGCGACGCGGTCGGGAGCGCTCGAATGACGGATCCAGCCCGAAACGGCGGAGGCGATCGCGTCGATGTCGGACTCGAGGGGCGCGTCGTACTGCTTGTGGTAGGTCGCGTGGTCGCCCACGATGTTCACCACCGGCGTGTGGGCGCGTCGGGCGTTGTGCAGGTTCGCCAGGCCGTTGCCGAGCCCGGGGCCGAGGTGCAGCAACGTTGCGGCGGGCCGTCCGGCCATCCGGGCGTAACCGTCGGCGGCGCCGGTCACCACACCCTCGAACAGACCGAGCACCCCGCGCATCTCGGGGACCTGATCGAGGGCCGCGACGAAATGCATTTCGGAGGTGCCCGGATTGGAGAAGCACACGTCGACGCCCGAGTCGACGAGGGTGCGAATGAGTGCCTGTGCGCCGTTCATGGGTGAGGTCTCCGATCGGAGTGGATGGAACCGGCAGATGCCGCTGAGGTCAGAAGATCACGCCCGGGTTGAGGATGCCGTCGGGGTCGAACGCCGCCTTGACGCGACGCATCAGCTCAACCTTCGCGGGGTCTTCGAGGTCGAGGAAGTACGGACGCTTCGCGTGGCCGAGGCCGTGCTCACCCGAGATGGTTCCCCCGACGTCGACGGCAGCCTCGAAGATGGCTCGCAACACCTGGCTCCGGGTGGCCGGATCCGCCTGGAAGATCCCGAGGTGCACGTTGCCGTCGCCGGCGTGTCCGCATCCGGCGATCCACGAGCCGGTCTCCTCGGCGATCGCGGACACCTTCGCCATGAAGCGCGGGATCGTCGCGCGGGGTACCACCGTGTCGACCACGTCGTTGGCGCCGTTGGCCTTCGCCAACCAGAAGGCACGCTCGCGCAGCTCGATGATCTGCCCGGCGGCGGCCTCCGGCAGCACGTAGACGTCCATGGCGCCGAGTTCCGCCAGCTGCGTGCCGAGCGCTTCGACGTCGGCGTCGAGTCGATCCGGGTGCGCGGATTCCAGCACCACCACCAGGTAGGCGAGTGCCTGGTTGCGGATGTCGTCGGGGATGCCCAGCTCCAAGCCGGAGGAGGCCGTCATCGCCGACATCGTGAGCAGGTCGATGTACTCGAGCACCCGCGGCCCGATTCCGGAGTCGACCACCCGCGGGACCGCAGCGGTGACCCCATCGAGGGTTGCGAACGGCGCCAGCACGGTGGCGGCGTGTGGGAGCCGCGGCTGGAGCTTCACCGTGACCTCGGTGACCAACGCGAGCGTGCCCTCGGACCCGATCACCAACTGGGTGAGGTCGTAGCCGGTGGACGACTTCACGTACTTGCCGCCGGTTCGCATCACGGTGCCGTCGGCCAACACCAACTCGAGACCCAGGACGTGGTGGCGGGTTACTCCGTACTTCACCGCACGCATGCCGCCGGCGTTCGTGTTGACGTTGCCCCCGAGACTCGCGGAGTACTCGCCGGGAAACACCGGATAGACGAGGCCGAGGGGCGCCAACGCCTCGTCGAACACGTCGAGGGTCAAGCCGGGCTGGATGGTGGCGGTGTGGTTGTCGGTGTCGATCTCGAGTACCGCCGACATCCGATCGAACGCGACGAGGATCCCGTCGGTGCGGGGGATCGCGGCGCCGGAGAGACCCGTTCCGGAACCACGCGCCGTGACGGGGACGCCGTGTCGTGACGCGATCCGCATCACGTCGGCCACCTCGGCGGTCGAGGCCGGTCGGACCACCGCGAGCGGAACCACGGCGTCGCTCGTCAGGCACTCGTCGTGGGTGAGGTCGGGATTGATGTCGTCGCCGGAGGCCACGAACGCCTCGCCAACGGCACCTCGTAGTGCTTCGAGGACCTCGGTGGTGTCGGTCCGTTCAGTCATCGTGACGCCTCCCCGGGGAAGGGCCACGTTTAGCACGGGGGAACGCTCGGCGCACCCGCGGCGACGGGCCCCCGGGGATTGGCTATGTCGAGGCGGCGGGGGAACCCCGCACCGACATGATCCGTACCCCGTAGAGCACGGCCGGATGTCAGTGCGAGGCTTCCTCGCCGCCTCGACTACCGCCGTCGCTCCAAGCGACGCAGTGCTGCCCGAACCTCGGGGCGGCGTCGGTCGACCGATTCGCCGTCCGTGCTGAGGGCGCGGAGCTCGTCGAGGTTGTCGCCCAGGTGGATCGGGGTTGCGAGACAGCAGCATCCCGGGTGGGCCCGACCGTTCTCCGCGGCCGCCCTGCTGAAGAACAGCTTGTTGGTGCCGTGGGAGACGCACGCCCGGCAGCTACACGCGCTGCGACCGGATGGGGAGAGCGGGAACCCCCAGTCGTGCTCCAGGCGCCACATCGTCGTCGCTCCGGTCGCCGACGCGGCCGCGGACGATGCGCTGGATGCTGCCGACGCGGTCGATGCAGTACCGAGTGCGAGCGCGGTTGCGCCGATGCCACCCCATGCGAGCAGGCGGCGGCGTGGAACTTCGGCGGTTCCGCTCACCGATCTGTGGTCGGTCGGGCCGGCATCGGTCTTGAGTGATCTCCTCGGTGTGCTCACGGTGTCATCCCGGCCTTGTAGATGCTGCTCAGCTCGGCGGCGGCAAGCGGGCGGTTCCACACCGAGACTTCGTCGATCAGGCCTCGGAACTCGGGCTCGTTCTGCCAAGCGGAGCGCCCGATGAAGTTGATGCCACGTGCGCCGGGGACCGGCATGGTGGGGGACTGGCCGGTCGCGAGGATCTTCGCGTTCCGGTAGAGGGTCACCGATCCCGCCGGGGTCACCGTGACGGCCTGGAACTGCCAGATCCCGTCGCTGAGGGAGCCGCTCGGCGCGGCGATCGGATTGACGCCAGTGCCCTTCGGGCGGACCTCGAACGCGATTCGTGACTGGTTCATCGTCCGACCGAACCAGATGCCATCCGCCCCCGGGCCGTTCGAGAGTTCGAGGATCCGGTCGTAGAAGCCCGGCCCCTCCGGCCGGACCCACGCCGCGATCGTGAGACCGCCGGACCAGTCGACGTCGATCAACGGCAGGTTGACATACGCGCCGGGGCCGGTGTGGAGCGAGCCCCACGAAGCGGCGACGGCGGGAGCCCCCGAGACCTGCGCGGCGGGCGTGTAGGTGCCGTTGAAACCGTAGGGACCCGAGTCCACAGCGGTACCACCGTCGGAGGGCTCGAGCCGCCAGTAGGCCACGAGCGACCCGGAGCCGAGGACGGCCTGGTCGTAGGAAGGTCCGGACGGCCCACCGCCTCCGGGTGGGGGGCTCTCGAGCCCACCGGTTACCGCCGAGCGACCGTCGCCGTCATCACCGCCGTCCGGCAGGACGTCGGATCCGGAACACTGGTCGCCCGATCGACTGCCTTCGTCGGGCTTCGAGATGAAGTCGGTCGAGACCCAGAAGCAGGTTCCGCTGTCGGAGAGGGCGGCCGCTGCCCAGCGCTCATCGCTCACCGCGATGCTGAGCACCTTCGGACCGGTCGAACTCTGCCGCGCCCGGACGAACTCGAGCGAGCGCTCCAACTTCGCCATTCCCTCAGCGTTGATGGGCGCCGAAGGCTCTGCGGCGGCGACGCTCAGCGCGAGATGCAACGAACTTTTCGCGACGGTGTCTTGCGCTCGGCTCCGTGCCCCGAGGAATGTCGGCACCGCGATCGACATCAGGATGCCGACGACGAGGACGACGACCATCAACTCGATCAGCGTGAAGCCGCGCTCGCCCCGGACAGACATCGGCAACCTATCGGCAGCGCAATGGCGGCCATGAGACGCTCGGGCGAGAATGCGGCGGTGGATCCTGCGGTGAACCGGACCCGCGGCGGACGATTCAGGGGGGTGACGGCCGCTGGTGTGGCGTTGTTGTGCGCGGCGTTGTGCGCGGCCGTGTTGGTCGCCTGTTCCGAGGAGCGCGCGACCTCACGCCGAACTTCCCCGTCATGCCAACCCGAGGTGACGCTCTCCGCCCCGGGCCGCTCGCAGAAGGTGGGAACGGCGGTGATGGTGCCGGTCGGCGCGGCGGTGGAGATCGAGGCTTCGAAGTTCCGGGCCTCCTGTAGCGGGCGCGCTCCCTACGCCGGGTTGTTGTCGGTGGAGGTGGTGCAGGGCGACGAACGGCTCCTCCTCGCGCAGGCGACCCCGGAGGGATCATCCGCCGGATTCAAAGTGACGAGCGCCCTGCCGCTGACCGTTCATACCGGGCCGGCGGCGATCGAGGTTCGCCCCGCCGGCGACGACGCACCGCGGTCGGCGGTCGGTGTCGCCCAACTCGTGGTGGGGGTGGACCGTGGCTGAGGACGCACCCGAGGCCGGCTGGTACGACGACCCACACGACCCCGACCTGTATCGGTTCTGGAACGGGCATCGCTGGACGAACAACGTGCGGCGGCGCGACCTCGAGTGGGTACCGAGGCTGCAACGGGAACCGGCTGAGGCACGTCCGGTCGAAGCTGAATCCGACGCGCCGCGCGAGCCTCAGGGGCGCGCAGAGCCGCAGCCGGAGGTGCGCGCAGAGCCGCAGCCGGAGGTGCGCGCAGAGCCGCAGCCGCAGCCGGAGCCGGAGGTTGAGTCGCGCGCAGAGCCGGAGGTTGAGCCGCGCGCAGAGGCGCGGCCGGAGGTCGGTGTCGATCCGCGGCCTGAGCCCGAGCCGCGGGACGACCCAGAGCCGTCGCTGCCCCGTCGCACGTCCCGGGACGCTCAGCGCCAGGCCCGGCGCCGGCAGATCCGTCGACGCCGAGCGCTCGTCGGGGTGATCGTGGTCGCACTCGTCGCCGCAGCGTTGGTCGCCCTGTTCGCGACGGGAAGCGACGGTGGTGGTGACGGGAGCGTGAAGCAGCTCGTGAGCTCGGGTCTCGCAACATGTGCGCGCCTCGACGGTGGCGACGTGCGGTGCTGGGGTTCGGCTGCGGGCGGCCAACTCGGGAGCGCGGACGGCGGCGCGGCGGTTGCTGACGCGACCGACCTCACCGCCGGTGGCGGACGCGTGTGCGCGATCGAGGACGGTGACGCCCGGTGTTGGGGTGGCGGCACGGCGACCGCGACCGACGCAGCCCAGAGCGCAGCGGTGGTGATTGCGGTCGCCGCCGATCACAGCTGCGCGGTCCGCGACGACGCGTCGGTCGTCTGCTGGGGTGCGAACGACGCCGGCCAGCTCGGTGTGCGCGGCGCGAGCCGTCGTCGGCCGGTTGCAGTCGGTGGACTTCCCGCGATCCGCTCTGTCTCGGTGGCCGACCGGCTGTCGTGTGCGCTGGCCCGCAACGGTGGGGTCTGGTGTTGGGGCTCCAATCTTTCCGGGGAGATCGGCAGCGCGACGCTGTCGAGCTCCAACCCGACCCCCCAGCGCGTGCCGGGAGTGAAAGACGCCATCGAGGTCGTCGCGGCGGAAGCGCACGCGTGCGCTCGACTTCGAGCGGGCACGGTCACGTGTTGGGGTCGCTCGAACCGCGGGCAACTCGGCGTCGGAGTGATCGCCGACGCGGTCGCGCCGTCGACGGTCATCGGCCTCGACCACGTCGAACAGTTGTCGATCGGTGACTGGTCGGGATGTGCGGTGGAGCGAGGCGGGCGGTTGTCGTGCTGGGGCGACGATGTCTTCGGCCAGACGAGCGGCTCCAAGGCCGCCGCGGCGCGGCCGAGGCCGGTCGAGGTCGACCTCCGCGACGTCCGCGACGTCGCCGTCGGCACCTTCCACACGTGCGCCCTCGTCGGCCGCAGCGACGTTCGTTGCTGGGGAGCCGAAGGCGATGGACAGCTTGGTCGGGGTCGCGGGAGCGGCTCGACGAAGCCGGTGCGGGTGACGCTCTGAGCTACGCCCGATCAGGGCTCGGCCACCACTTCCCAGATCGCCGCACGCAGCGGCGCGTCGAGCGGCCAGGCCACGCCGCGGCCCTCGAGCTGCGACCCGGTCAGGTGACCGACGACGGTGGGGTCACCGAGCAAATCGGTGTGGGTGACGCGGTAGGTGGTGGACGGGTCGAGTCCGGTGAATCGGAGCGTCGGTGCCGAAGCGTCGCCCGCCTCGAGCTGGTACGCGAAGAACACCGCGTTGCGAGCGTCGGCCGACATGTAGCCGAGCGCTGCCCGGCCCGAACTCGTCTCGTCGACGGGCGAGACGAGCCGCTGCAACCGGCCGTGCTGCACGACGGGCTGAGTGCGCCGGGCCAGTGCGACCGCCCGACGGAGGATCGCCGTCTCCTCGGGGGTGAGGGCGGCGAGGTCCAGGTCGATCCCGAAGCGCGCCGAGAGCGCGACGGCGCACGCGAACTCGATGGGACGCTCACCCCAGCGGGTG